>CAITEC010000129.1 GCA_903891325.1 uncultured Opitutaceae bacterium
ATGAACACAGGATGAAGATCGTCAAAAAGTCCGGAGCAGAAAAGCCCGAAGGCGACCGAAGGTGGCCTCGTGAGGCCATAGAGGGAGCATGAGGGTTTTTATGCCCGGAATTTTGACGAGATTCGCCTGTGCTTCATGAAAGATTCGGGCTAGGCCCCTTGTCGGTTCCGTTGTAGCCGGCCTTATTGTAGCCGGCCTCCCAGAGGCCGGTCCGGGGTCTCGGACCCCGGCACCATCGATCCCCGGGCTACATTCCTACGAAAGCAAAATCTTGATCCCCTTGCGAAGGTAGGTCGGCACGTCGAGGTCCTGGCCGTCGAAGAGGTTTCGGTCGGTCTTCTCGAAATGGCCGCGGCTCTCCAGCTCGCCAAAGCCGAATTCCTCCTGGT
This sequence comes from uncultured Opitutaceae bacterium, assembly GCA_903891325.1. Taxonomy (GTDB): domain Bacteria; phylum Verrucomicrobiota; class Verrucomicrobiia; order Opitutales; family Opitutaceae; genus Palsa-1447. Next base: position 390 of record CAITEC010000129.1, read on the forward strand.
CGGCAACGGGGGCCGGCGGATTGGCGCTTCCCCGGGCCTTCTCCGGCTTGCGCGCCTCCGTGACGGGCGCCGGGGAAGCCGGTTCCTCCGCGAGCAGCCGGTCCGTCTCGGCCGCCGCCGGCGCCGCGGCTTCCGGGGTGCGGGTCTTGCCCGCCTGCCGGCGCAGCGAGACCGCGCGTCCCCCCATGTCACTTGTCCCCAGCACGCAAATCTCGACCCGGTTCTGCATCGCCTCGTCGATCACCGCGCCCATCACGATGTTCGAGTCCCGGCCGAACTGATCGGCGATCGCCCCCATGATCTCGTTGACCCGCGGAAGCGCCAGGTCGGTCCCGCCCATGATGTTCACGAGCAGGCGGTCGGCCTTCCGCGAAAACTCGGGCGTGTGAAGCAGCGGGCAGAGTTTCAGGCTGGCGATCGAGTCCGCCACGGCGTTCGGCCCGGAGCCCTCGCCCAGCCCGAAGAGCGTCTTTCCGCCCCGGTGCTGGAAGACCTGGCGGATGGTCGCGAAGTCCAGGTTGATCAGGCCGGTCTTCGACAGCATCGCCCAGATCGACTTGACGCCCCGGCCGATCCACGCGTCCGCCCGGGCAAACGAATCGAGCACCGTCTCGTTCTCGGCGCCCTCCTGGAGCAGGACGTCGTTGGGAAGGGGTATGACGGCGTCGCAGAACTGCCGGAGGCCCCGGAGGCCGTCCTCCGCCTGCTTGAGCCGGCGCCCCCCCTCGAAGCTGAACGGGAGGGTGACAAAGGCGATCACCAGCGCGCCCTCCTCGGCGGCGATCTCGGCGACGATGGGGGCCGCGCCGCTCCCGGTGCCCCCGCCCATTCCCGCAAGGAGGAATACCAGGTCGCAGTCCCTGACCACTGCGGCAATCTTCTCCCGGTCCGCCTCGGCCGCGTCGCGGCCGAGCTCCGGATCGCCGCCCGCGCCCAGGCCCCGGGTGACGCCCATGCCGATCAGGACCTTGTCCTGCACCGGCGAGCTGGACAGCGCCTGGTGGTCGGTGTTGATGACGGCCAGCTGGAGCCGGTCGAGGTTCTCCATCTTGATCCGGTCCACCGCGTTCGAGCCCGCGCCTCCGACGCCGACCAGCTTGATCGCGACCGTGCGGTCGGCGAGCAGGTGATTTTCCAGGGGAAGTTCGTTGGCGCTCATGTGCTGGAGAACAGGCGGCCGATTGAGCCGAGGAACCCGGCGCGGCGCCGGCCGGAGGGGGCCCGCTCAGCGTGGGAGTTGATGCCGTAGTAAAGGAGCCCCAGGGCCGTGTGGTAACCCGGGTCGCGCAGGTCCTGCGCGATCCAGGCGGGGGTTTCGCCCAGGTGGGCCGGTATCCCGAAGATCTTCCCCGCGCACTCGGCGGCCCCCGGCAGCTTGGCGGTGCCGCCGGTCAGCACCACCCCGCCGGGGCAGGTCTCGGGGCTGAAGGCGTTCCCGAGCTTCCTTCTCACCACCTCGAGCAGTTCCCAGAAACGCGCGGAAGTGACCTGCTCGATCGTGTGCCGCGGGAACTGCCGGTCGCCGATCGAGTAATTGCCGTCGAGCCAGACTTTTTCCGCCTTGTCGCGGGTGTGCGGGAGGGCGCGCCCGAAGCGCAGCTTGAGCTTCTCAGCCTGCGAATGGGTGAGGCGCAGGCCGACCCCCAGGTCATTGGTCAGGTGGGTGCCCCCGATCGCCAGGACGCCGGTGGTGTGCGGGGCGCCGTCGCGGTAAAGCACGTAGTCGGTCGTTCCCGCGCCGATGTCCAGGACGAGGACCCCGTGCTGGCGCTCCTCAGGGGTCGTGACCATGTGGCCCGAGGCGAGGCTCGAGAGGACGAGCTCGCGCACCTCGAGGTTGAATCCACGGATCACGTGCATGTTGTCGGCCAGGCGCTGCTCCTGGCCGTGCACCGTCCAATAGCCGACCTCGAGCCTCTGGCCGACCAGGTTCTCCGGCGAGGTCGGCACCAGGCGCCCGTCCACCCGGAAGGGCCGCCGCAGGTGCCGGACCACCACCCTCCCCGCGGGGAGCTCCTTGGACATCGCCAGCTCGCAGACGGTCCGGATGTCGTCCCGGTCGATCATGTTGTCGGCCGCCTTCACGCTCGCCGAGGCCTCGTTGTAGAATCCCTCCAGGTGGCTGCCGGTCTGCGCCAGGAATACGAAATCGATGCGCTCCCCGGCGTCGCGCTCGGCCTGCTCGACGGCCGCGTGGGTGCAGTCGCTCGCCGCCTTGTAGTCGACGACCGTCCCCTTGATGACCCCGCTTGCCGGGCACTCGCCCCGGCCGATGATCGCCAGCTCCCGGCCGGTGTGCTGGCCGACCAGGACGCTTACCTTGGAGGTGCCGATCTCGACGGCGCCGATGAATGTGTGGCTTGAGCTCACTCTAGTTGATGTGGAATTGGAGGACGGGGGCGGGGGACGGGGCCGAAGGAGGGTTGCCGGAAACCGATGCCGGGCCCGGGGCCGCGCCGGGGACCGGCGCGGGGACCGGCGCCAATGCGACCGACACCTGTCCCCCGAGCGACAGGTTGATGTCGCGGATGACCTCCCCGGGCTTGCCGGCGGCCGCGTCCAGCAGCAGGTCCAGCTTCGCCAGCTGCCGGTAAAAGTCCTCCTGCGCCCCGAAGGTCTCGCGAAGGCCGTCGCGGGTGAGGGCGACGATCTCGCCGTCGGTTTCCAGCCGGGAGACATCGATGGACTTCCACGACCGGTAGATCGGCCCTGCCTCGAGCTGGGCGCGGGAGAGAAGCTCGGCCACCGTGCCCATGCCGGGAATCGGCGCGGGGCGGCCCCCGGGGCCGGGGGCGCTCTCGCCCACCAGCCAGGGCAGCGACCCGGTCATGGCGGGATCGTATCCAGTCCCCTGGTACGATACCCCGTCGCGGGCGACGAGGAGCGCGGGATCGCCGGGACCGGCGCCGGGCGCCGCCAGGCGCGCGACCGGGGAGCGCTCTGACAGGGAAACCGCCAGGGTGGACGGGAATTTTCGCACGATGGCCGCGCTCCTGGCCTGCCCGCTCGCGAGCAGCCGCGCGCGGAGGCCCTCCAGGTCCAGATCCATGAGGGATGCGTCCGGCGGAAGGGCGAGGGTCCGCGCCAGCCACGCCTTGTCGAGGACCCCGTCGGTCGAAAGCGAGAGTTCCCTGACGGGCGCGGCGCCGCCGGCCGCGCCGGGAAGGCCGCCCTGGCTGCGGAGGGCCGCGGTCACCTCCCAGGCCCCCCAACCCGCCAGGCCGATCACCCCGGCGGCCGCCGCGATCCGGAGCGCGCGCAGCTTCACCCGGCGCCGCCCCTCCCGCGACATCGCCCGGGGCTTCACGTTCTGCGGAATGTCCCGCCAGCTTCGCGCCAGGGGGTTGGTGGTCGCCTCCTTCAAAGCACATCCTCCCATTTCCGCCCGCAGAGGAGCACCTCGGGCTCCAGCGTGACCCCGCTCGTCCGGCGCACCCGGTCGCGGACCCGGCGCACGAGCTCGAGGACGTCCGCGCCCGTCGCCTGCCCGCGATTGATGATGAAGTTCGCGTGGACCGGGGAAACCTCGGCATCGCCGACCCTCTCCCCCTTCAGCCCGCACTCCTCGATGAGCCGGCCGGCCGAGCCGCCCGGGGGATTGCGGAAGATGCAGCCGGCGCTCGGCTCCCGGGGCTGGCTCTCGTGGCGCTTTCGACGGTAGGCGTCGATCTGGCGGCTGATCGCCGCCGGTCCCGGACCCGCCTCGCCGGCTGCCTTCGGCCTGAGAACCGCCCCGAGCGCGATCGCGGTGTGCAGCTCCGCGCAGTGCCGGTAGTCCACGTGCATTTCCGCCCGCCGCAGCGTGGCCAGGGAGCCGTCCTCCCGCATGATGTCGACCTCGTCGACGACGTCGAACATCCACCCGCCCATCGCGCCCGCGTTCATCCGCAGCGCGCCCCCGACGCTGCCCGGGATGCCCTCGAGGAATTCGAAACCCGGCAGGCCGGCGGCCGCCGCGGAGCCGCAGAGCTGCTTGAGCCGCAGACCGGCGCCCACCCGCAGGCGCCCGTCGGGGAGCGGCTCGAAGGCGGCCCAGGCCGGCTTGGAGAAGGAGATGACCAGGGCGTCGACACCCTCGTCCGGGATGATCAGGTTGGACCCGCGTCCGAGGACGAATATCCCGATTCGCCGGGAGCGAGCCGCCGCCAGGAGAAGCCCGAGGTCGGCGGGGCCGGCCGGCTCGGCGTAAAGGCGCGCCGCGCCGCCCACCCCGATCGTCGTCCGCGGCCCGAGCGGCTCCTCCCGCCGGAGGGCCGATCCGGGCGAAAGAGCCCTGCGCAGCTCCGCGGCGAGCGCGTCCCATGACGCCGCGCGGCCCGCGGCCGCGTCCAGCTCCGCCGTCCACTCGCGCGCAATCCGGTCGATGTCCCCGGCGCCGACAAAGGCGACCAGGTCCCCGGGCCGCGCCTCCCGGGAAAGGGCCCGGGACAGCCCGGCGCCTCCGCCCGGGAGATAATCCACCGGGAGAGCCGCCGCGTTTCGCTTCATTTCCGCATAAATGTCGGCTGTCGTCCCGCCTGCAATCGGATTTTCTCCGGCCGGGTAGACATCGAGCAGGTGGATGCGGTCCGCCAGGGAGAGCGCCGCGGCAAATTCCGCCTTGAACGCGGCTGTCCGGCTGTAGCGGTGCGGCTGAAAGACGGCAATGAGCCGGCCGCTGTCCCCGGGGATGCGCCCGCGGAGGCTCGCGAGGAGCGCCCGTATCTCGCCGGGATGATGGGCGTAGTCCTCGATCACCGTGAGCCCGCCGGCCGCCCGCAGGATGGCCTGGCGCCGCCGGACCCCCGGAAAGCCCGCGAGCGAGTCGGCGGCCGGCGGCACCCCCATGGCCTGCGCGGCCGCCAGGGCGGCCGTCGCGTTGGCCGCATTGAAGTCACCCCGGGCCCGCACGAGGGCCTCCAGCGGCGGCAGCCGGCCGCCGAGGCGCAGGTGCAGGAATTCCCCCTCCTCCCGGGTCACCACGCCCGAAAAGTCGCCGCTCCTCCCGAAGGTGAGCCGCCCGGCCCGCCCGGCGGCCAGGCGCAGCGACTTTGCGCAGCTGTCGCTCGCCAGCACCAGTCCGGTCGTCCGCGCGAAGAGCGCCTCGAATGCCGCCTCGAAGTCCGCCTCCCCCCGGTACCGGTCGGGATGGTCCCAGTCGAGGTTGACGGCGACGGTGATTTCCGGGGAAAACCCGTCGATCGTGCCGTCGCTTTCGTCTATCTCGGCGACCACCCACCCGTTCGAGCCCGCGCGGGCCGGCGGCGTCCCGTCGTTGAACAGCCCGCCGAGGACATAGCCCGCGGGAAATCCCGCGCGCCGCAGGATTGTCACGATCATCGCGGTCGTCGTCGTCTTCCCGTGCGAGCCGCAGACGGCCACCAGCCGGCGGTCCCGCATCAGCTCCGCCAGCAGTTCGCCCCGCCGGACAATGGGGATGCGCCGGGCGGCGGCGGCCGCGAGCACGGGATGCCCCCTTGGTATCGCGGTGGAGTGGGCGACCAGGTCGCAGCCTTCCGGGAGCGGCCCGACCGTCACCCCACCCTCCGCGAGGACGGAGCCCACTTCCGGCGCAAGCGCGTCGTCCTCGCCGCTCACCTCGAAACCCGAGTGGGCCGCGTAGATCGCGAGCGGGGCCATGCCCATGCCGCCGACCCCCAGGCAGTGGATCCGCCGCGCCGGGCGGCCGAAGAGCAGCGGTGGCGGTGCCGGTCTCATGCGGTGGCGCGCGAGGCGATCTCCTCAAGGTCCCTGACCATGATGCCCAGTGAGTCGGCGCGGTCCATCCGGCGGAGGTTGCCGCAGAACTTCCGCAGGAGCGAGTCGTTGAAGATGATGTCGCGGACCTCGACGTGGAGCTGGTCGAGCGACTGCTGCTCGAGGACAACCCCGCCGCCCTGCCTCTCGAAGAAGCCCGCATTGGCGCGCTGGTGGTCGTTGGCCGCGTGCGGATAGGGCACGAGGATCGCCGGGGTCTCGCAGCGGATCAGCTCGGCGAGGGTGCCGGCCCCCGCCCGCGACACCACCAGGTCGGCCGCGGAGAGCAGCTCGGCCATCCGGTCGCAAAACGGCGTGAAGACCGCGCGCACCGGTGCCCCGGACCGGGTCTTCAGGTCGCGGATTTCCGGCTCGCCCTTGCCCAGCCCGGTCACGCAATAGACCTGGACGCCCTCGCTCGAGAAAAGCGGCAGGTGGCTGCGCGCCCAGTCGTTCAGGACCGACGCGCCCTGGCTGCCCCCCAGGACCGCCAGGACCTTGGCATTCGGGTCAAGGGAAAGGGCCGCCCTGGCCTCCGCCCGCGGGAGGCGGGCGATTTCCTGGCGGACCGGGAGCCCGACATTCACCGTGGCGGCCGCACCGACCCGGCGCAGCCGGATCCCAAAGGGAAGGTAGACGCGCCGGGCGAGGCCGCCCAGCGCGCGGGTCGCAAGGCCGGGAACGCGGTTGGACTCATGGAGGGCGACGGGGACCCGCATGATCCGTCCGGCAAGGACGATCGCCACCGAGCTGAAACCGCCGAAGGCGACGATGGCGTCCGGCCGGAACCGGGCCACCAGGCGCAGGCAGAAAGCAAGGGCGCGGGCCTGGGACGCGATGCAGCGGGCCATCCGGAGGGGATGCCACGAAAACGGGCTCCCGGGGATCCGCTCAAACCTGAGGTTCGGGTACTTGGCAATGAGGCGCTCGTCGACCTTCTTCCGGCTGATCAGCAGCGTGGCCTCGTGGCCGCGCCCGATCACCGCCTCGGCGAGCGCGATTCCCGGCGAGAGGTGGCCCCCGGTGCCCCCGCAGGCGATGAGAAATCGGCTCATGAAAGCACCTCCCGCATCGCGCGCGCGCGCTCCGTCAGGACCGCCCGGCCCCACACCCTCTGCGTGTTGAGGATGATTCCAAGGAGGATGCCCATCAGGAGGAGATTCGAGAGCCCGGCGCTGATGAAGGGCAGCGACATCCCCTTCGTGGGAAAGATCCCGGTCACCACGCCGATGTTGATGATCGCCTGCAGGCAGATCAGCAGCAGGCAGCCCGCCGCCAGGAGGAAATGGAACAGGTTGGGCGCCCGCCTCAGGTGGGCCAGTCCGGCGATGAAGATCACGGCAAAGACCGCGACAACGCCCAGCGTGAACCAGAGCCCGAGCTCCTCGCCGACCACGGCGAAGATGAAGTCGGTGTGCGCCTCGGGCAGGAAGTTGAACTGCTGCCGGCCCTGCCCCAGCCCCGCGCCGCCGGTGCCGCCGGCGGCGAAGGCCGCCAGCGATTGGTAGAGCTGGTAGGTGCCGCCCTGCTTGTTTCCCTCGACGTCCAGGAAGGCCGTGAAGCGGCGGAGCCGGTTCGGGTTGTGGATCACCAGGACGGTGAATGCGACGCAGGCCGCGGCGATCGTCGGGAGAACGTAGCGCCACTTCGCCCCGGCCAGGAAGAGAAGGACCAGGCCAATCGAGAGCGCCAGGGCCGTCGTGCCGAAGTCAGGCTCGAGGATGATCAGCCCGGCGAAGGCGCCGACAATGCCCAGCGGGTAGATGAAGCCGCGCTTGAAATCGCCGAGCCGGGTCTGGTTGAGCGCCAGGTAGTGGGCGAGGCAGAAGACCATCGCCAGCTTCGCAAACTCGGAGACCTGGAGCCGGAGCGCACCGTGCCCGAGCCAGCGGCGGCTCCCCTTCACCGAGATGCCGAGCCCGGGCACGAGCACGAGCAGCAGGAGGAAGAGAAAGGCGCCGGCGATCCACCATGCGTAGCGGCGGACATAGTCGATGTTGATCCGGCTGAAGAGCACGCAGAGGACCGACGCGGCCACGACCCCCATGATCTGCTTGTCCAGGTAGTAGTAGGGGCCCTGCTTGAAGGCCCGGCTGGCGCTGAAGAGGATCGTGAGGCCCAGGCAGGTCAGCCCGATCGCGCAGACAACGATGATGGCCGCGGGATTGGGAATCAGCCGGGCCCGGTAAGGCGATGCAGGCTGGGCTTGTTCGGACATGATCCGCTACGGGCGGCTGGCACCGGCCGGCGGGGCCTCGACCGGATCGATCTTGATGGCCTGCACCTCGCCGGGTGCCACGGGCTTCAGCCCGGCGTCCAGGTCGCCATCGGCCGCCGCCGCCCCCGCGGCCGGCGCCGCCTGGCTTGCGGGTTCCTGGCGACCCGCTGCGGTCGCTCCCCTGCCCGGGATGATCAGTTCCTGCCCGGCGTGGACCATCTGGGGGTCGGAAATGCTGTTGGCCTCGGCGAGATCGCCGACCTTGATCCTGAACTTCCGGGCGATGGCGCCCAGGGTCTCACCCGGCCGGATCCGGTACTTTCCCGGCGAGGAGGCCGGGCCCGCGTTCACGGACTTGGGCTTGTAGGCGGGTTGCGGGGCGGAGGCGGTCGCCGCCGCGCCGGCGGGCGCAGCCCCCGGGATGATGAGCTTCTCGCCCATGTGCAGCGGGGTGCTCGTCGTGATCCTGTTCGCGCGGGCCAGGGCCGACACCCTGACATTCTTCCGCTTGGCGATGCTCCAGAGGCTGTCGCCCTTCCCGACTGTGTACGTGGTGACCGGCGTGACCCCGGCGACCGGCTGGGCCTCAAGCGCGCCGGCCGCGAGCGTGCCCGGGCGCGTCGGGCTGAAGAGGACGGGGGCGATCAGGGGCGTGTCCCCGGAAGAGGAGACCGGAGCGGGGGTGATCGCGCCGGCCGCATCGGCCGGCGCCGCAGCCGCGACGGGCACCGTGATTTCCGGGGCCGGGGCGGCGTCGGCCTTCGGGGCCGTGTCGGTGGGGGCCGGGTGCGACGGGTTTGCCTCGGAGCTGCACCCCGGGTTTGCAAGGAGTATGATGAGCGCGACGGCGTGAAGGCCGACGACAATGCCGAATATTTTCAGGATTTTCATGGGAGTGTGTTGAGAAGATTGCCGGAGCCGGCCCTGGACTGCAGGGCCTTCTCGAACTGATCGCCGCGGTCCTCGTAGCCGCGGAACTGGTCGAAGCTCGCGAAGCCGGGGCTGAGGAGTACGTTGCCCCCGCGCGGGGCCGCCACGGCGGCGCGATCGATCGCCTCGTCGAGCGTGGCGCATCGCGCGTGCGCCACCCCTGCAGCCTCGCAGTGCCCGGCCAGCTCCCCGGCGGTCTCGCCGATCAGGCAGCAGAATGCGACCCGCGGCGCGATCCTGCGGACAAATCCGGCGCAGTCGCAACCCTTCGCCCGGCCGCCGGCGATCAGGACCACCGGCTCCGCGAAGCGGCCAAGGGCGGCCTCGACGGAGTGGAAGTTCGTGGCCTTCGAGTCGTTCCAGTAGGCGACCCCGTCGATCGTGGCGACCCGCGCCAGCCGGTGGCGCCCGAGGCGGAACGAGCGGGCGGCCGCGCGGAGCGCCGCGGCGTCAAGCCCGGCCGAGCGCCACCAGGCGGCGGCGACCAGGAAATTCTCATATTGGGGATAGTCGGCGAAGACGGTGCCCGCCAGGCCCGGATCGGCGGGCTGGCGCTCGCTTTCCACCCAGTCGGCGCCGCGGAGAACGCCCGGCGCGAACCCCGCCGCGAACGACCGCACCGAGCTTCCCGCGAAGACCCGGGCCGCGCGTTCGGCCAGGCGGCACTTCGCGCGAAAATACGCCTCCATGCCCGGATGGCGCTCGAGGTGATCCTCCGCGAAATTCGTCCAGAGCACGGCCTCGGGCCGCAGGTGCGAGAGCGTCTCCGCCTGGAACGAGCTCACCTCGCAGACGGCGACCGTCCCCGGGGCGCCGCCGTCCCGCTCGGCCGTCACCTGCGAAAAGGCGCGGCCGATGTTGCCGGTCGCCACCGCCGTCATCCCGGCGGACGAAAGCGCGTGCACCAGGAACTCGGTCAGCGTCGTCTTCCCGTTCGTCCCGGTGACCGCCAAGACCCGGCCGCGCCAGGCCAGGGATGCGAAATCGAGCTCGCCGAGGCACAGGCAGCCGGACGCGGCGGCGGCGGCGAGCCAGGGGTGGTCCGGCCGGAACCCGGGCGAGAAGACGACCAACGAGTGGCCGGACGCGGCGGCGGCGGTGAACCGGACGCCCGTCTCGTCGTAGGTCACGCAGTCGGCCCCCATCGCCCCGGCGAGCGCCTGCGCGCCCCGGCCGCTCGCGCCGGCGCCGAGAATGGCGACCGGCCGGGACAGGTGGGGGATGAGGATGTCGGGCGCTTTCACGGGGATCAGCGGATCTTTAGCGTGCCGAGCCCGGCAAGGGCAAAAATTAAGGAGAGGATCCAGAAGCGCTGGACCACCTTGGTCTCGGGCCAGCCCCTGTGCTGGAAGTGGTGGTGGACCGGCGCCATGAGGAAAAACCGCCGTCCCGCGCCGTAGCGGCGGCGGGTCGCCTTGAAATAGGCCACCTGGATCACGACCGAGGCGGCCTCCCACACAAAGACCCCGCCGACGATGACCAGGGTCAGGGGCTGCTGGACCATGAAGGCGATCATCCCGATCAGCCCGCCCAGCGCGAGCGAGCCGGTGTCGCCCATGAAAACCTCCGCGGGGTGGGAGTTGTACCAGAGGAAGGCGAGCCCGGCCCCGACGACCGCCCCGCAGATCACGGTCAGTTCGCCCGTGCCCGGCACGAAGCTGATCAGGAGGTAGTCGGCTATCTTCACGTTGCCGGCCGCGTAGGCCATGATGCCGTAGACGAGCGCCACGGTGATCGTGCAGCCCACCGCGAGGCCGTCCAGCCCGTCGGTCAGGTTGATGGCGTTCGAGAAGCCGACGAGCCAGAGATAGACGAGGACAAAGAGGGCCGCCAGGGGCAGGCTGGCGATCACGGGGTGCTTGACGAAGGGCACCCACAGCTCGCGGATCTTCTCGGAACTGGCCGGGTCGAGCCAGAGGATGGCGACGGCGGCGACCGTCGTGAGGGACTGCCAGAGGATCTTCTCGCGGGAGGAGATCCCGTCGCGGCTGCGCCGGACGACCTTCAGGTAGTCGTCGCGGAAGCCGACGGCCGCCAGCGCGGTGAAGACCAGGAGCGCCACGAACACCCAGACGTTGGGCGCGGCCCAGAGCAGCGAGCTTGCGAAGACGCTGAAGAAAATGATCAGCCCGCCCATCGTCGGGACATTCTTCTTGTCGAAGCGGCGCGCGAGGTCCCCGGTCCGGTCGTCATCGTAGAGCTGCCCAAACTTGAGCCGGCGAAGGCGCGCGATCAGCCACGGGCCGATGAGGAACCCGATGAGCGCCGCGGTCCCCGCGGCGAGGATCGTGCGCACGGTGATGTACCTCAGCTCCCGAAGGGGGCCGAAGTACCGGTCAAGCGTTGTGAGGTAGCTGAGCATGGGTTTCGAATAGCCGTTCCAGCCGATGGAGCCGGCTTCCCTTGACGAATACGGACCCGCGGAAGCCGGACAGGCGGTCGGCGACCGGGTCGAGCCCGTCGGACAGCACGATCTGGTCCGCGCTGTTGCCGGCCTCGACCGCGCCCTCGCGCAGGGCGGTCGCATGTCCGCCGATCGCGAACATGAGATCGGCGGGCCCCAGACGCAAGCTGCGCCCGAGCTCGCGATGATAAAGTTGGGCGTCGGCGCCGAGCTCCTCCATGCAGCCGATCACGTAGAGCCGGGGCGTGCCCCGCGGAGCGATCCCGTCGAATGCCTCGAGGGCGTCGGCCATCGAGGCCGGGTTGGCGTTGTAGCAGTCAAGGTAGAGGAGCCGCCCATCCTCCCGGCGGACCTCGCCGCGCAGGGGGGCCGGCTCCCAGGACTTGAGGCGTTCGCGGAGCCGGGCCGGGTCGTTCCCCAGCCGCAAGGCCACGGCGAGGGCCAGGGCTGCGTTCTGGGCCATGCCCCGGGAGACCCGGCGCATCGGGAAGGGCTCCTCCGGAAGGTCGGCAAGCGTCACCCGGGTGCCCGAGGGCTCCTGGACGGCGGTGAAGCCGACGATGGTTGCCGGTGTGGCCAGCGCACGGAAGGCGGCAAATTCCAGGCATTGCGGGGGAAAGAACGCCATCCCGCCCGGCCTTACCGCCGCGGCGAGCACGGCCTTTTCGCGCGCAACATCCTCGATCCCGCCGATTCCCGAGAGGTGCGCGGGTGCGACCAGGGTGACCACGCAGATATCCGGCTCGATCATTGCCGCCAGGACTGCCATCTCCCCCGGTCCGCTGATTCCCGCCTCGACCACGGCGTGCCGGTGGCGCGCGGGATCCAGCCGGGTGAGGGTCAGGGGAACCCCCAGGTGGTTGTTCAGGTTGCCCTCGGTCGCAAGGACGGGCGAGTCCTCCGCGGTGCCGCCGAGGAGCAGGGCAAGGAGGTTCTTCGTCGAGGTCTTGCCCGCGCTTCCCGTCACGCCGACCACCGAGCCCGCGAATTCCCTCCGGCGGTTGCGCGCGATCGCCTGGAACGCCGCCAGGGGATCGTCCACCACAAGCTGCGGCAGGGCCAGGGCCTGGTTTTCCCGCGACACCAGGGCGCCGCTCGCCCCGGCCGCGCGGGCCGCGTCGAGGAATTCGTGGCCGTCCCGCCGGTCCGTCCGCAGCGCCACGAAAAGCTCCCCGGCGTGCAACCCCCGGGTGTCGACCGCGAATCCGGAGATCCCCCTGGTGGGCGTTGCCGTCCAGCGTCCCCGGGTCCAGCGGGCCAGCTTGTCGGAGGGGAATTCCGGGGGTCCCTTCATCATCCCTTCAGGTTCTTTATCCCGATCAGCTCCCGCACGACGCGCCGGTCGTCGAAGGGGATGATCGTGTCGGCGAGCTCCTGGTAGCTTTCGTGCCCCTTGCCGGCGATCAGGAGGCTGTCGCCGGGCCGGGCCTCGTCGAGGGCGAGGCTGATTGCGCGGCGGCGATCCTCCACCCAGGTGATCGCGCCGGGCGCGGTCACCCCCTCCTTCATGTCGGCGAATATCCGCGAGAGGGGCTCGCTGCGGGGATTGTCGGCCGTGGCGATCGCGATGTCGGCGGCGGCCTGGACGGCCCGCACCATGAGCGGGCGCTTGCTCCGGTCCCGGTTTCCCCCGCAGCCGAAGACGACGATCAGCCTGCCGGCCGTGATCGGCCGCAGCATGCCAAGGGCGTTTCGAAGGGCGTCGTCGGTGTGCGCGTAGTCCACGAACACCCCGAAAGGCTGGCCCTCGGCGATCGCCTCCATGCGGCCGGGCACCCCCTTGAAACCCGGTATCCGGTGAAGAACCGACTCCGGGGCGGTCCCCAGGCTCGCGACCGTGGCGATGGCGGCGAGCAGGTTGCTCACGTTGTAGCGGCCGACCAGGGGGGATTCCACGCGGACCGCGCGCGGCGAGCCGGCGGCGACCCAGGCGAGCGTGAAGGTCGATCCCCGCGCGCTGAGGACCACGTCCTGGGCGCGGAACATCGCGGCCGGATTCTCGCCAAAGGTCACCAGGGGGGATCCCGCAAGCCGCGCGGCAAGCGCCTCGCCGTGGGGATCGTCGAGATTGACCACCGAGACCTTCGGGCGGGTGCCCGTCCCGCCCGTGAACAGCCGGGCCTTGACGTCGAAGTACGCCTCGAGGGTCCCGTGGTAGTCGAGGTGGTCCCGCGTGAGGTTCGTGAACACCGCCGCCGCGAAATCAACACCGCTCACCCGCTGCTGGTCGATGCCGTGCGAACTCACCTCCATGACCGCGTGCCGGCAGCCGGCGTCGCGCATCTGCGCCATCATCCCGAAGATGTCCAGCGACTCCGGCGTCGTCCGGTACGAGGGCACCGTGCGGGCCCCGAGGTCGTAGTTGATCGTGCCGATGAGCCCGACGCGCCGCTCGCCGTTGAGGAAGTGCTTGATCAGGTGGGTGACCGTCGTCTTCCCGTTCGTGCCCGTGACCCCGATGACCGCCATGTCGCGGTCCGGAAAATGGTAGTACCGCCGGGAGACGAGCGCGAGGGCGGCCCGGGGATCGGCGACCTGGACGAAAGCCACCCTCGCCGGGGGGTGGGCCGGCATCGCCTGGGTGACGACCGCGGAGGCGCCACGGCTGACCGCCTCGTCGATGTAGCGCGCCCCGTCCGAGCGCAGGCCGGGAAGCGCGAAGAAGACGTTGCCGGGCACGACCCGGCGGCTGTCGATGGTGAGGCCGGACAGCGGGCCGTCCAGTGAGCCCTTGTGGGCGATGATCTCGCCCGGTTCGATGAAGTCTGAGAGTTTCGGGGCCATCTTGAAGAGTCGATTGATTGCGATCGCTTCCCGGCGGGTGGGCCGGGCCGACCGCGGCTGCAGTGCGTGGATGAGGGCGTGGTTGCGCGTGAGATAGCCGATCACCGGATCCCCCCTTCCATGGCGATGGCCCCGGCGCCGCCGTCGGCCCCGGAGGGCTGGATCGCCTTGTAGGGAATCAGCTGCTCGGCGAGATGCTTGAAGGAGGGCACCGCGACCCGGCCCCCGGAGGCGGGCCCGCCGACCAGGCTCATGTCAGGGTCATCCACGATGACCGAAATGGCAACCTGCGGGTTTTCCGCGGGAAGGAAGCCGATGAAGGAGACGACGTTCTCGTGGGCCTTGAGGCGCTCCACCCTCCGCCCGTTGGGCAGCGTGACGGCCTCCCACTTCTGGGCCGTGCCCGTCTTCCCGGCGATCGAATACCCGGGGATGACCCCTCCCGTATGGGCGGTTCCGTCGGGCGAGGAGACGACCGTCTCGAGGATGCCCGTCATTTCGCGGGCCGCGCGCTCGGAAATCACCCGGCGGACCTGCGCCCGCCCCAGCCGGTAGACCGTGTCCCCGGAGGAGTCCCGGATCTCCTTGATGATCTGCGGCCGGAGGAGCACGCCCCCGCTCGCTATCACGCCCATCGCCTGGTGCATCTGGAGCGGGGTGACCCCGATCGACTGGCCGATCGGCATGCGGGTCAGCGTGAGCCCGTCCCACTTCTCCGGCGGCCGGAGGGAGCCGCCGATCTCGCCCTTTTCGGGGAAGCCGGTGAGCTGGCCGAAGCCGAAGCCGCGGACATAGTCGTAGAAGCGGCGGGCGCCCAGGAGAATCCCGATCTGCGCGGCGCCCTTGTTCGACGAGCGGGCGAGGATGTCGGAAACCGAGAGCCGCTCGAAGTGCTCGCCCTCGAACTCACGCGGCAGGTTCCGGCTGACGCCGTTGACGATCGCGCTCTCGAGCGAGCAGTCGAAGGTCGTCTCGGGGTTCACGATCCCCTCGTTGAGCGCGCCGGAGGCGGCGACAATCTTGAAGACCGAGCCGGGCTCGTACATGTCCGCGACCGCGATGTTCCGCAGGCGGCCCTGCTCGGCCCGGGGGACCTTGTTGTACTGGTTCAGGTCGAAGGTCGGCGTGTTGGCCATCGCCAGGAGGAAGCCGGAGCGCGGGTCGCTGATGATGATCGTCGCCTTCAGCGGATGGTACTTCTCGACGATCGAGGCGAGCTCGGCCTCTGCCATGTGCTGGACGACCGCGTCGATCGACAGGACGACGCTGTAGCCGTCCGCGGACGGCACCTCGCGCGTCCGGAACTGGGCGAGCTCGACCTGGCGGCCGTCCTTCTCGGATTCCACCCAGCCGTCCTGCCCGTGGAGGTAGAAGTCCGCGAAGAGTTCCACGCCGGTCACCGGGTCCTCCTTCCGGTTGACGTAGCCGATGATGTGGGCGGCAAGCTCGTTGTGCGGGTACACCCGGCGGTAAACCCGGTTGCCGTAGATGCCGCGGATCCCGAGCTTTGTGATGGCGGCATAGGCCGACTCGGGCACGTTGTCGCTGATCCGCGCCCACTGGACGGGCCTGCGCCCGTTCGTGTCGGGATCTCCGACGACGGTCTCATCGGCCGTTTCGCCGGGATCCGCGGGTTCCTCGGCGGCCTTCCGGCCGATGCCGAAGTCGAGGGCGGGAATTGCGGGCGCGGGGGGCGGGGCGGCCGCGGCGGGGACCGTCCGGTAGCGCGTGTTGAGGATCGTCCGCAGGTCGGACAGGGGCATCCCCACCAGAGCGGCCAGCTCGGGCCACCGGGCCTCGTCGGACTTGCGGAGCAGCTCCGGATCGACCCCCAGGTCGATCAGCGACCGGCTGGTCGCCAGGAGACTGCCGTGGACGTCGAGGATGTCGCCGCGCCGGGCGTGCTGGACGATGACCTGGCGCCGGGCCTTGACCAGCGAGCCGAGCAGTTCCTGGCGGTCGACAACGTGGAGGCAGAAGAGGCGGGAACCGAGGCCGGCAAAGCTGAGGAGGACCAGGCTGGCAAGTACGACTATCCGGTAATTCGATGCAAAGCCTTTGGACATTTGCGGGCCTTATCCCATTTTCCGCTCAGGGCTGGGCCGCCAGCCGTATGCTCACCAGGCTCGCTCCGCCGGTATCGGCAAAGAGGCCGCTGTTGCGCTTCGAGGCCAGCCGCACGACCGGGTCCTCGGTGACCCGCTGCACCTGGTCCTCCCGGGGCGGGAGGAGCCCGATTCCCATCGACAGGTTCTTCTGGAGCAGGACCGACGTGTCCTGCTCCTCGGCGATGGCCGCCGCGGCCTCCTCGGAGCGGCGGGTGAGGTCGGTGATCTGCGCCTCCAGCGCCTTGTTGGCGTTGGCCGTCTGGGAAATCTGCTGGCGCATCCACACCGCGCCGACGCCGGCCGAGGCGGAGAGCCCGATGCCGACCATTGTGTAGACAAGGACCTGGTTTACGATGCCGTGTGCGGCTGACAGTTTCATAGTTTCCTTATTGCGCGCAGCTTTGCCGAGCGGCTCCGGGGGTTGGTCGCGACCTCGAGGAGGGTCGGGCGCGCGGGGTGGCGGGTGAGCGGTTCGGCGGACTTGACCCGAAGGTCCTGGGGCCGGTCGTCCATGATCCCCTCGGGCTGCCCGCAGGCCCGCCGGAAGAAATGCTTCACCGGCCTGTCCTCGAGGGAATGGAAGCTGATGACGCACAGCACCCCGCCCGGCGCCAGGCGCTCGAAGGCCGCGGGAAGCGCCCGCTCAAGGGCGCCGCACTCGTCGTTCACCGCGATCCGGATGGCCTGGAAGGAAAGGGTCGCCGGATGGATCCTCTGCTGGCGGCGGCGCCACGCGGGAATGGACGCGGAGATGACCTCGGCAAGCGTCGCGGTGCGCCCCAGGGCCCCGCTGCCGCGCGCGTCGAGGATCGCCCGGGCGACCCGGCGCCACTCCGGCTCCTCGCCATAGAAGCGCAGCGCGTGGGCGAGGGTCTCCGGGGACACAGTCTCAAGCCACTCGCCGGCCGGGACGCCGGAGCGCGGGTCCATCCGCATGTCCGCCGGCGCGTCCGAGCGGAAGGAGAACCCCCGCTCGGCGTCGTCGAGCTGGAAGGAGGAGACCCCCAGGTCGAAGAGGATCCCGTCGAAGTCCTTCAGCGGAAGCTCGCCAAGCTGGCCGAAGTCGCGGTCCAGCAGCGTGAAATTCTCCGGGAACGCCTCGCGGAGGGCGTGGGCGCGGTCCTGCGCGGCCGGGTCCCGGTCCAGCGCGATGACCGTGACGCCGGGGGCGGCCTCAAGCAGGCCCCGGGTGTGGCCGCCGCCGCCAAAGGTGCAGTCGAGATAACGCCCGCCGGTCCGCGGCGCCAGGAACCCGACGACCTCCTGCAGCATGACCGGCTGGTGGGCGGAAGTCATGATCGCGGGCGGCGCGTCAATGAAAGGTCCGGCCATTGGGGGATGTCCTTCCGCGATTGGGCGCGCCGACCGGCACGGGCCGGAGCACGAGCCCGTCGCGGACGCGAGGGGTCACCACGCCGTGAAGGAGGGAGGACCGGCCGGCGCCGCAGGTTGATTTGCAGGTCCGGCGCATGTCAGATGCCGAGCCGGCGCATGATGTCGCCAAAATTCTCCCCTGCGGTCCGGGCCTCGACCTTTTCCCAGCGGGCCGGCGCGTAGACGTTGAATTTGGTGAGCGAGCCGACCAGGACCGCGTCGCGGTTGATTCCCGCCTGCTTCAGGAGCTCGCCGCTGAGCCCCACCCTTCCCTGTTTGTCGAATGAGAAGGACTGGGTCTGGGCGAAGAACCGCGAGGCGAAGTCCTGGGCGGCGCCGTCGCTCAGCGCCATCTGCGCGATCTTTGCATGAAGCTTCTCGACCTCCGCGGGCGGCAGCACCGCCACGTACCCGTCCGGGTGCGGCGTGGCCAGGAACACGTCGCTTTCGGCGTGCGCGCCGCGCCACGCAGACGGGATCGTCAGGCGACCTTTGTCGTCGAGCGTGTGCCTGAAAAGGCCCGTGTAAAATGCGTTGCCGGATTGCGCCATGGATCGAGTGAGGCGGGGTCTGCCCCACAACGCCCCATTTCAACCCATTTTACCCCACTCTGGTCAAGCAAAGAACCACCTGAAAATGCAGATTCTTATTCACCGCTTATTCACGTCGCATGACAACCGAACGGCGAATTCACAAACACGCGCAGGGCCGCGAAGATCTTCTGCGCGAGGCGTCGGTCAACCCGACCGACTTCGCCTCCCATTTTTCTCGGCGTTCCTTATTGGATTGACTGGTATAACCATACTAACGCATGGTTTAACCATACATAATGAGCCTGCTGTCCGTCCTCTTTCCCCAGGTGCGCGCCGAGGTTCTACGCCTGCTCTTCACCAATTCAGCTCAGGAACTGCACCTGCGTGAACTCACCCGACAGAGCGGCCTTACTTTGGGAACGGTTCAGGACGAGCTCGAGAAGCTGACCAAGGCCGATCTCGTCACCAACCGGCGCGATGGCAACCGCCGCTACTATCGGGCAAATGCCAGCCATCCGCTCTTTCCTGACTTGCAGCAGCTTGTCCTCAAGACCGCCGGCCTGCGCGAGGTCTTGGCCGATGCGCTGAAGGGTGTCAAAGCGGTGGAGGTGGCATTTGTTTTTGGATCATTGGCAGGCGGCACCGGCACGGCCGCCAGCGACGTGGACCTGATGGTGATCGGACAGTCAGGATTGCGTGTTCTCGTCCCTCACCTCCGAAAGGCAGGCGAACGCCTTGGGCGGGAGATCAATCCGGTGACCATGACCCCGGCAGAATTCGCGAAGGCCAGGGGCCGAAATGGATTCCTGTCCGACATCATGACAAAGGAGAAGCTGTTCGTGAAGGGAGGAGTCCATGAGCTTGAACGACTGGGCTAAGGCCGGCTGGCTGAAACCGCACAGGGCCACGCGGCAGCAGGTGGCGGCCGTGTTCCGGGTGGTAGACAGGGACTTGGAGGACTCGAGGCAATCCCTGTCGGCGGACGGCCAATTCTGGATGCCTGCAGGAGCAAACGGAATGGCCTCGAATACGATGCAGCGGGACGAGTAAGCGCTGCTGAAGCCGGAGAACTGAGATCTTTTGCCGTCGAACTCCGCAAAGGCGTTGTCGAGTGGCTCGGCAGGCAACACCCGGATCTGTCACCTTGGAAAAAACAGGAAAACGGACACCCCAACCGATGAGACCGGATCAGCGGATATCCAAGAGAGCATCCTCTGAGATCTGTGATGCTGGACCCTGGCCGGCGACAAATTACAGAAGTCAGAGCCTGACCCCCTCCGGATCGCTGCGGTGGAGATTGCTTGGCCCCGTGGAAATTACAAGTTCCGCTCCAGATTCCCCGGCACCGCCGCCGGGTGCACCGCCCGAAAGAAGAGGACCAGCGCGACGATGCCCACGGCGAGCGCGGCGGCGGCGGTGGTCGCGAGCGAGAGGACCGAGCCCCAGACCAGGGGGGCAATCACCGCGACGAGGGCCGAGCCGCCGGTCTGGATGAAGCTCTGGCAGGACGACGCGAGCCCGCGCTGCGTCGGGAAGAGGTCGAGCGCGAGCAAGGTCACCGTCGGAAACGCCAGCCCCATGCCGCAGGCAAAGAAGTAGAGCGGCACGACGCTCCACGGAAGCTCGGGGCGGTGGACGAGATGGAACACCACGTTGGCGCCGACCGCCGCCACCATGATTGCGTAGGCGATCCCCAGGGTCCGCCTCGCCGAGAGTCTTCCCGCGGCCCTCCCCGAGAAAAACGCCCCCGTGGCCGAGCCGGTCGTCAGCGGGCCGAAGAGCCACAGGAAACCCGTCTCGCTCACGCCGAGATGCTGCATGAGGAAGACCGGCGCCGAGGAGATGTAGATGAAGATGCCCGTGAAATTGCAGGTCAGGGCGACGCACGCGGTGACGAAGGCCCCGGAGGTCATCACCCGCCAGTACGACCGGGCCAGGAAGAGCGGGTGAAGCGACTGCCTGCGCTCGACCGGGAGCGACTCGGTCAGGACGGCGCGGCACACGAGCCAGGTCACGGCCGCGAAGACGGTGACGAAGATGAACACGGCCCGCCAGCCGAACCACGCCTGGAGCCACCCGCCGATCACGGGTGCCACCGCGGGCGCGATCGCGAAGGTGAGCGAAACCCGGGACATGACGCGCTGCGCCTCGTGCCCCTGGAAGCGATCCCGGACAATGGCCCGGCCGACCACCATTCCCGCGCCGCCGGTCATTCCCTGCAGGGCCCTGAACGCTATCAGCATCCCGATGCTTTGCGCCGCGGCGCACCCGGCGGTCGCGAGGCCGAACAGGGCGAAGTTCCAGAGGATGATCCGTCGCCGCCCGACCGCGTCCGAGATTGCGCCATGCCAGAGCATCATGACCGCGAAGGGGATCATGTAGGCCGTCAGCGTGAGCTGCACGGCGTACGGCGAGGCGTGCAGCCGGCGGCCGATTTCCCCCATCGAGGGAAGGTAGGCGTCGATGCAGAAGGGCCCCACCGACGAGAGGACCGCGAGGAGGGTCGCGAGCCCGTGGCGGGATATCTGGGTGGGCGGGGAGCCGGGGGGCCCGGCCGTTGTGCCATTCGTTGTCAGGTCTGACAGAAGAAAGTCCGCGGCGGATAATTGCACGCTCGATCGAAGTTTGGAATTCGGAGTTCGCCCGGCCTGCATCGGTGGACTTTTTGAACAGGAAGGCCGGGAAGATCGAAAAGTCCCGAAGGAAAGGGCCCAAAAATCAGTCTTTGGAACCGACTGCGGGCAGGGAATCCGATCATGGTTCAGACGGTGGGTCGATTGTGACGGATCGAACTTTCCGACCTTCCCGATCTTGTATGTCCGATTCCGTGAATAAGAGGGGGGTAGTAACAAAGTCGGCTTCCGAGGACAGGAGCCCAAGCTTGCCGCAGGAAGCCGACTTTGTTACGGTTGCTTTGACGCCAGGTGAGAGCGCCTCATCTG
>CAITEC010000130.1 GCA_903891325.1 uncultured Opitutaceae bacterium
AGCGGAACCAATGGACCAGGGGACATTGCCGCAAAGGAGTCAGCGGGTATCGGGAACTCCCGCTCTTCAAATGACTTCCCTCGTAAAATTAAGGAATTGGGACATGACCCTCTGCGCAGCCGGACGCCGCCGACGGCAGAATTGAAAAGGGGTCATGCCCCAACTCCTTGAATTCCTGCGGTTATTCCTGACCAGAAACACCATAGACAAATAGCAAAGCGGAACCAATGGACCAGGGGACATTGCCGCAAAGGAGTCAGCGGGTATCGGGAACTCCCGCTCTTCAAATGACTTCCCTCGTAAAATTAAGGAATTGGGACATGACCCTCTGCGCAGGCCGAGCAGGGTGGTCTCATCTATTCCAAAATCCACCGGTTAGGGACTAAACTTGATGGGCAACGCCATTCTGCAGTTCACCGGAGTGCCAAAGATGGTCGCCGGCCGAAACCGCCAATGCGACACTGCCCAAGCCGCAGCGGCACCCAGGCGTCCATCCACTGCCTTGGCTACGATGACATTGGCCACTGTGCCGTCAGCCATCACCGTAAAGACCAGATCTACCTCGCCATAAACACCATTTGCCGATGGCGGATAAGGAGGTTGGGGATGCCACACGGCGACAGGGATCGATTCGGTCCCAGGGAAGTGTGTCCTCTGGAGGTATTCAAAGTCGCTCATCTGATACTCGCCCGGAGCCCCCGGGGGTATGGGGTTAGTCACCGGTCCGGCGAGGCCGACCGGATACGATTCCAAGTGCTGGAATCGCGTCCCCTGATCACTTAGCCTAAAATGCATCGGAACCTTCACCTTGGAGGCGATCGGGGCGCCGTGCAGCCTGGCTGGTTGGAACTTCCAATGTTTGACTGCCCTGACTGTCGCCTCTCCAAAGGCCGGATCCGTGGCTTCAACAACGCTGATTTCATGGGCCACGCCGTCGGGATAAACCGTGACGAGCAGCACAACGTCCCCGGATATTCCACGCTGGCGCATGTCATATGGATATACCGGTGGCGCTTTAAAGGTGGGAATGGCTGGTTGGTCGACATACCCCGGAACTTCCCCGCCCGCGGGGTGAGGGAGCACTGCATTGGTTCCGGGAGTTGACTGATTTGTGCTTTCACAACCGCCCAACGCCAGCGCAACCATGAGAAGAAAAGCTGCCTGAAAATAACGCATGGGATGGGGTTTTGAGGTCAAAGCATATTGCATCACCCGTGACCTGCGTCGGGTTTAAAGCTCGTTCCTGGCAGGTTAGCAATCCCTCGAAAAAATGAGCGTGGGAACCAGAAGTGGTCGGCGTGGCACTCTCCGGGAACTCAGTCCCGAGAGGGTCAGGCTCTGAAATCTGTAATCCTGGGTCTTAGCGGCCGAAACCCACGGCAGTTTACGAAGCATGACCCTCTGAAAGGGCATGGTCTCCCGTCTCCACTTCGTTCTCCGTCTCCAGATGCTTCCGCCCGACAAGATACCGGACAAGCGGAGGGGCCGGGGATTGGAAATCGGAAATAGGACCCCAAGCACCGGGGTCTGGGCTTGTCCGGCGAAACAGAGTGGAGACGGAACCCCGGCTACATCGGACCACGACATCCTGAATAAAGATCGGGCTAGCGGGTACCAGAAAGCGGGCTGCGCCAGCGGGCGGCGGGGATCGCCGAGACGGCGATGACGACGGCCTGGGTGGCGACGAAGGCGATGAGCCCGCGGAAGGCGGCGTCGGTGAAGCCGTAGCTGTGCAGGCCCACGCCGAGCATGTTCACGCCAAACCAGCTCCAGGCGGTGACCACGTTGCCGAAGACGGCCATTCCCATGAGGCCGCGGGTGCGGACCAGCCCGCCCCAGCGGGCGTGGAGGATGACCGCGTTCCAGATGACGATCAGCAGGGCACCGTTCTCCTTCGGATCCCAGCCCCAGAACCGCCCCCAGGACTGGTCCGCCCAGATCCCGCCCAGGACCGTGCCGATGAAGCTGAAGAAGAGGGCGAAGCAGGCGACGCCGTAGACCATCCGCCCGAGCGACTCGGCGCTCGCGGAGTCCAGGGAGCGGGTCAGCGCGCCGCGCAGGATGTAGATGGTCGCCAGGAATCCGGCGAGGAAGGTGGCCGCGTAGCCGGTGGTCACGGCCACGACATGCGTGGCCAGCCAGAAATTCGAGTCCAGCACCGCCCGCATCATTTCCATCGTGTCGCCGCTCAGCGAGAGGTTGTGCGCGATGACCAGGGTCGCGAAGCCGATCAGGGACCCGGCCACGCTCGCGATCGCGTTGCGGTGGATCCGCTCCAGGATGAGGCAGAGGCCGGCCGCGCCCCAGCCGATGAAAAGCGCCGAGGAATAAAGGTTGGTGACCGGCGGCCGGCCCTCGAGCCACATCCGGGCCGCGATGCCGACCGTCGCCAGGACAAAGGCGAGGGCCATCAGGTGGAGGGCCGTCCGGCCGAGCTGCTCGCGCCACCGCAGCCAGGAAACCGCGCCCAGGATGAACGCAGCCACGTAGAGGACCAGGCTGGTGTAAAAGGGGGCTGCGCGGTTGAACACCGCCTCCCAACCCGCGCGCGCGACCGGTCCGGGGGCCCGAAGCGCGAGCCCGGCGGCCAGGCCGTCCACGGCGGCGTTGAATTTCGCCGGGGAGAGCTCGCGCCACGCCGCCCCAATCCGGGCATAGGCCATGAGCGCGGGATCGGGGGCGCCGGCGGCCGTGGCCTCCAGGAACCCGCGGCCAGCGGTCCTCCACTGCTCGGACGGCTCCCCGGGCCCGGGCGGGATCACCCGGATGGGGCTCTGGGTGTCCATGGCGCCAAAGGCGATCCGCGCCCGCTCCGGCTGCGTCGCGATCAGCGTGAGGAGCCGCCCCTCCCCCGGAGGCTCCAACCCGTACTTGAGGCGGTCGTAGAGGGAGATGCGGTTCTCCAGTGCGATCACGGCCCGCTGGAAGACGCTGCGCTCCGCGGCATCGGCCTCTCCGGCGAGCCGCGCCTGCCGGTCCAGTTCCGGGAGCCCGGAACGCATCTGGTCGTAGGAAAAGCGCACGCCACCCGTGCCGTCGGCGGGGGCCAGCCCGAAAACCGTGAGCAGGTCCGCATTGTCGATCCGGAAGCAGGAATAGGTGTCGGCGATCTCGGGGCGGTAGAACACGTCGAGGAGCCAGCCCATCGGCGGAATCTCCCCGGAGCCCGCCTCGAGCCGCTGCCGCCCCTGGAGAAGGAGCAGGCCGGTCCGGGCGACCGTGTCCAGCGGCTTGACGCGCCCGTCGGCCAGGACCGGGACCCGGCCCAGGCCGGCCAGGTCGTAGGGGCCCGCGCTCCCCTCGGGCGCCACGGTCGCGGCGACCCAGCAGGCCGCGGCGGCCAGGGGGGCCCAGGGAAGGAATCTCCTCAGGAGGGTGTTCATGGCGCAGGTGCCCCCGGATTGGCGCGGGGTCCGCGCAGGAAACGGAACAGGTGCCGGCCGAACTGGACGGCCAGCCCGAGCGCGATCATCGCGCAGCACAGGTAGGGAAGCTGCCACCCCGGGTTGCTCACAACCTGGAGGATGGTGGTGCGGTCGTTGTTGTCGCAGCCCGCCTGGTAGAACGCCCGGCCGCCGTAGCGCAGCGGATTGTTCATGAAGATGCGGACTTCGCGGTCATCCCGCCCGGCGCCGCCGCGGAGCCGCACCCGGCTCGCGAAATTCTTCGGGATCTCGGTCCCCGGGTAGACGTCGTGCGTGAACTTCAGGAGCGTGATCGAGAAAGGCAGGTAGTCGCGCGCCGGCCGCAGCGAGAGCAGCCAGCGGCGCCCCTGGAAGGAGAGCTCCTGGGCCTCGACCAGGCGCGTTGACACAAGCCACGCTCCCAGCGGGCCGTCCGCGCCGCGCAGCTCGACGTAGCAGGCCGGCGCGTCCGCCTCGTCGTCCTTGCGCGTCGGCGGCAGCGGCATCAGGGCCAGGCCGGTCCCCGCGCCCGTGGTGGCGGGATTGGGCCCCTCCATCGGGCCCAGCCCCCGCACCCGGATTGTCGCGTTCGGAAAGTAGGAGAGAACCCTGACGGTGAAGGGGAGCCGGGGATCCTGCACGGTTCCGAGGCCGGAGAGCAGCGAATCGGGGATCGAGACCACGTCGTCGTGGTCGCGGGCGGTCGCGTCGATGACCGCCAGCTCGACGTGCCGCGTGCTCTCCGCGTAGGTCGCGGTGGCCCCCACGTCGATCCGCATCTGCGCGTCGCGCTGCATCATTCCCGAGATTCCCTCACCGACCAGGAGAAGGATGAGGCCCAGGTGGATGATCCAGATGCCCGCCTTTGACGCCGAGAGCTTGAAGCGGCTGAAGTGGGCCGCGACCAGGTTCACGATCAGGACCGCCCCGAGGAGATAGCCGCCGGGGAAAATCGGCAGGTTGAAATTCCCGATGGGCGCCTTCGTCCAGATGAAGAAGGAGTGGAAGTACTTCCCCTGGACGCCCCAGACCCCGATATGGACCTGGTCAAGTGTAGCCGCGAAGATCAGGAACATCGACAGGACGAGCAGCGCCACCGTCAGCCGCAGCGAGCTGGCGGCGGCGAGGAACTGCCGGAGTGCGGCGTTTCGGGCCATGCGATCAGCCGCGGCGGGCGCGGTCACACCGTCATCGAGTGCCGCCCGGCAGGCGCGGCGGTTGCATCGAAGCGCATGGCGGCGACGCGAAGGAGGGGAAAGCCGCGCGGGAGCATCTCGATCCCCGTCTCGGTGCGGCGCAGCAGGCCGTCGGCCTCGAGGTCGAGCAGGCCGGAGATCTCCGCGGCGAAATAGCCCGTGACGTCGATCCCGAGCTGCCGGGAGAGCGCGGCGTAGTCGACCCGCCGGTCGCACATCAGGTGCATGATGATCGCGCGGCGGCGGCGGTCGTCCTCGGTGAGGATCAGGCCCCGCTCGACCGGGAGCGCTCCCGCCGCGATGTCCCTGCGCCAGTCCTCGAGCGTCTTGTGGCTCTGGCGGTAGCTGTCCTCCGTCGAGGAGATGGAGGAGACCCCGAATCCGTAGAGAGAGGCGCCCGCCGCGGTGCTGTAGCCCTGGAAATTGCGCTGCAGCGTCCCCTCGCGCTGGGCGATCGCCAGCTCGTCGTCGGGCCGGGCGAAGTGGTCCAGGCCGATGTCGATGAAGCCGGCTCCGAGGAGGCGCTCGTGGCCCGCCGCGAAGATGGCGAGCTTCTCCTCCGGGGTGCACAGCTGGTGGCGGCGCTCGAACTGCCGCTGCGCCGGCCGGATCCAGGGCACGTGCGCGTAGCTGAAGACCGAGAGGCGGTCCGGGTGGAGCTCGAGGACGTCGTCGATGGTCCGCAGGAAGGAGTCGCGCGTCTGCAGCGGGAGCCCGTAGATCAGGTCGAAGTTGATCGACGTGAAGCCGGCCCCGCGCAGCCAATCCACCGCCCGGCGGTTCAGGTCGTGCGGCTGCCAGCGGTGGATCGCGAGCTGGACGTCGGGGTTCGTGTCCTGGACTCCCAGGGAGGCGCGGTTGGCGCCGATCGCCTTCAGCGCGGCGACCTGGGCCTCGTCGAGGCAGCGCGGGTCGATCTCCACCCCGAACTCGCAGTCGTCGGCCAGCGTGAAGTTGTCGCGGATCAGCCGGCCGAGGATGCCGAGCTCCTCGGGGGTGAGGAAAGTGGGCGTGCCCCCGCCGAGGTGGACCTGGCGCACCGGCCGGGCCCGGTTCATCAGGGGGCGGACCAGCGCGACCTCGCGCGCCAGGTCGCCCAGGTACTCGATCGCCGCGATGGGGTTCTTGGTGATGATCGAGTTGCAGCCGCAATAGTAGCAGAGCGACTTGCAGAAAGGCAGGTGGAAGTAGAGCGAGAGCGGCGCGTCGGCCGACGCATTGTCCCGGGCGATGGCCGCCAGGAGCGCGGAACGCTCCACGCCGGCCTCAAAGCGCGTGGCCGGGGGATAGGACGTGTAGCGCGGGCCGGCGATCGAGTACTTGCGGATAAGCTCCAGGTCCAGGCTGGAGGTGGTGGCGGTGTGCTCGTCGATTCCCGGTTTCATCGGCTCAATTGTCCTGGTTTTTGCCGTTGTGGCAATCGCTGCAGAGCATGCCCATCCCCTCGATGTCGACGGTCGGGTGCTTGAACGCGGCGCCCAGCGAGCTGAGCCGGGTCAGGTCCGCGCCGCTGCCCTGGGCGATGATCGTGTGGCAGCTGTTGCAGTCCATCGCCAGGGTCGCCTTCGGGCCGCCGCCCGCGGCGGTGTGCTTCCCGTCGTGGCAGCGGAAGCAGCCCTGCGAGTCGAGGTGCCCGATGTTGTCGGGATGCGAGCTCCAGTCCGTGTTCATCTCCGGGAAGAAGTTCCGCGCGTAAATCCCCTCCACGGCGGTGATCGCCGCCGGAAGCCCGCGGGCCCCCGGGTACTTGGCGGACAGTCCCCCGGACAGGGACTGGAACGCGGCGGCCTGCGTGGCGTACTTCCGGGTGAGCAGGTCCACCGCCGTCCGCTTCACGGCCGGGAGCGAGGCGTCGATGCGGCCCAGGTACATGGCCTCGTCGACCGCCTCGTCCGGTGACTGGAACTTGTGCGCGGGCCGGTTGTGGCAATCCATGCAGTCCATCCGCCGGATGGACTCCGGGGCGGGGTCGCCCTTGAAGCCGGAGGACCGGTAAATGGTGACCCGCCCGTCCGCGGCCGTCATCCGCACCCAGGGGATCGTCTGCCGCTGGGGATCGGTCGCAAAGTACTCGATCTTGTTCTGGATGAGCATGTGCCAGTGGATGCCGCCGGCCGGGCCGTGCGCGGGGCTGCCGCCGCCAACGTTGACCAGGAGCCGGACAGTGAAGGGGGTGTTCTTGTCGTCCGACAGGTAGTGCGTGTGGATGTGCTCGACGGACCCGGAGTACTTCTCGGGCCAGTGGCACTGCTCGCAGGTCTCCCGGGCGGGACGCAGGTTCTGCACCGGCGTCGGGATCGGCCGGTCGTACTTGTTGGTCAGGACGGCGTAGACCTGGTGCAGCCCGCTGATCTTGGCCTTCACGTACCAGGCGGCGCCCGACCCGATGTGGCACTCCGCGCAGGCGACGCGGGCGTGGGCGCCGTTCTCATAGGCGACAAACTCCGGCTGCATGACCGTGTGGCAGACCTGGCCGCAGAACTGGACGGACTCGGTGTAGTGGTAGGTCTGGTAGCTGCCCGTGGCGCTGAGCAGCGCGAAGGCCATCGCGCCGACCGAGAACCAGGTGAGGATCCAGCGGTCGCGCGGGCGGGAGAGGTCGATCGACAGGCTCTGGTGCGCGGCGCCCGGGTTGCGGCGGCGCTGCCGGTGCTGGAGGAAGGCGCCCGCCAGGCCCAGGACGATCCCGAGGATGAGGAACGCGGGCGCGACCATGTAGGACAGGATGCCCAGGTAGGGGTTCTTCTCCCCCAGCCCGAGCAGGTCCATCGCCGTCAGGAAAAGGAAGGAGAAGACCGCTCCTGCGGCTATGATCGCGCCGGTCAGCGAAATCCAGTTGTGCCAGACCGAGGGCCGCTTCAGTGCCGCGGCAACGGGTGCGTCACTCACGACGGTCCTTCTTCAGGCGCTCGAGATCGGCCGGATGCTCGTCGAGTATCTCCTTTTCGGACATGCGGCCGGTGAGCCAGGATAGATTCATGGGATAGACGTCGGGATTGTAGATTACCCAGTAAAAGTGCCAGACAATGATGGCCAGCGTGGCCAGGACAGCCTCATAGAAGTGTATAGTGCGCGAAATGTCGAATCCGAGCTTTGTGAGGATGCCCATTGAGACGTTGTCAAACCACAGGACGGCGCCGGTGAAGCCCATGACCAGCGTGCCCCACATGACCGCCCAGTATTCCGCCTTCTCGATGTAGCAGAAGCGCCCGAAGCGCGGCTTGTCGGGGGAGAGGCCCAGGTTGTAGCGCGCGACCTTCCAGGGGTCGGTGAGGTCGCTGCGGCGCGGGAGCAGGTCGCGGAACAGGCTGCGGCCCGCGGCGGTGAACCGCAGGTAGGCCAGGTGCCACACCCCGATCGCTATCAGCGCAGCCCCGGCGATGCGGTGGACGCCCCCCCGCCACTCGAAGGCGCGCACGCTCAGCCGCCGCACGCCGACCACCCACCAGGCGTCCGGGTAGTGGAGCATGAAGCCGGTGACGACCAGGACCGTGAAGGTGAGCGCAAGCGCCGCGTGCTGCACCCGCTCGTGCGCCGTCATCCGCAGGTAGAGCCGGTGGGCGACGTACTCCTCCGTGATGACGCCCTTCTGGATGGCCAGCTTGCGCCGCACCTTCCTGAGGAAGTCCAGGAGGTTGTGGACGAACATGCCGCCGATCACGAAGACGATCAGCGCGACGTAGAGGGTGGCGATCCAGTGCAGCCAAGGGCCGCCGCCCTCGCGGTGCGCCGCGGACTCGGGATTGGCGTGCACCGAGCCCATCGCAAAGCGGGCGTTCGCACCCTGGTGGCACTGGCCGCAGGTCCGCGCGAGGTTCGCCTTGTTGATGCTCGAGGCGGGGTCCGACGAGGCGCGGATCAGGTGCGCCCCGTGGCAGCTCGCGCAGTTGGCCACGGCCAGCACGCCCTCGCGCTGCGCCAGCCCGTGGTAGCTGTCCGAGAAGGTCTGGAACACGTCGCCGGCCATGCCGTACTTGCGCGTGAGGGGGAGCGAGGCGTGGCAGCGCGCGCAGACCTCGCGGGCCAGGTTGGCGGAGTAGACCGGCGAATTGGGGTTCTTGGGCGAGGTGATGTCGTGCTCGCCGTGGCAATCCGTGCAGGTCGGCGAGTCGGTCGCCCCGCGCAGAAGCGCGCTTGCGTGGACGCTCTGCGCGAACGCGGCGGCCTCCTTGGCGTGGCATTTCCCGCAGGTCTCGGCGGCCCGGAGCTTTCCCATGCGGGCGGTGGCCGCGATCGCCTGGTTCATCTCGTGGGCGCCGTGACAGTCGACGCAGTTGGCGGCCGCGGCGTTGCCCGCGTGGAGGGCCGCGCCGTGCACGCTCCGCGAAAAGGCCGCGATGAATCCCGAGCCCCTCAGGCTCCGGCCGGCCACGCCGGGCGAGCCGATGTGGCAGGACTCGCAGAGAGCGGCCTGCCTGAGCTTCATCGCCACGTCCGCCTTCCCGGGGGCGGCGGGCACGATCGCCTTGGCGTGGCAGGAAAGGCAGGTCGGCATCCCCGCGGCGCCGGCGGCCGCGGACCCGTGCGCGGATTTCAGGAAGTCGTCCCGGGCGGCCGTGTGGCAGGCGCCGCACGCGGCGGTCTGCCGGCCCTTCGCGAAGGGAAAGGCGCCGGCGTCGGCCGCGACGATCGAGTGGCTGCCGTGGCAGCCGGCGCAGGCGGAGTATCCGCCCTTGGGCGGCGGTGAAAGCGCGATCCGCGCGTGGAAGGGATGCTTCGCCGCGCTGTCGTCGTGGCAGGACGTGCAGTCCACCGGCTTGCGGGGATGCCCGGAGGTCGCATCGAAGTCGTCGTGGCAGTCCGCGCACTTCTGCCCGCCGTGCGCCGACAGCGCCAGGTCCCGGGCCTGCGTTCCGGCCGGCATCGCCGCGGCGGCCGGCTCCGACGCGGAGCGCAGGAGCGAGGCCGCCCCGAGGGCGAGGACGGCGGCGAGGACCTTGATCGGCGCGTTCACAGGCGTCAGTGGTTCAGCCGCGACACCATTGCGTAGATGATCAGCCCGAGGAGGAGCAGGCCCAGGCCGAAGAACATGAATCCGACGGTCCGGGCGATCCGCTTGCTGCCCTCCCAGTCGTCCTTGACCCGGTGCGCGTCAAGGCGGTTCGCGGCGACCAGCCGGTCGTACCAGAGCTTGCGCTCATGGATCAGCTCGGTCTTCGATATCCGGCCCGAGAAGATGACCGTGTCCATCGGGAACTTCTCGATCCGGAAGTGGGTGTTGAAGAAGTGGAACGTGAAGATGAACCCGGCGGCGAGGAGCGCCTCGTCGGAGTGCAGGAGCAGCGCGATGTTGATCACCCATCCGGGAAGGAAGCGCGTGAAGAAGCCGGGGAACCACATCACCAGGCCGGAGGCGCCGATGATGAAGATCCCCCAGAACACCGCGAAGTAGTCGAAGCGCTCCCAGTACGTCCAGCGGTCAAACTGCGGGTGCGGGCCCTTCCCGAAGAACCACTTCTGATGCGCGACGAAGTCGCGCCAGTCCCGGGTCGAGGGCATCATCGAGTCCGGGCTGAAGGCCGCGCCCCACGCGCGCCTCAGGCTGAGGCGGCCGGTCGCCGGGTCGCGCAAGGCTGCGCGGTTCCGCCAGAGGGTCGCGGCGAGGCTGGCCAGGTGCAGGCCGAAGTAGGTGAAGGTGATGATCGCCCCGAAGCGGTGGAGGGCCCGGGCGACGTCGGCGCCGCCCAGCATCCCGAAGATCCACCGCGCCCAGCCCGTGTAGTAGAACTTCAGCGGCATGCCGGTCAGGACGAGCAGCAGGAAGCTCGTGACGACCATCAGGTGCAGGAAGCGCTCAAAGGGGGTGAAGCGGGTGTACTGCTCCTCGTCGGCGGTGGCCCGGACCTTCGCCTCGCGGAACGTCTTCGTGTCGTTGAGGTAGAGGTAGACCGAGCGCACGATCCAGAGGAGCGTGTGCAGGCCGAAGGCGGTGAAGACGCAGATCAGGAGGGTGGTCATCGCCACGAAGACCCGGTGCAGGGCCGGGTAATGCGTGGCGTCGCGGGGGTCGGCATGGGGCCGGTACTCCGTGAACTTGGGGCCCACCCCCGGATGGCATTCGCGGCAGGTCCCCAGGATGTGCGCGGCCGAGAGCTTCGAGCGGGGATCCTTGATCGGGAAGATGTTGTGGTCGCCGTGGCAGTCGTAGCAGGCCGCCACGTCCGAGGCGACGTTGGGCCGGCCCAGCGCCATCGCCTTGCCGTGGTAGGTCTCGCGGTAGTGGGCCAGCCGGTCCGCGTGGCAGCGCCCGCACACCTCGTCGCTCGCGGCCTTGAAATTCCGGCTGGCGGGGTCCTGGATCCCGTGCGCGGTGTGGCAGTCGATGCACACCGGGCCGTGGGGGTCTCCCTTGGCCAGCAGGGCCCCGTGGACGCTCTGGTTGTAGGTGTCCTCGATCCCCGTATGGCACTGCCCGCAGGTCTTCGCGATGTTGGCGTGGTTGGTCCGCGAGCTCTGGTCCACGTCGCGCTTGATGTCGTGGACGCCGTGGCAGTCGTTGCACGAGGGGGCGATGATCAGCCCCATCTTCAGGAGAGCCCGGCCGTGGATGCTGTCCCGGTAGAAGTCGGCCGTATGGGCCGGAAGGTGGTAGGCCGCGATCAGCGCCGGGTCGCTGTGGCAGCGGGCGCAGGTCTCCGGCAGGTTCAGCTTGAAGACCGGCGAGTCGAGCTGCTTCACCGGCACGATCCCATGGGGGTCGCCGTGGCAGCTCACGCAGGTGGCCGCGGAGGACGCACCCATCTGGTGGCTCACCCCGTGGATGCTCGCCGCGTACTGCGCGGTCTCGCGGCCGTGGCAGGAGGCGCACTGGGCCGCCGGAAGCTTGTCGTCATGGGGCAGGTCCTTCACCGAGGCGTGGCAGTCCACGCAGGAGAGCTTGCCGTGGACGGATCCCGCCAGGTTCGCCGCGTGGATGACCTGGACGGCGGGGTTGAACTCGTCCCCCTTGGCACGCTTCGCCGCCGGCACGAACTCGTGGCAGTCCATGCACGCGTCGTTCGGGAGCGGCGCCGCGCCCGCGGGGGCGGCCCGGACCAGGCCGAAGGCGGCCAGGAACAGGGCGGCGCACAGGCCGCCTCGCCGGCGGAGGCTGGTTTCCCGGGTTTTCATTTCCCGATAGGATCGCAGGACGCCCCGCGTCCTGCTTCGCGGGCGTTGGCATTAGCTCCGCAGATATTGCACCCCCCTGGGGATGCATTTTGAACAGGAAGGCCGGGAAGATCGGAAAGGTCCGGAGGGAAGGGCCAAAAATCAAACCTTGGAACCAAAGCCGGGAATTCGGTCATGCTTCCCGAAGGACTTGGATTACGACGGATCGAACTCACCGCTCTTCCCGACCTTCCTGTTCAAATCCGGGCAATGGGGTGCGCAGTCTGCACCATTGCCGGCGGGGCAACATCCATCGCGCGCAATTCCCCGGCCACGTGCGCGCGCATCGCCTCCCGGTACCCGTTCACCGACTCGTAGAAGGCCGACATCA
Organism: uncultured Opitutaceae bacterium; assembly: GCA_903891325.1. Classification (GTDB taxonomy): domain Bacteria; phylum Verrucomicrobiota; class Verrucomicrobiia; order Opitutales; family Opitutaceae; genus Palsa-1447. Next base: position 12,081 of record CAITEC010000130.1, read on the forward strand.
TCAGGACGAGCCAGTACATGCCCCGGTCGGTCGGGCTCCAGCCGCCCGCGTTGCGCCGCGCGGCGCCCAGGCACTCCAGGGTGAGAAGCTCGGCCCGGACCTTCCGGAAAAAGCCGGGGCCGTGGTGCCGGAGGGCCCACTCCCGATCCAGGCCGAGCCCGAAGAGCCGCGTGAGGAGGGCCAGCCGGCAGCGGTCCCCGGCGCCCAGGCGGTGCCGGCTCACGATGCCGCAAAGTCCCTGGCCGATCCGCGCCTCGTAGGCCTGCAGGGAAAAGCTCGTCGCGTAGAGCGTCCCGTCGAGGTAGCTGAAGGCGCCGCTGCCGACCCCCACGTAGTGGTCGGCGTCGATCACGTACTCGTCGGTCCCCTTCCCGCCGCGGCTGAAGCACCAGCAGGACGTGGGCGTGAAATCCGGCCGGAGCCGCGACAGGATGGTCCGGTGGAAGAGCCGGAGCCGGCTGCCCTCCGGGAGCCCCATTGAGCCGATCATCCGCCGCCGGGTCGAGGGGGCGGCCATGAGCGGGTAGAACGACACCTGGTTCGCGCCGAGCCCGCGGACGGTCTCCAGGTCGCGCTCGAGCGAGGCGAGGTCCTGGTCGGGAATGTTGTAGATGAGGTCGAGGTTGAGCGTCGGAAACAGGCCCGCCGCCCGGCCCACGCACTCCCGGATCTCGTCGCCTCCCCCGTACTGGTCCAGCCGGCCCATCTCGCGCAGAAGCCGGTCGTCGAAGCTCTGGACCCCGACGGAGAGCCGGGTGACCCCCGCGTCGCGCAGCGGGCCGAGGATCTCCGGTCGCAGGTCGCGCGGGTTGGTCTCGACCGAGACCTCCGCCACGCCAAAGAGCCGGCGGACCAGCGCGATGGTCTCCACCAGCTCCGCCGGCTCGCTCGTCGGCGTCCCGCCGCCGAAGTAGGCGCCGCTGAAGCGGTGGCCGGCCTCGTGGTAGCGGAGCACCTCCTGGCGCAGGGACTGGAAATAGCGGCGCGCCAGCGCGGGCTCGTGCATGACCCGGTGGAACGAGCAGAACGGGCAGAGCGCCCGGCAGAACGGAACATGGAGGTAGAGCGTCACGTTCCCCTCGCGCGGGGGCGGGGGGACCCCGCCGGGGCACTCCTCCATGGCCAGGAAACCCCGCGTCCGCAGTCGGAATGCGGCGAGGAGGAGCGATTCGAGGAGTCCGCGGCCGGCCATCCGGGGAATGTCCCACGGGCGCGGCCTGCTGTCTCCCCCGCACTTGTCATTTCCTGCGCAAAAGTTGCGGCGCATTTTGGCCGGATTGCCGTTGCGCAAAGATTTGCGCCGGGTATCGTCTCCCCGTATGAAAACAATCCCATTGATTGCGACCGCGGCCCTCCTCCTCGCCACGGCCGCCCCGCGGCTTTCAGCCGCCGCCGCCGAAAGCTGGGCAGCGAGCTGCAAGTCCTGCCACGGCCTCGACGGCGCGGGCCACACGAAGATCGCCAGCCGGCTCGGGGTCAAGGACCTCACCGACGCCGCCTACCAGAAGACATTCACCGACGACGCCGCGTTCAACGACCTGAAGAACGGCCTGGTGAAGGACGGCAAGACGAAGATGAAGCCCTTCGCCGAGAAGTTCTCCGACGACGAGCTCAAGGCGCTGGTCACCTACGTCCGCACGCTAGCCAAATGACCCCGGCACCGCCGGGGTCACCCGGCGGATCCGTGCAATTTGCGTATCCCGCGCCGGACGCTGATCGCGGCTCCAGTCGCGGGGAGTTCCTGTCGCCGTCGCGACGGAGGAGACGGGTCGCTCCCTATATCCTCCAGTTCTGCAGGATCCGCTGGTACTGCGCCCGCTCGTGGCCGGCCGGGTCGAGGCTGCGCTGGAGGTTCATCGTGTCGCGCAGGTCGTCCACGCTCTCGAACCCGTGGTCGTGGATCCAGCGCCTCAGGCCCTCGCTGATCGAGGACAGCACCCGGGGGCCATGGCGCAGGAGCACGGAGACGAGCTGGACCGCGTCGGCACCCGCAGCGATCGCCTTGACCGCGTCCGCGGCGCTGTGGACGCCCCCGGAGGCCGCGAGCGAGCACTTCAGGTTCGGCGAGAGGATGGCCAGCCAGCGGAGCCTCGCGGGAAGCTCCGAGGAGTCCGAGAGGTCGAGGCTGAGGTCCTCGGCCCGCTCCTCGCTGTCGATCTTCGCCTGGTAGAGCCGGTTGAACAGCGTGATCCCGTCCGCACCCGCAGCCTCGAGCTGGCGGGCAAAGTTGGCCAGGGAGGTGAAGTAGGGCAGCAGCTTGACGGCGACGGGAATGCGGACGGAGGACTTCACCAGGCGCAGCGTCTCCAGCAGCTCGGCCTCAAGGGCGGCCGCGGGGACGTCGGGATCGGCCGCCAGCTGGTAGAGGTTGAGCTCGATCGCGTCCGCGCCGGCCTTCTCAAAGCGCTGCGCGTAGTCGATCCATCCGCCGGGCCGCGAGCCGTTCAGGGAGGCGATCAGCGGCACCGAGAGGACCGACTTGAGCTTGCTGACCTGCTCCAGGTACCTCGCCGGCGATAGCTGGTAATCGGACGGCTGGGGAAAGGCGTGCGGCTCGCCGCCCGCCGGAAAGAGGGCCGGGTTGGCGGCCGGCGCGGTCTCGAGGGCGTCCAGGTAGATCTGCTCCTCAAAAAGCGAGCGCATCACGATCGCCCCCGCGCCCATGTCCTGCAGGAGCATCACGGCCTGGACGTCGTCGGCAAAGGGCGACGCCCCCACGATCAGGGGTGAGGCGATCTTCAGGCCGAGGTATTCCGTGGACAGGTTCGTCATGGTCGGGGGAGCCGACCGATAGGTTATCCGGGATGCGGGGGCGGTCGCAATGCGTTTCTTGCGGGGGCTATCCCCCTGGGGGTTTACCACCGCCCGTGCGGCAGGATGGGCGCGCATTGGCCCCGGCGCTGGCCAAGATATGACCGGAGTTGGACAATTAACGTGCATCGCCGATTCCGGGCCTGGGTTAGAGTGTCGGCCGAAACAACCACCGGGTCATGATCGCCAAAGCCGCCCCCAGCCTTTTTCTCGCCGATGCCTTCCCTCCGGTCGCCCGGTTTGAGTCCCCGCGGGATCCGGCGCCTCCCGGGCAGCTCTTCGTCCTGGGCGCCACCCACCGCACGGCCCCCCTCCTGCTCCGCGAGCGCCTGGCGCTCCGCAGCGAGGCGGAGGCGGGACTCGCCGCCGAGCTCTCCCAGGTGCCCGGGCTCCGGGAATTCGTCCTGCTGGCGACCTGCAACCGGACTGAGATCTACGGCGTGGCCTCGCATGCGGCGGTCGCCGACCGCGCGCAGGAGGTCCTCTGCGCCCGCCAGGGCATAACCCTCGGCGAGTTCCAGGACCACCGGCTTCACCTGCAGGGCCCGGACGCGGTCCGCCACCTCCTGGCGGTCGCCTCGGGCCTCGATTCGCAGATGGTCGGGGAAACCGAGATCTTCGGCCAGATCAAGAAGGCCTACGCGGTCGCCCAGGAGCGCGCCTCCGCCGGACCGATCCTCAACCGGGCCTTCCAGAAGGTGTTCCAGGGCGCCAAGCACATCCGCAGCTCCACGGCCATAACGGTCGGCCAGGTCAGCGTCGCCAACGTGGCGGTCGAGCTTGCGGCGAACATCTTCGGCGACGTCGCCCCGGCCCGGATCCTCCTGCTTGGCACCGGCGACATCGGCGAGAAGACCGCCCGCGCCTTCCGGAGCCGCGGGGCCCGCTCGGTGACCCTGTGCGGTCGCCGGCTCGAGCGCGCGAACACTCTCTCAGGGGAACTGGGAATGGACAGCATTCCGTTTGAGGACAGGGAGCGCCGGCTCGCGGACTTCGACATCGTTGTATCATCGACGTCGGCGCCCGGCGCTGTCCTTTCCGCGGAGGCCGCCGGGGCCGCGATGAGGCTCCGGCCCAACCGGCCGATGTTCTTCATCGACCTGGCGCTCCCCCGCGACGTGGATCCGGCGGTCTCGGGGCTGAACAACGTCTACCTCTACAACCTGGACGACCTGGCCAAGATCGCCGAGCGCAACCGGGCCGCCCGGGCCGCCGAGATCGCGAATTGCCGCGTGCTCCTCGAGGTGCGCGCCGCCGCGATAGCGGCCCAGCTCGAGGCGCAGCTCTCGGGCGGCAACCGCACGGCGGTCGCCTGATCGCATCCGATGTAGCCGGCCTCCTAGAGGCCGGATTCCGGGGTTTCGCTCCGACAACCGGCCTCTGGGAGGCCGGCTACAAATTAATCCGGCGCGACTTTCGAGGATCACCGCCGCCGCTTCGGCTTCGCCGCGGGCCGCAGTGGACGGACCGCCCTCATGCAGCGGTCCTCGTCCTGCGACAGGACGAAGCCGAGGCTTCGCGCCAGGTCGAGCATCGCCGGGTTGTCGGCGCTGATCTGCGCCCAGAGCCGGTCCAGCCCGCGGCCGGCAGCAACCTCGATGAGTTTTTTAAGGAGGAGCGAGCCCATGCCCAGGTGACGGCGGTTCTCGCGCACGACCAGCGCGAACTCCGCGCCGCTCCCGTCCGGGTCGCGGCAGAAGCGCCCGACCGCGGCGAGCCTTTCCCCCGACCGGCCGGCCCCGAAGATCCCCAGCGCGAGGTCCCAGGCCTGGTTCACGCCGACCAGTGCGCCCGCGCGCTCCGGCGACATGTCGCTGATCGAGTACCCGTACCGGTCGTGCACGGTCTCCGGGGTGTGGGACGCGAAGAATTCGATCAGGGCGGGGGCGTCCGCCGGGCAGAGGGGCCGAAGCACGTGCCAGGATCCGCCCAGCCGAATGCGGACGGCCGGCGGGATCCTCCCTGGATCTGCGCCCGTTTTCACGACTCGGGGAGCTTAGCCCGCGCCGCCCGCGCCCGCTGCGCGCGGATTGGCGGAAACGGCGCAGGATTTGCGCGCGTCTGCGAACGAGCCGGGAACAACGACGCGAAGGCTCGCCGGGACGACCCGGATGGAAACCGCCGCGGCCTCGTCGTGGCACTCCCCGTCGGTGTGGATGAGCCCCGGCGCGGGGCGCTCGACGAGGAACGCGGCGCCGCGGCGGTGGCGGACGTGCGGGCTGCGGTCGATCGTCCCCAGGAACATCCGGGCCCCGAGCACCGCCGCGCCGACGAACCCGACCGGCGCCACCGAGACCAGGTCGAGCAGTCCGTCGTCCACCCGGGCCCCGGGCGCGATCGCCGCGCCGTTCCCGTACTGCTCCGAGTTGGCGACGGCCACCAGGAGGGCGTCGAGGGTCTCGGGGCCGGAGCCCGCGGTGACGACCCAGCGCCCGGCCCGGTATCCGGCGAATTCGCGCAGCACCGTGCCGGCGTAGGCGGCCAGCCCGCGCCGCGGGTTCAGGCTGAATTTCCGGCCGACCTCGGCGTCGAAGCCCATTCCCATGGCGTTGAAGAACGGCCGCCCGTTTGCCGTGCCCGTGTCGATCGCAACGACGCGGGAGGCCGGGTTGCAGGCCAGATCCAGGGCGGCCAGGGGCGAGGCCGGAATCCCCAGGTGCCGGGAAAGGCCGTTCCCCGACCCGCAGCGGACCAGGGCCAGCGCCACCGGGCCGCCGACCAGGGCCTGCGCCACCTCGTTCATCGTGCCGTCCCCGCCGATCGAGACGACCCGCTCGCAGCCGGCCGAGACGGCCGCGCGGGCGAGCTCAGTGGCGTGGCCGGGACCCTCCGTCGTGAAAAGCGCGCCGCCCAACCCCCGGCGCTCCGCAAAATCCCGCAGGAGCGGCAGCAGCCGCGCCACGCGGCCCCGCCGGCCGGAGAGGAGATTGACGATGAAGCGGATTTTCACGGGTGCCTGCGATTCCGCAGACAACCGGGAAACGTGCAATCCGGATTTGATCGGGGTTAGCCTTGCCTTGAAATGCCGAAGATACCCATCCTCGGCCCGTTCCAATCCCGGAGTTTCCGCCCCCATGACGAACCAAACCGTCCAAATCGTCCCCCTGTCCCTCAGCCCTCGGGACGTGAGCCGCTTCCTCAACGTCAGCTACGAGATCTACCGGGGCGATCCGAACTGGGTCGCGCCGCTGCTCATGGACCTGAAGCTCGTCTTCACGAAGAAGAACCCCCTGTTCACGCACGCGGAGATGACCCTGTGGGTCGCGACCCGGGACGGCCGGGATGTCGGGCGGATCGCGGCCATCATCGACCGGACGCACAACGAGGTGCAGAAGGACTCCGCGGCCTTCTTCGGGTTCTTTGAGAGCATCAACGACCCGGGGGTGAGCCGGCTCCTCTTCCAGGCGGCGACGGACTGGTCCCGGGCGAAGGGCATGAGGCGGATGCTCGGGCCCATGAACCCGACCAGCAACGACGAGTGCGGGCTGCTCGTGGACGGCTTCGACTCGCCCCCGGTATTCATGATGACCTACAACCCCCGGTACTACGTGGACCTCGTGGCCGCCGAGGGATACCGGAAGGCGAAGGACCTGCTCGCCTACGACATGGGGACGAAGGAATGCCCCCTGGACCGCCTGGAGCGGATCGCGGCGATCGCGCGCCGGCGGCACCCCGAGGTGTCCTATACCCCCGTTCGGGCCAAGACGCTCACCCGCGACCTGGGAAAGGTGAAGGAAGTCTACAATGCGGCCTGGGAGGACAACTGGGGCTTCGTCCCGATGACCGACGCGGAGATCGACTTCATGGCGAGCCGGCTGAAACCGCTCCTCCTGGAGGGCCTCCTGTGGGTCGCGGAGACAAAGGACGAGCCGGTCGGCTTCCTCCTCGGGCTCCCGGATTTCAACGTGGCCATCAAGCCCCTGCGCGGGCGGCTGCTGACCCCGAAGCTCCTCGGCTTCATCCCCTACCTTCTCGGCTGGAAGCGCCCGAAGCGCCTCCGCGCGATCACCCTGGGCGTCAAGGCGGGGTACCGAAACCGGGGCCTGGAGGCGGTCATGCTCGCGGAAAGCTACCGGGCCGCCATCAAGATGGGCTTCACGGACATCGAGTCGTCGTGGATCCTGGAGAACAACACGATGATGTGCCGCATCATCGAGACCTTCGGGGGCCGGGTCTACAAGACCTACCGGCTGTACGAGAAGGACATCTAGCCCGAATATTTCATGAAGCACAGGCGAATCTCGTCCAAATTCCGGGCATAAAAACCCTCATGCTCCCACTATGGCCTCACGAGGCCACCTTCGGTCGCCTTCGGGCTTTTCTGCTCCGGAATTTTGACGATCTTCATCCTGTGTTCATGAAATATCCGGGCTAGCGAAACCGATAGTAAAGCCGGTTGCCGATCGGGATCAGGATGGCGGCGGCGAGGAGGCCACCGGCCACGTCCACCGTGTAGTGATATCTGCAATACACAGTTGACCCGCACAGCAGGACGACGGCGGCCAGGTGGATCCACCGGATCCGCCGCAGGTAGAGGAAGGAGAACACCAGCGTGCAGGTGGCGACCGCCACGTGGCTGCTCGGGAAGGCCGCGCCCGGCGCCTCCAGGTTGCGGTAGATCCAGGCCATCAGGTGGTAGAAGGGGCCGGACTGGACCGCCGCCGGGAACCCCGGGGGCGGCACCGGGGCGACGTCGGCGGGAAGGACGCAGTCGGTGAACCGCCGGAAGAAGATCCGCGGACCGATGACCGGCGTGCACACGTACGCGAGGAAGCAGGTGTAGACCACGAAGGAGACGACCGACACGTAGTGGAAGAATTCCTCCCGGCTCCGCAGGTAGAGCGCCAGGCCCACCCCGCCGATCATCAGGTAGTACGAGAAATAGGCCGCGTAGAAGGTCTCGCTGACCGCCCGATACGGCAGCCATTCCATGAAGGCCAGGCTCGGCTGGAACCCGTAGAGGCGCCGCTCCAGGCGGATGAAGGACGGGTCGAGGAACCCGGGGATGAACAGGTGGTTGAGGGCTCCCGTCTCGCAGTAGAGCGGCGTGTAGAGGATCAGCGGGTAGAAGTGCCGGATGAGGTCGATGAACCGGTTCGCGGGCCGGGCCGCGTGGGCCCGGATCAGGAGGTGGACCAGGACCATTGTCGCGGCGTGGGCCGCGGCCAGGAGCCCCCAGTGCGGCACCGAATCGCCGTGCCAGATGACGATCATCGCCCCGACGAGCGCGACATACCCCTGCGTGAACCGGTCGATGAAGGTGTAGTGCGCGGCCCGGGTCACAGCCAGCCCTCCCGCCGGTACCACGCCAGCGTCTCGGCGAGGCCCGCCTCCAGGCCGGTCGCGCAGGAAAAGCCGAGCTCGCGCCGGAGCCGGCCCGGGTCGCAGGCCCATCCGGGGGCGCGGAGTTCCGCATACTTCTGCCGGCTGAGGACGCCGGGCCGGCCGGTTACGCGCGCCAGGCCGTCCCGGGCCGCGCAGAGCGGCCACAGCAGGGCGACGGGAAGCGGGAGGGGGACCGACCAGGCGCCCATCCGGGAGCCGATTGCGGCCGCCAGGCCCCCGGAGGTCGTCACCTCCGGCGAGGCGGCGTAGAAGGTCTTCCCGGGGGCGGCCGGATGGACCAGGCAGGTGGCGACCGCATCGGCCAGGTCCCTGACAAAGACCAGGCTGAGGTCCATCCGGCCTCCGCCGAAGAGCGGCCGCAGGTGGGACCCGAGCGCCTTGAAGAGCGGAAGAAAGGCGCGGTCGCGCGGGCCGTACACGGCCGGGGGGCGGACGACCACCGCCTCCGCCTCGCAGCCGCCGCGGACCGCCTCCTCGCCCGCCAGCTTGCTCCGCCCGTAGGCGGAAACCGGGCGCGGCGGATCCTCCTCCCGCGCGGGCCGGTCCGCCCGGGCCGGGCCGCCGGCCGACAGGCTGGAGATGTGCACCAGGCGAAGCACGCGTCCCCGGGTGCGGTTGACCGCCTCGACGACGTTGCGCGTCCCCGTCGCGTTCACCGCGTCGAACTCGGATGTGCGGACCGCCTTCGTGCAGCCCGCGCAGTGGATGACATGGGTTGCGCCCTCCAGCGCCGCGTCGAGGCTGCGCGGGTCGGCGATCGACCCGGTGCGCACCTCCAGGTCGCCGGCGGCGACCAGGCTGCGGTCGGCCCCGGGGCGCAGGAGGGCCGCCGTCGCGATCCCCCGCGCGCGCAGGCTGTCCAGGATGTGGCTTCCGACAAAACCGTTCGCCCCCGTGAGCAGCACTTTCATCGCGCGATCCCGCCCTTTCCCGTCGCGGGACGACAACCCGCCGGGCTCACAGCAGGCCCAGCTCCCTGCCCACCTTGCCGAACTTGTCCAGGGCGAAGTCGATCTGGGCGTCGGTGTGCGTCGCCATGAGGCTGACGCGGATCAGTTCCTCGCCCGGCGGCACCCCCGGCGAGACGACCGGGTTCACGAACACGCCCTCCTCCTCCAGCCGCTTGCAGAACTTGAAGGCGATCGTCATGTTCCGGCAGTAGACCGGGAGGATCGGCGTCTCGGAAAGGCCGAGGTCGAATCCCATCGAGACCAGGCCGCCCTTCAGGCGGGCGGTGTTGTGCCAGAGGCGGGCGATGCGCTCCGGCTCGCTGCGCATGATCTCAAGGGCGGCCAGGGCGGCGGCGGCGTTCGCCGGGCTCATGCTCGCGCTGAAGATCAGGGGCCGGGAATGGTGCTTGAGGTAGTCGATGGTCCGGTGGTCGGAGGCGATGAAGCCGCCCAGGCTGGCCAGGGACTTGCTGAAGGTGCCCATGATGAGCTGCACCTGGTCGGTCAGCCCGAAGTGGCTCGCCGTCCCCGCGCCGTTCTCCCCCACGACGCCGATCGCGTGGGCGTCGTCGACCATGACCGCCGCGCCATACTGGCGGGCCAGCCGGCACAGCTCGGGCAACTGGATGATGTCGCCCTCCATGCTGAAGACGCCGTCCACCACGATGAGCTTGCCGGCGGCCGGCTCGATCTGCTGGAGGCGGCTCTCGAGGGCGGCCATGTCCTTGTGCGCAAAGCGGACGAAGCGGCCGAGCGACAGGAGGCAGCCCTCGACGATGCTGGCGTGGTCGGCCTTGTCGGCCAGGACGTACTCGCCCTTGCCCACGAGCGTGCTGATCACGCCCAGGTTCACCTGGAACCCCGTGCTGTAGAGGAGGACCGCCTCCTTGTTCAGCAGCCGCGCCAGGGCCTGCTCGAGCTCGATGTGGATTTCCAGCGTCCCGTTGAGGAAGCGCGACCCGGCGCAGCCGGTGCCGTACTTCTGGACCGCGGCGCGGGCCGCCTCCTTGATCTTCGGGTGGTTGGTCAGGCCGAGATAGCTGTTCGACCCGAGCATCAGGACCTTCCGGCCGCCGATAGTGACCTCGCTGTCCTGGGCCGAGGAGATGACCCTGAAATACGGGTAGAGCCCGGAAGCGCGGATGTGCTCGGCGTCGTTGAAGCTGGCGACCTTGTCGAAAATCGGGAGTCCCGGGGCGGGGGTGGCCGGCGGCGGCAGGGGATCCGCCAGGTATTCCCGGCTTCGTTCGTGTTTTAGCGTTGGCATCTGACCTGTTAGGTAACTGGCATCTAAGCGGAGGAAATCGGCCAAGGAAATACCAATCGCAAGCCCTCTTTTCGGCCCCCGGACGGGCCCGCGGAGGGAAGTTCGGTGCTCCCCGCACGCGTCAAGCCCCACTCCCGGAGGAAGATAGCCTGGACCATGGACCGATTCGTTACCTCCCTTGGGGCTGCCGGGCAATATAAATATCCCGGCCCGGGGCCTCGCGCCGGCCCTTTCGGGCGGGTGGGTTCTTCTTCAACCACCCGGGACAGCGGTGGTTGCGGCGGCAATCTTGTCGCGCAAGTGGGTGATCCGGCGCTTGGCCTCGCTGTTGCGTACGGCCATCGCATAGGCGGCGGGCTCACCGACGATGAACACCTTTTTCCGGCCCCGGGTGATCGCCGTGTAGAGGAGATTGCGCTGCAGCATCATGAAATGCGCCTTGAGCAGGGGAATCACGACCACGGGGTACTCGCTGCCCTGCGACTTGTGAATGCTGATCGTGTAGGCGAGCGCCAGGTCCCCGAAGTCGCCGCGCTCAAAGTTCACCCGCTCGCCGTCGAAGTCCGCGGTGAGCCCGCCCCCGGCGGCGTCGATCGCGGTCACGACGCCGATATCCCCGTTGAACAGGTTCTTGTCGTAGTTGTTCCGAAGCTGGATGATCTTGTCGCCGGACCGGAATTCCCCGCCGGCGAAGCGGACCCCGGGCTTGCCGGGGTTGAGCGCCCCCTGGAGCTGGGTGTTGAAGTTGGAGACGCCGGCGATCCCCTTGTGCATCGGGGCGAGCACCTGCACGTCGTTCACCGGGTGCAGCCACGGGCAGGACCGCGGAAGGTGCGAGGAGCAGATCTCGATCACCTTGGCCACGCAGTCCTCGGCCGACACCGCCGCGACGAAGGCGAGGTCGCCGTGGCCGGGCAGCGCGGACACCTCGCTGAAGACCGGGGGGAGGGAGGGGTCCCCGCTGTTGATCGCGTGCGCGGTGGTCACGATCGGGCTCTGCCCCTTCTGCCGGAAGATGACGCTCAGCCGCGTGACCGGGATGGCCGGGCCGCCGCGGGCCTCCCCGGAGGCGACCAGGTCCTTGAGCACGTCCCCGGCCCCCACGCTCGGGAGCTGGTCGGAGTCGCCGACGAGCAGGACGTGGGCCCGTGACGGCACGGCGGAGAGCAGGGCGGCCGCGAGCCGGGTGTCGAGCATCGACACCTCGTCGATGATGAGAAAATCGGTGGCCAGCGGGTGGTTCTCGTTGGCGGTGAACCCCCCGCTCGCCGCGTCGAACTTCAGGAGACGGTGGATGGTCGAGGCGAAGCCGCCGGTCGTCGCCGCCAGCCGCTGGGCCGCCCGGCCGGTGGGGGCGGCGAGGTGGACGCGGGCCTTCTTCGCCTTCAGGATCTCGACCAGCGCCCGGAGGCAGGTCGTCTTTCCCGTGCCCGGCCCCCCGGTCAGGATCGAGAGCTTGCTGGCGAGGGCGTTTCCCAGCGCGCTGCGCTGCAGGTCGTGGAACGCGAAGCCCGCCTTGGCCTCCGCCCACTCCAGCGCGGCGGGGATCCGGATCGCGGGCAGGCCGCTGGACACGCGCAGCAGCCGGTTGACCGCCTCGGCGATCTTCCGCTCCGCGCGGTCCAGGGGCGGGAGCTGGATCAAGGCGGCGCCCGGCTCCGTCCCCGCGTGGCGGACGACCAGGCGCGACTCCACCAGCGCGTCGACGCGGGCCGCCACCAGGGTGGCGGAGGTCACGAGCAGCTCGGCGGCGTGGGAGACCAGCTCGGCCTGCGGGCAGGCGGTGTGGCCCTCCTCCTGGAGCACGTCCAGGGCGTAGATGAGCCCGGCGTCGAGCCGGGGCGGCGCGTCGTTGGCAAAGCCCAGGTTGATCGCGATCCGGTCGGCGGTCTTGAAGCCGATCCCCTCGATCTCGCGGGCGACCCGGTAGGGCTCGCCGGACAGGACCTCCTTCGCCTGGCCGCCGTACTGCTTCACGAGCTTGACGCACTGCGAGGGGGTCACCCCGTAGGTCTGCAGGAAGATGTAGAGCTCGCGCTCCGCGCGCTTCTCGTCCCAGGCCTGCTTGATCGAGGCGGCGCGCTTCCGGCCGATCCCCGGGACGTCGCGCAGCCGGGCCGATTCCTCGCTGAGGATCCGGAACGTCCCCGTGCCGAAGGCGTCGACGATCTTGTTCGCATAGACCTTGCCGATCCCGTGGACGAGCCCGCTGCCCAGGTACTTGCGGATCCCGTGGACGCTGGAGGGCAGCTCGCTGCGGAAGGCGACGACCTTGAACTGCGCGCCATGCTGGGCGTGCCGCGTCCACTCGCCGGTGACATGCAGCGTCTCCCCGCACTCGACCCCGGGAAGCGCCCCGACGATCGTCACCAGCTCGGGCCGCTTTCCCCCGCCCTCGTCCTCGGGCCGGAACTCCGCGATCGTGTAGTGGTTCTCCTCATTGAGGAAGATGATGCGCTCGACGACGCCGGTCAGGGCGCCGGCGTCCCCCCCCTGGGGGGGCGGAGCCTCCGTGCGGCCAGGGGGGGGCCTCGTCGAGTCAGCCATGGGACAGGGGCATTCCGGACAGATGCCGGCCGATCGCCGCAAGGTCGGCGAAGACGCGGTCGGCCCCGGCGGCGCGGAGCTCCGCCTCCCCGTGGGTGCCCGTCGGCACGCACCAGGCGCCCAGGCCGCCGTTGTGCGCGGCCTGGACGTCGTAGGGGGAGTCGCCGACCAGGACGGCCTCGGACGCCGGGGCGCCGATCAGGCCCAGGACGTGGGCCGCGAGCTCGGGACGGGGCTTGAGCCAGGGCGTGTCCTCGGCGCCCACGACAACGGGAATAAAGGCGGAGATCCCGAGGTGCGCGCAGAGGGCGCGGGAGGCGGGGCCCGGCTTGTTGGTGATCACCGCCAGGGCGGCCCCGCGACCGCGGAGCTCCGCCAGGAGCCCGAGCGCCCCGGGCATCAGCCGGGCGCCGTCCAGGACGGTCTCCGCCCAGCGGGCCCGGTAGACGCGGAGGGCCTCGTCGAGCCGCCCCGCGGGGACGAAGTGGGAGAGCCCGTTGGCGAGCCCGCCCCCGACCGCCCCGCGCACCTGGCCGGCGGTCGGGGGCTGGAGACCGAGACGGGCCAGCGTGTGGACGTAGCGGCGGTGGATCGCCTCGAATTCGTCGATGAGCGTCCCGTCGAGGTCGAAGAGAAATGCCCGGGGATTCATCGTGAGGCCAAGCAACTAGCCCGAAAATGGGTTGGCGCAACGCCCGAAGTGGGGAAGAGTGTGTTTCAGATGCCAGGAGAAGCCCAGTCCATCCCCGCAGCCGCGTCCGTCCGGACCGAGGGGGGCGCCCTCGAGGTCGCCGTCTCGGGCGCCTGGCGGCTCACCGGCACGTGCCCGTCCTGGAACGATGCGGTCGCGGGGCTGGCGCCCGCGGCGGTGCGCTTCCGCTCCGAGGGCATCGGCAAATGGGACACCTCGCTCCTCATCTTCGCCTTCGACGCGCAGCAGTGGTGCGAGGCAGCCGGGGTCCCCTGCGACCCCTCCGGGCTTCCGGCAAAGGCCGTCACGCTCCTCGCCCAGCTCGGCTCGTCGCACCCCAGCAGCCTGCCCCACGAGCGCTCGGACTCGTTCCTGTTCACGACGGGGGTCGCCGCGTGGAAGGCGTGGGGAAGCCTCAGGGAGATATTCCACTTCATCGGGGAGTGCGCCCTGGGCGCGGCCGGGATGGTCCGGCGATCCAAGAAGTTCCGGTGGCGCGACTGCATCGACCAGATGCAGGAATGCGGGGCGATGGGACTGCCCATCGTCAGCCTGATCAGCTTCCTGGTCGGTCTCACCCTCGCCTACCAGGCGGCGGTCGAGCTGCGAAAATTCGGCGCGGACATCTTCGTGGCCGACGTGGTCGGGCTTTCCACGGTGCGCGAGATGGGCCCGATGATGACGGCGGTCATCCTTGCCGGGCGGACCGGCGCGGCCTTCGCCGCGACGCTGGGAAACATGAAGGCCAACGAGGAGATCGACGCCCTGGAGACGCTCGGCATCCCGGCCGTGGACTTCCTCGTCCTGCCGCGGCTCCTGGCCCTGGGCCTGATGATGCCGCTCCTCGTCCTTTACGCGAACTGCGTGGGAATCCTCGGCGGGATGGTCGTCGCCGCCGGCATCCTCCAGATTCCGCCCTCCGCCTACTGGATCGAAACCCAGGGCTCCATCGGCCTGGCGGACATCAACACCGGGCTGGTCAAGGCGGTCACCTTCGGCCTCCTGATCGGGCTGGCGGGATGCCTGCGCGGGCTCCAGGCCGAGCGCAGCGCGGTCGGCGTCGGCCGGGCGGCCACCTCGGCGGTCGTCACCTCGATCCTGCTCATCATCCTGGCCGATTCGGTCTACGCCGTCGTCTTCCACATCCTCGGCGTATGAGCGAAACCCCCTCCAAGCCCGTGGACAGTCCCGCCGACCCGGCCCCGCCCGCCATCGAGGTCGACCACCTCGAGTGCGGCTACGACGGCACGGTCGTCCTGAAGGACGTCAGCTTCCGGGTCCGGCAGGGCGAGATGTTCTTCATCATCGGCGGCTCGGGCTGCGGGAAGAGCACGCTCCTGCGGCACCTGGTCGGGCTGAACCGGCCGGGGGCCGGGAGCGTCCGGTTCTTCGGCCTCCCTTTCTCCGACGCCGACCTGGGGACGCGGCGCGCCCAGCTGAAGAACTTCGGCATGCTCTTCCAGGGAGGGGCCCTCTGGTCGTCCCTCTCGCTCCGCGAGAACGTGGCGCTGCCCCTGGAGGAGCACACGGGCCTCTCGCGCAGGGACCGCGACGAGATCGCCACCCTCAAGCTCGCCCAGGTGGGCCTGGCCGGCTTCGAGGACCACTACCCCTCCGAGATCAGCGGCGGCATGAAGAAGCGCGCCGCCCTGGCCCGGGCCCTGGCGCTCGACCCGGCGATTGTCTTCTTCGACGAGCCCTCGGCGGGACTCGACCCGGTGACCTCCCGCAGGCTCGACGAGCTGATCC
Source organism: uncultured Opitutaceae bacterium (assembly GCA_903891325.1). Taxonomy (GTDB): domain Bacteria; phylum Verrucomicrobiota; class Verrucomicrobiia; order Opitutales; family Opitutaceae; genus Palsa-1447. The sequence continues at coordinate 27,442 of CAITEC010000130.1, forward strand.
GCGGGATCCGCGACACCTTCGGGACGACGATGGTGGTCGTCTCGCACGAGCTCGCCTCGATCCTCTCCCTGGCCGACCGGGTGATCATGCTCGACCGGGCGGAGAAGGGGATCATCGCGGAGGGCGACCCCAGGGCGATGGCAGCCGCGAAGGGCGGCGATCCCCGCATAAAGGAGTTTTTGCAACCCGCCACGGAAGCGTACACCGTCAGGCCATGAAAACCCGGGTAAGCCCCACAATCGTCGGCGCCTTCGCCATCGGCGCCTTCGCGCTCGGGCTCATGGCGCTGCTCTTCTTCGGGGGCGTGAGCTTCTTCCACAAGCAGCAGCGCTTCACCGTGTACTTCGACGAGTCGATCCAGGGCCTGGACCTGGGCTCGCCGGTAAAGCTGGAGGGCGTGGCCGTCGGCCGCGTCGTCGACCTGAGCGTGCGCTACGAGAAGGGCCGGAACCACTCCGTCGTCAAGGTCGTCTGCGAGTTCAGCCGCAACAAGGTCACCGACGGGGCCGGCGGCATGATCGACGTGAGCAACCGCGACGAGCTGAAGAACCTCATCGACCACGGGCTCCGGGCGCAGCTCGGGCTGGTCGGGCTGGCCACGGGCCTGCTCTTCGTGGAGCTGGACTTCCTCGACCCGCGGGCCTTCCCGGCGGGGGCCGTCGACGCACATGAACCGTATCCGGTTGTCCCCTACATTCCGTCGACGATCTCCGAGTTCCAGGGCAGCCTCACCGAGATCCTCACCAAGGTGAAGGGGATCGACTTCCAGGGCCTGGCCTCGAACCTCAACGGGCTGATCTCCGACGCGCGCCGGCAGGTGAACGGGGTCGACCTCCCCGGGCTGGTGGCGCAGTGGCGGAAGGCCGGGGCATCCGTCGACGCCCTCGCCTCCTCGCCGCAGATCCGCGAGACGATCGCCAGCCTCAACGCGACGCTGGTCGACCTGCGGGGCACGCTGGCGGCCCTGCACGGGGCGATCACGCGCGCGGACTCGCAGGTGTCCGCGAGCGGCCGCGACCTCCAGGAGGCGCTCGCGCAGGCCGACGGCTCCCTCCGGCGCTTCGGCGACGCCGCGGTCGACCTCCGGCGCTTCATCGACGCGCAGCAGAACCTCGGCGACGACACCCACCAGGCCCTGACGCAGCTCACCGACGCGGCCGAGTCGGTCAAGCGCCTGGCCGATTTCCTCGAACGCAATCCCAACGCCCTGATCGCGGGGCGGAAGAAGCCGCAATGAAATTTCCCCGTTCCCTTCTCCTCCCCGCCCTCGCGGCGTGCGGCCTCCTCGCCGGCGGCTGCGGCGACCTCGGCAACATCATCCCCCCGGCGCAGGCCGACCCCACGCGCTACTTCCTCCTCGCGCCGCGCCAGGTGGAGGCCGTGCCGGCCGCCGCCGTGCCCGGCCGCCTGAGGGTCGGGCTCCGCCGGGTCGAGCTGGCGTCCTACCTGAAGACCCGCTCGATCGTCGTGGCCAGCGGCCCGAACGAGATCGCGATCGAGGATTTCCGGCGCTGGGCGGAGCCGCTCGGCGACGGCATCGCGCGCATCGTGCGGGCGCGCCTGCTGGCGGGCCCCGCGGTGGCCTCGGTGGAGCCCCAGCCCTTCGCCTTCGACGCGGAGAGGGACTGCGACGTGGCGATCACCATCCTGCACTGCGAGGGGGTCGCCGAGCCCGGCGGTCGCTCCTTCGCCCGCTTTGCGGCCGAATACGAGGTGGTCACCCCCGGCCCCGAGCCGCGGATCATCGCGCGGGGATCCTTCTACGCGCCGGAGGCGCCCTGGGACGGGCGCGACTTCGGGCAGCTTGCCGAGATGCTCTACACCTCCGCCGACTCGCTGGGCCGCCTAGTCGCCACCGAGATCGGCGGGGCGAAGCTCACGCCAGCGCCGCAGCCACCCGCTCGAGCGCGGTGACCACGTTCTCGCGGGAGTTGAACGCGCTGATCCGGACGTGGCCCTGGCCGCAGCGGCCAAAGCCCGCCCCGGGCGTGCACACGACCTGCGCCTTGTGGAGCAGCAGCTCGAAGAATTCCCAGGAGTCGCGCCCGGTGTTGATCCAGATGTAGGGGGCGTTGTCGCCGCCCACGCAGGGCAGGCCCAGCTTCTTCATCGCCTCGCGGATCAGCCGGGCGTTGCCCAGGTAGAAGTCGGTCAGGGCCCGGGTCTGCCGCTGCCCCTCGGGGGTGTAGACCGCCGCGGCCGCCTTCTGGATGGGATAGGCCGTGCCGTTGAACTTCGTGGTGTGCCTCCGGTTCCAGAGGGCGTGGAGGGCGTGCTCCCCGCCGGCGGCGTCGGCCGCCATGACGCTCTTCGGGACGACGGTGTAGGCGCAGCGCAGGCCGGTGAACCCGGCGGTCTTCGAGAAGCTGCGAAGCTCGATCGCCACGTCGCGGGCGCCCTCGATCTCGTAGATGCTGTGGGGGATCTGCGGGTCCCGGATATAGGCCTCGTAGGCCGAGTCGAAGAGGATGACCGCCTTGTTCCTCCGGGCGTAGTCGACCCAGGCGGTGAGCTGGGCGCGGGTCGCGACCGCGCCGGTCGGGTTGTTGGGAAAGCACAGGTAGATCAGGTCCGACGGGCCCGAGGGGATCTCCGGCACGTAGCCGTTGGCCGGCGTGCAGTCCAGGTAGCGCACCCCCTCGTAGCGGCCGTCCTTGTCCGCGCCGGTCCGGCCCGCCATGACGTTGGTGTCCAGGTACACCGGGTAGACCGGGTCGGGGATCGCCAGCCGGGCGTCCTGGGAAAAAATCTCCTGGATGTTGGCCGAATCGCACTTCGCGCCGTCGGAGACGAAGATCTCGTCCGGGGCGACGCTGCAGCCGCGGGCGGCGTAGTCGTTGGCGGCGATCGCCTCGCGCAGGAAGGCGTAGCCCTGCTCCGGTCCGTAGCCCTTGAAGGTCTCGCGCCGGGCCATCTCGTCGGTGGCGGCGTGGAGGGCCTCGATGCAGGCGGGAGGCAGCGGCTCGGTGACGTCGCCGATCCCCAGCCGGATGACCGGCTTTCCCGGGTTGGCCGCCGCATAGGCGTTCACCCTGCGGGCGATGTCGACAAACAGGTAGGAGGCCTTGAGCTTGGAGAAGTTCTCGTTGATGCGGATCATGGGAGGGGCGGCGAGTGAAAAGCGATGCGGGGCCGGTGACAAGCCCGGGAGTGGGGGATTTGAACAGGAAGATCGGGAAGGAACGGGAAGGCTCGATCCAAAGGCCGTCAGGAACAAGTGAGTTGACCTCCCGTTCCCCGGCTTTCCGCCCTTCCCGGCCTTCCTGTTCAAAACCCAACCTCCGACGACTGCGCCGCCGCCAACGGCCACCCGCAGTTTAGGGTGGAAAATTGCCGGAAATGATCGTCTGCTGAACATCTATGCCCGTTGACGCCCCAACCCTCGATCGCCTCCTGGACCTCGCGCACCAGCTGGGCCGCGAGGACCGGAAGTTCGCGATCCTCGGCGAGGGCAATGTCTCGACCCGGGTCTCGCCGGAAACCCTCATCGTGAAGGCCAGCGGCTCGAGCCTGGGAACGCTCTCGCCGGCCGGCGTCACCGAGTGCCGCTTCTCCGACATTCTCCCCATGATCGACGGCGGGGCGATGACCGACGCGGCGATCGACGACACCCTCCTGAAGTCCCGCGTGGACCCCAAGGCGCGGAAGCCCTCGACCGAGACCCTCTTCCACGCCTTTCTGCTGGGCCTGCCGGGCGTCAATTTTGTCGGGCACACCCACCCGGTGACCGTCAACCAGCTCCTCTGCTCGCGCCACGCCCGGGCCTTCGCCCGGCGCCGGATATTTCCCGACGAGATCGTCTGCTGCGGGGTGGAGAGCGTGCTCGTGCCCTATGCCGATCCCGGTCTGAAGCTGGCCAGGGCGATCCGCCGCGCGGTCCTCGCGTATGTGAAGCGCGTCTCCCGGCCGCCCCGGGTCATCCTCCTGGAAAACCACGGCTTCATCGCCCTGGGCTCGACGCCGGACGCCGTCCTGGCGACCACGCTCATGGGCTCGAAGGCAGCCGAGATCTTCGCCGGCGCCGCCGCGGCCGCGGGGACCCCGCGCTTCCTCCCGCGCTCGCAGGTCGAGCGGATCGCCGGGCGCCCCGACGAGCACTACCGCCAGAAAGCCCTCAATCTCTGAAGCCCAATGAAAACCTACCGCCACGTGAACTACCTTTGGGATGACGCCAAGGCGGCGTCGCTGGATCCGGTCGGACGCCTCGTTTACCGCTCCAACATCCTGGGCGGCGACCAGCGCGTAACGAACACCGGCGGCGGCAACACCTCCGCCAAGCTCGTGGAGACCGACCCGCTCACCGGGAAATCCGCCGATGTCCTCTGGGTGAAGGGCTCGGGCGGCGACCTTCGCACGAGCACGCGGGAGAACTTCTCGTCGCTCTACCAGGAGAGGCTCCTGGCCATGCGCGGCCTCTACAAGGCCCGCTCCGACCGCGGCCTGAAGTCGGCCGCCGAGGACGACATGGTCGGCATGTACGCGCACACCACCTTCAACCTGAACCCGCGGGCCCCCTCGATCGACACGCCCCTGCACAGCTTCCTTCCCGGGCGGCACGTCGACCACATGCATCCCAACGCGATCATCTCGATCGCCGCCTCCGCCCGCTGCGAGCAGCTCACGCGCGAGATCTTCGCCGGCGAGATGGCCTACGTCCCGTGGATGCGCCCCGGCTTCGAGCTGGGACTGAGCATGCGCGAGATCTCGGAGAAAAGCCCCTCGATCCGCGCGATCATGATGGGCCAGCACGGCTTCATCTCCTGGGACGACGACGAGAAGGCCTGCTACCAGCGCACGCTCGACCTGATTGAGCGGGCCGCCGTCTACATCGAGGGGAAGTACGCCGCCAAGGGCGGCGATGCCGCCGCCTTCGGCGGGGCCCGCCACGCGACCCTTTCCCCCGAGAGGCGCCGCGCCACGCTGGCCGCCATCCTCCCCTGGCTGCGGGGCCAGGTGTCCCGCGAGAAGCGGCTCATCGGCACCGTCCAGGACGACGCGGCGATCCTGCGCTTCGTCAACTCGAGGGAGGCCCCGCGGCTGGCCGCGCTCGGCACCTCCTGCCCGGACCACTTCCTCCGGACCAAGATCAAGCCCCTCTACGTGGACTGGAACCCGGCGGAGGACGACGCCGCGGCCCTGAAGGCGAAGCTGGCGGACGGCCTGGAGGCCTACCGCAGGGACTACGCCGCCTATTACGCGAAGCACCGGCATCCGAATTCACCGGCCATGCGGGACCCGAGCCCGACCGTCATCCTCATCCCCGGGATCGGCATGGTCGCCTGGGGCAAGGACAAGTCCGAGTCGCGCGTCACCGCCGAGTTCTACAACTGCGCCGTCGAGGTCATCCGCGGCGCCGAGGCGATCGACACCTACATCGCCCTGCCCCAGCAGGAGGCCTTCGACATCGAGTACTGGCTCCTCGAGGAGGCCAAGCTGAAGCGGATGCCCGCCGAGAAGGAACTCGCCCGCCAGGTGATCATCGTCGTGGGCGCCGGATCGGGGATCGGCAAGGAGACCGCCCACCGGCTCTCGCGCGAGGGCGCGCACATCGTCTGCGTGGACCTGAACGAGGCGGCCGCCCAGGCCGCCGCCAAGGAGATCACCGACAAGTTCGGGCTGGGAATCGGCGTCGCCGGGACGGGGCTCTCGAGCTGCGGGCCGGCCCTCGGGCTGCCCGCCAACGTGACCGACCGGGCGAGCATCCGCCGGATGCTCGACGACGTGGCGATCGCCTACGGCGGCTTCGACTCGATCTGCGTGACCGCGGGCACCTTCGCCACCAGCGACACGACCGGCCATATCCCCGACGACAAGTGGGCGCTGACCTTCGCGATCAACGTCACCGGGAGCTACCTGGTGGGCGACGAGGCCGCGAAGACCTGGAGGGAGCAGGGGCTGCGCGGCAGCCTCGTGCTGACGACCTCCGCGAACGCGGTCGTCGCCAAGAAGGGCTCGGTGGCCTACGACACCTCGAAGGCGGCGGCCAACCACCTGGTCCGCGAGCTGGCGATCGAGCTGGCGCCGCTCGTGCGGGTGAACGGCGTGGCGCCGGCCACCGTCGTGCAGGGCAGCGCGATGTTTCCCCGCGACCGCGTCATCGGCTCGCTCGCCAAGTACAACATCGCCTACACCGAGGACGAGGAGACCGCCTCGCTCGTGAGAAAACTGGCGCAGTTCTACGCCGACCGGACCCTGACGCGCGCCGCGATCACCCCGGCCGACCAGGCCGAGGCCTACTTTCTCCTGGTAAGCCAGCGGCTTTCCAAGACGACCGGGCAGGTGATAACCGTGGACGGCGGCCTGCACGAGGCGTTCCTGCGCTGAGCGCGGGGCCGCGGACCAACCCCATGCTGAAATCCACGGCCGCGGTCCTCGCCCTCTGCCTCGCCGCCGCCGCCCGCGTCGACGCCGCCGGCGCGGGGCCGGGCGACAACTTCTACCTGCACGTCAACGCCGCCTGGATCGCGGCGACGCCGATCCCCGGCGGCTCGGCCCACTGGGGCACCTTCGACGAGCTCCAGAAGGGCAACCTCGAGAAGCTGCACCTGCTCTGCGAGCGGGCCTCCGCCCAGGGCAACGACGCGAGCCCGGTCGAGCAGAAGGTCGGGGACTTCTATGCGAGCGGCATGGACGAGTCCCAGTCCGACACCGTGGGCGCCCAGCCGATCGCCTTTGAGTTTGACCGGATCGCGGCGCTGTCCACCCCCGGCGATGTCCTGGCCGAGATCGGGCACCTGCACGCGCTGGGCGTCGCCGTGGGATTCGAATTCTCCAGCCGCGTCGACGCGGCGGGCGGCGGCGGCGCCATCGCCGAGCTCCGCCAGGGCGGACTGGCGCTGCCCTGGCGCGACCTCTACATCGGGGATGACGCGACCACGCGGAAGGTGCGCGCGGAGTACGCCCTGCACGTGGCCCGGATGTTCAGCCTGCTGGGCGACCTGCCGGGCCCCGCCTCGACCGCGGCGCTGGCCGCCGTCCGCGTGGAGACCGCCCTGGCAAAGGCCTCCCTCGGCCCGATCGATCTCCGGGACCCGCGCGCGCTCCTGCATCCGATGTCGGTGGCCGACGCCGGAAACCTGATGCCCGGCGCGGACCTCCCGGGCTATTTTTCCAGGGCCGGCGCCCCGGCGTTCGCCAATCTCAACGTTGCGCAGCCGGAATTCTTCCGGGCCTTCGGCGGCTCGCTCGCGACGATCCCGGTCGACGCCTGGAAGGCCTACCTGCGCTGGCACTTCATTCACGCATTTGCGCCCTACCTCGGCGCCGACTTCGCCAGGGAGGACTTCCGATTCTTCCAGATGGGCCTGTACGGCGTCCGGCGGATCCAGCCCCGGTGGAAGACCGTCATGATGACGATCGACGCCGAGATCGGCGACGCGATCGGCCAGCTCTATGTCGCGGACTACTGCCCGCCCGAGTCGAAAGCCCACGCCCTGCAGCTGGCGACGGACCTGCGCGCGGCCCTGCGCGCGCGCCTCATGACGGTCGACTGGATGGATGCGGCGACGCGCTCCCGGGCGATCGCAAAACTGGATGCGCTCACCGTCAAGGTCGGCTATCCCGACACCTGGACCGACTACGGCTCGCTCGTCATCGACCGCGGACCCTACGTGCTCGACGTGCTCAAGTCCAAGGCCTTCGCGGTGCGCCGCGACCTGCGCCGGATCGGCAAGCCGGTGGACCCGTCGGAATGGCCCGTCTCGGTGGCTGTCGCGGGCGACGACCGCGGCTGGGGCGTCCGCTACGACGCCTCCCGCAACGAGATCGTGATCCCGGCGGGTATCCTGCAGCCGCCCCTTTTCGGACCGGCCGGGGACGACGCCGTCCTTTACGGCTCGCTCGGCGTGATCATTGGCCGCGAGCTCACGCACGGCTTCGACGACCAGGGCGCCCTGTTCGGTGAAAACGGCGCCGTCGGCGATTGGCGGACCGCGGCCTCGGCCGCGCGATTCCGCGGGCGCGAGGCGGCGATCATCCGGCAATTCGACGGCTATGCCGTCCTTCCCGGGCTGCGCGTGAACGGCGAAATGACCGCACGCGAAAACATCGCGGACCTGGGCGGCGTCCAAATTGCCTACGCGGCGCTCCAGGCCTCGCTCGCCGGCAAGTCTCATGCGCCGGCCGGGGGCCTCACCCCCGAGCAGCGCTTCTTCATCGCCTACGCCTCCATGCTCCAGGCAAGGCACCGCCCCGAGGACCTGCGGATGGCGATGCGGCAGGAGGTTCACGCGCCCGAGGAGTTCCGCTGCAACGGCCCGCTTTCAAACCTCATCGAGTTTTCCGACGCCTTCGGCGTCCCCGCCGGCGCACCAATGCGCCGTGCGCCGGCCGACCGGATCACGATCTGGTGAGCGGGCCGTGATCAAGCCGCCGGACACGTTCACGACCGCCAGGCTCCGGGCCCGGGTCCCCCGGGTCGGCGATGCCGCCGCCGCCTTCCAGGCCTACGCGAACGATCCGGAGGTCACGCGCTTCCTGACCTGGAAACCCCACGAGCGGATCGAGACCCTCGCGGTGTTTCTTCTCGGCTCGATTATCAACTGGGAGAACGGAAAGGGACCCTTCAACTGGATGCTCAGTCCCCTGGACTCGGACGCGATCATCGGCTCAATCGGCGTGACGATCGCCGACGGCAAGGCGATGTTCGGGTATGTCCTGGCGAGGAGCCATTGGGGCCGGGGCCTGATGCCCGAGGCCCTGGGCTGGCTGGTGGGCTGGTCGCTCGCGCAGCCGGAGATCTTCCGGGCCTACGCATTCTGCGACGTGGAAAACGCCGCCTCGGCCCGGGTGATGGAGAAGGCCGGCATGGCCCGCGAGGGAGTCCTGCGCCGCTGGCACACCTGCCCCACGATCAGCCCCGAGCCCCGGGACTGCGTCATGTTCGCGAAGGTGCGCTAGCCCGAATTTTTCATGAAGCACAGGCGAATCTCGTCAAAATTCCGGGCATAAAAACCCTCATGCTCCCTCTATGGCCTCACGAGGCCACCTTCGGTCGCCTTCGGGCTTTTCTGCTCCGGACTTTTTGACGATCTTCATCCTGTGTTCAT
>CAITEC010000131.1 GCA_903891325.1 uncultured Opitutaceae bacterium
CGTTCTCGATGCGCTTGGAGATCTCGACCTCCTGCTCGCGGGTCAGCAGCGGGACCTGGCCCATCTGCTTGAGGTACATCCTGACGGGATCGTCGAGGATGTCGTTCTGCGAGGTCCGCGACTCCTCCTCCTCGGCCTCCTCCTGGCGCTGCTTGTAGTCCTCGACCTGGTCCGGCTCGAGGATCTCGATCTCGAGGTTCTGCAGGATGGACAGGACGTTGTCGATTTCCTCCTGGTTCTCGACCGACTCGGGCAGCGCCTCGTTGATGTCGTCGAACGTCAGGTAGCCCTGCTCCTTCGAGAGGCGGATCAGCTGGCGGATCTTCTCGTTGATCCCGCCCGGCGCGGCGACGTCGATGCCCTCGGGCGCCTCGGCGGCCTCAGCGGGCGCCGCGGTGCGGACGAGGGCTGACTCGACAGCCTCGGAATGGGAGGGGGAAGCGGGTTTGGCTTTGCGCGGCATTGATTAAAAAATGGGATGGGAACCTCACTCCGGAACGGCGAGCGCCAGGGGCTGGCGGAGCTGGCGCTGCAGTTCGGCGCTCTCTTTCAGCAGTGAAAGTGCGTCATCGTTACTGTTCGCGGTACGGTTGGCTAATGCAAGTTCTATTTGGCGGAGCCGGGGCTCGAGGGCCCGCGTGCGCAGCCGGCGCAGCCCCTCCAGCGCAACCTTGGCCGGATCCCCGAACTCCGGGCGGTCGAAAAGCAGCGACGCGACCAGCGCCCGCTCCTCCGGCGTCTCGAGCAGGGAGTCGATGTGGTCGCGGCCCGGCCAGGTGCCCTGCTCGAACTCCCCGAGGAAGCGGTTGAGCAGCGTCCCCGCCGGCCCCCGCACGTCGATCCAGTCGTGGGGCAGGACGGCGCTCAGCGGCTTGCCCACCTGCTCGCAGTGCAGGCAGAGCAGCAATAGGTCGCCTTCTGGCGTGGACCTTTGGTCCGCCGTGCCCGCCGGAGCCCCGCTTTGCGGGGCGGCGGGGGGCCTAAACCCGGCGATGCGCTCCTGTTTCCCCACCAGCCTCTGAAAATCCTTCTGCAGCGCCGCCAGCGGCAGGTTCAGGTGGCCGGCGGCCTCCGCCATGCAGCCGGCCCGGGTGACCTCGCTCTCGGCCGACGAGATGATCTCGAGGACGGCGAGGGCCGCCCGGCTCTTCTGCTCCGGGGAGACCGCGTCGCCGGCCGGGAGCGCGGCCCGGCAGGCGAAGGCCATCGCGCTCAGGGCGCCGCGGCGGATTTCATCGTAGGCTGCCAGGCCCTTCTCAAGGAAGAGCAGATCGGGATCCACCTTGGCCGCTCCGCCCGCCGAAAGGAAGCGCGCCTCGATCCCCGACTTGAGGGCCATGGGCAGGAAGCGAAGCGCGGCCTTCTGCCCCGCCGCGTCGCTGTCGAAGAAGCACTCGACCTCCGGGTGGTACCGGCGCAGCAGGGCGAGCTGGCCGTCGGTGATCGACGTCCCCTGCGGCGCAACGGCGGTCTTCAGCCCGACCTGCCAGCACCGGAGGGCGTCGAGCTGGCCCTCGACCAGGACGAAGGGGCGGCCCTCGCCGACATTTGACCGCGCGCGGTCCAGGTTGAAGAGAAGGTTTCCCTTGGTGAAGATCGGCGTCTCCGGGGAGTTGACGTACTTTGCCTCGCGGGCCGGGTCGTCGGCCGGGGTGAGCGCGGTCTGCCGCGCGGTGAAGGCGACGACACGGCCCTGGTGGTCGCGAATGGGGATCATCAGGCGCCCGCGGAAGCGGGGGCGCAGCGTGCCCTGCGTCAGGGCGGCGCCGTCGCGGATGAAGAACATCCCGCACTGCCGGAGGGCGTCCTCGGAGGGGCGGCGCTTCCACAGGCGGGCGGCCAGCCCGCCGTCGTCGGGGGCCGCCGCGCCGATCTTGAACTCGTCGGCCAGCTCCATCGGAAAGCGGCGCTGCTCGGCCCAGTACGCCCTCATGAAGTCGCCCGTCGCCTGGGCGCCCCGGAATGTCTCGTGGAAATAGTCCGCAGCCTGCTCGTGCAGGTCGAATATCTCCTGGCGAAGCGAGCGGTCCTCCCGTGTCGGCCCCGATCCCTCCTCGTACTCGATGACCACGCCGAAGCGCTGGCCGAGGGTCTCAACCGCCTCCGTGAAGGTGAGCTGCTCGGTCTCGCGCACGAAGGAGATCACGTCTCCGGCCTTGCCGCAGCCGAAGCACTTGAAGAATCCCTTGTCCGGGTCGACGTTGAAGGAGGGCGTCTTCTCGCTGTGGAAGGGGCAGAGGCCCTTGAGGCGCGCGCCGGCCTTCCGAAGAGTCACCACCCGGGAGACCACGTCGGCGATGTTGACGCGAAGCTTCAGGTCGCGGACGCAGGTGGTTTTGATGACGGGCATGGGGCGCGGCCGTGGCGACCGTCGCGGACGGCTGGAAAGGCGCGAAAAGAATGCACTTTCAACCGGTTGGCGGTGCTGTCAAGTTCGGCGCGGTGGCAGGGAACCTTTGGTCAGGGGCGGGCCACTCAACACATCATGCGTCTACACTCAACCCTCTTGCTGGCGACCGCCGTTCTGCTCGCGGCGGCGCTCCCGCCCGCCCGCGCGGACCTGGCCGCCCCCCAGCGCGCACTTCCCCATGAGCCGGTGTGGCAGGCGCAGCTCCCCACCTCCGAGACCGCCGACTACAACGCGGCGGTGGAGGCCCTGATTTCCTCCTACGAGCGGGCCACCCACCGGCTGGTCGTGCCCGGGCCGAAGCGCCGCGTGGGGCTGAAGATCTACACCGACTCGGGCCCCGGCCTGGCGACCCCGGTCCCCCTGGTGAAGGCCGTGATCGTCGCCCTGAGGAAGCGCGGCTTCGAGAATCGGAACATCTTCCTGGTCGGGCTCAACCAGCTCCGGCTGCGGATGACCGGCTACCTGCCCTCGCTTGTGACGGGCAAGACCCCCTTCGAGGGCAATCCCGTGTATGTGCTCGAGTCCGGCCGGTACTACGACCCGGTGTGGTTCTACGACAGCCCGCTGCCGGAGCGCTTCAACCCGGTGATCGCCGAGCAGCAGACCCGGGGCTATTCGAACACCACGACCCGCGACGAGGACCGGAAGAGCTTCCTGGCCACCCCGCTCTTCCTCGATGCCGACTTCTGGATCAACCTCCCGGTCTACACCGACCACCCCGTCCTCGGCGTGAACGGAGCCCTGGTGAACGCCACCCTGTGGAACGCCTCGAACACCGCGCGCTTCTTCCGCTCGCCGGCGAATGCGCCGGCCGCGGTCGCGGAGATGAGCGCCATTCCCGAGCTGCGCCAGACGTGGGCCTTCACGATCGCCAGCCTCGAGCGCTACCAGTACATCGGCGGCCCCTTCTTCAACTCGCTCTACACGGCCTCCGAGCCGATCCTCTGGCTGAGCGGGGACCCGGTGATGATGGACGCGCTCATGCGCAGCCGAATGAACGCCTGGCGCCGGAAGTACGGGTTTGACGACATCTCCGACGACATCCGGACCCTCGAGGACGCCGAGCTCCTCGGGACCGGATCGACCCAGATCAAGAATGCGGTGATCGTCCCGGTCCACTGAAACAAACGGGCTTGTCTCCCCCGCGACAGTGCCCCCCTATAGCCAACCGGCATGACAACCTCAGCCTACCTTCCCTTCCTCGTCCAGGCCCTCCTCGCGGCCGGGATCACCGGCGCGATCATCACTGCGAGCGCGATTTTCGGCCAGCGCGCCAAGCACTCGAGGATCAAGGACTCGGCCTACGAGTGCGGAATCCCCGGCGAGGGGGTCGTGCACACGCGCTTCTCCGTCAAGTTCTACCTGACGGTCCTGCTCTTCATCCTCTTCGACCTGGAGGTCGTCATCCTGGTCCCCTGGACCTTCGTCTACCGGGAGTTCCTCGCCCACCACATCGCCATCCTGGGCCCCATCCTCTTCTTCCTCGGCGTTCTCGTCCTCGGATTTGTGTATGAGGTCAAAAAGGGCGCCCTAAAGTGGGAAAAATAAGCCCTGACCGATGCGGCTCGACAAGATCATTGCGCGCAACCGGGTCATCGACCTGCGCAGCGTCGACCTCGAGGGCGCGCTCCAGGAGCTGATCGCCGCCTCCGCGGCGAAATTCCCGGACCTTAAGCCCGAATCGCTCCTGAGGGGCCTCCTTGCCCGCGAGAGCACGATGACCACCTACCTCGGGCTCGGGGTGGCCCTCCCGCACGTGCGCCTGAAGATGAGCCGCAGGTACATCCTCGCGGTCGGCCGCAGCCGGGTGGGGATCCGCCACGACGGGGCGATGGCCGACGAGCGGGTGCACCTCATCGTCATGCTGATCGCCGGCGAGCGCGCCCGGGACTACCTTCAGGTCCTCGCGGCTATCGCCCGCCAGGTCCGGGAGCGGGACCTGGTGGACGGCCTGGTGAACGCCGCCGACCTGGACGTCCTGTACGAGAGGCTGCTCGGCGGGTTCGGCGGCATTCGGCCGGTCCAGACCCAGCAGAACCGGATCAACCGGCTCATGTTCCGCGAGGCCGAATGCGTCGCCAAGGGGGCGGACTGCGGCGCGATCATGGTCTTCGGGGACACCTTTGTCGGCGGCATCGAGCCGGGCGTCCTGCGGTCCAAGCTCAAGACCATCCTCGTGACGCGCAACCTGATCGAGCCGAGCGAGGACCAGAAGGATTTCTCGGAGACGATCCAGGTCCGCTCCTTCTCGAGCCAGCGCATGGCGCAGCTGCGCAGCGCGATCCTCGTCGCCCTCACCCGCGGCGTGATCGCCTTCACCGACCGGATCTGCTGCCTGGGGGGGATGACCGGAAGCAACCAGTTCGACACCCTGGTCGTCGTGGACATCGAGCGCGAATTTCAGACCCTGCTCACCGGCCAGATGGCGGACCTCCTTCCCGAGGACGTGAAGCCCGAGGTCCTGGAGCGGGTGATCGCCGTGGCGACCGAACTGGCCGTCGAGGGGAGGGAGGGCAGGCCGGTCGGTTGCCTCTTCGTGGTCGGTGACAACGAGAAGGTCTTCGCCCTTACCAAGCCATTGGTGCTCAACCCTTTCTTCGGCTACAAGGAGGAGGATCGCAACATCCTCAACCCCTTCATGGACGAGACCGTGAAGGAGTTCTCGTCGATCGACGGGGCGTTCGTGATCCGCGGTGACGGGGTGGTCGAGTCCGCCGGGAGCCTGATCCAGGCGACGGACAGCAACTTCAACCTTCCCGGTGGGCTGGGAAGCCGCCATGCGGCCGCGGCGGCGATCAGTGTCGCGGCCAACTGCATCGCCCTGGTGGTGTCGTCGAGCACCGGCCAGGTGACCCTATTCCGCCGGGGAATCATGCTGCCCCTCACGGAGAAGCGCCGCTAATCGATTATCCGGCTAAGGTGGAGCGGGACCTCCGTGGCACGCTGGTTTGGGACTATGCTCGCTCAGCGAGCTCGGAGATCGCGCTCCACCCCGGAGCGCCGATATCGGTGTTTTTCGTGTTGCAACAGGACCCGGACTAGTCCTCGTTCAACCCTCCACCTCTTCCCGACCATGCAAGAAACCGTCACCCTCGAATGCACAGAAGCCCGCAAGGAGGGCAAACCCGCCTCCCGTTACCTCACGACGCGGAACAAGAAGACCGTCACGGAGCGCATCGAGAAGAAGAAGTACAATCCCTTCCTGCGCCGGCACACGCTCCACAAGGAGATCAAGTAAGGGCCCGTCAGCCGGCCTTTTGCCCGGCCAGTCCCGCCACGGCCGGCTTTGCGGCCGCCGGCCTCGCCACTCCGACCTGGGCCATCTGCTGCCTGCGGGCCGCGCGCCAGCCCTCGCGGTGCTTGCGGATCCAGTCCAGGAGCGCCCGCTCGAACCCGACGTCGTAGCCGAGGCGCTCGGATTCCAGCCATTTGTGCTTTAGGATCTCCTCCCGCTCGGCGAGGAACTCCTGGTAGAGGCTCGATTGCTTTACAAACTCGTGCGAGGCGGGATCGGACTCTTTGGAAAGGGAAGTCATGCAGCGGTGACCGGCAGGATTTGTATCAGAGCGACCCGCCGGGCGCTGTCAATCCGGCGATTTTTCAGGATTGTTACAAATGCCCCGGATTCGGCTTGGCGAGCCGGGCCAGCAGCGTCTCGGCGAATTCCCTAAATTTTTCGGCTGCGGCACCTTGCGGGGCGCTGATCACAACCGGCATCCCGCTGTCGCCGCCCTCGCGAATTTCCTGAATCAGGGGAATCTGGCCAAGGAGGACGGTGCCGAGCCTCTCGGCGGTGATTGCGCCGCCGCCGGACCCGAAGAGCGAGTGCCGGATGCCGGCCGGGTCCACGAAATAGCTCATGTTTTCCGCGACGCCCAGGATGGGCACGTTGACCTTCTGGAACATCAGCCCGCCCTTGCGCGCAATGCCCGCGGCGGCGGGCTGGGGCGTGGTCACGATGATGGCGCCGTCCAGGGGAATGGTCTGGACCAGGGAGAGCTGGGCGTCGCCCGTGCCCGGGGGCAGGTCGATGATCAGGACGTCGAGCTCGCCCCACTTCACGTTCTGCACGAACTGCTGGATGGTCTTCATGACCATCGGGCCCCGCCAGACCACCGGCGTGTCGTCGTCGACCAGGAAGCCCATGCTCATGACCTTGACCCCGTGGGTCTCCATCGGGACGAGCAGCGCCGTGGGGCCGTCCCCCTCGATCTGGGGCCTGCCCTGGAGCCCGATCATCAGCGGCACGCTCGGCCCGTAGATCTCGCAATCCATCAGCCCGACCCGGCCGGGGCGACCCTGCGCCTCCAGCACCCGGGCCAGGGAGCAGGCGAGATTCACCGCAAAGGTGCTCTTGCCGACCCCGCCCTTGCCCGACCCGATCGCCACGGCATGCCGGATCGGCTTGGGGGCGCCGCCGTCCGCGGCGGCGGCGCCGGCGGCCCCCGGGGGGGTGCGGACCGCCTGGACGGCGACATCGACGACGGCTTCGCTGACGCCCGGAATGACGCGCAGGCAGCGGTCCACCTCGGTCTTGAGCTGGAGGGGCACCTTGGGGTCGTTGGTTGAGATCGCCAGGGACACCCGGACGACACCGTCGGAAAATTCGGCCGAGCGGACCAGGCCGAACGACACGATGTCGCGGCTGAAACCGGGATATTTAACCTGCTTGAGATGTTCCTTTATTTGGTCGGACGTCATTTGCCCCGGCTCGCGCCGTGAAAGATTAGGGTTGTTATGATGCGCAGGTGTGCAAATAGAAATCCCATCATGCGAAAGATTCTTTCCACCCTGCTTTTCCTGATAACCGGAGTTTCGCCCGTCCTGGCCTACCGCGACATCGGCACGGTCGAGGTCCAGGCCGACAACCGGAGCATCCCGGTCCGCGTCATCGCCGACCGGGCCGACCTCAGCGCGCTGGCGCAGCGGGCCTTTGCGGCGCACGGCCGCTACCGGATCGCGGACGGCGGCTATGCCGCCTACACGTTCCGATTCTCGCTGGCCGGGGCCTCGCAGGTGCGGGTCGACATCGCCCGCGGCGTCGGCGCCGAGCCGGTGGCCTCCGCGCTTGTCCCCGGCACGAGCGCGCGCAACGCACTGCTGAGGGCTGCGGACATAGCGGTCGAAAAGACGAATGGAATGGGCCTGCACGGGTTCTTCGCGTCAAAACTCGCCTTCATCGGCGAAATGACCGGCCACAAGGAGGTCTACGTGAGCGACCTCTTCTGCGGCGAGGTTCGGCGGATCACGAACGACCGGGCGATTGCGCTTTCGCCGCGCTGGGCGCCGGACGGGAACCGGATTGTCTACACGAGCTTCTATCACTCGGGCGCGCCCGACATTTTCCTCATGGACCTCGGGACGAACCAGCGGATGACCTTCGAGAGCTTCAAGGGCACGAACAGCGGCGCGCGCTTCAGCCCGAACGGGGAGCAGGTGGCCATGACCCTGAGCGGCGAGGGCGAGACGCAGATCTACGTCAGCGATGCGAACGGCCGGCGGGTGAGCCGCCGCACCTACGGCGACTCCGTCAAGGCCTCACCCTGCTGGTCGCCGGACGGCAGCCGGATCGTCTATGCGAGTTCACCCGGCCCGCAGCTTTACATGATCTCCGCGGGAGGGGGCGGGGCGGAGCGGATCACGCAGGGGATAAGCCGTTTCTGCGCGGAGCCGGACTGGAGCACCGCGAATCCGAACAAGATAGCCTTCACGATAAAACCGGGCAGCTATCAGATTGCGGTGCTCGACCTGTCCAGCGGCCGGAGCGAGCAGGTGTCCAAGGCGCCCTTCGACGGAATCGAGCCCTGCTGGCTGGCCGACGGGAGACATCTGGTTTACACTGCGAGGACCCGCTACGACAGCGTGCTTTCGATCCTCGACACCGAGACGGGGAAGAGCACCCCGATCAGCAAGCGCCTGGGCCCGGCCCACTCGGCCAGCGTCTGGCTGCGCTAGGGCCTGTTATGGTTTCGTTGTAGCCGGGGTCGCTGACCCCGGCCCGGCCCGGAAGGGGCCGGGGTTCGAAGATAGGACCCCAAGGCACCGGGGTAAGCGACCCCGGCTGCAATAATTGCGAAACTGCTCCGCTATCAGGCCAGGGCCGCCGTGTAGTTGGCCTCGGCCGCTGTCCAGTTCACGGTGTTCCACCAGGCTGCGATGTAGTCGGGCCGGCGGTTCTGGTAATGCAGGTAGTAGGCGTGCTCCCAGACATCCAAACCGATGACCGGCTTGCCCTCGAGTCCGGCGACGGCCTTGCCCATCAGCGGGCTGTCCTGGTTGGCCGTCGAGCCGATGGCCAGCTTCTTGTCGGCGGTGACAACCAGCCACGCCCAGCCCGAGCCGAAGCGCGTGGCGCCCGCCTTTCCGAACTCCTCCTTGAGCTTGTCGAGGGAGCCGAAGGTCGCGGTGATCGCCTCGGCGAGCTTTCCCTTGGGCGCGCCGCCGTGCGGCCCCATGATGGTCCAAAAGAATGAGTGATTGCTGTGCCCGCCGGCATTGTTGCGCAGGCCGGCTCGAATCGCCTCGGGAACCTTGGAAAGGTCGGCGATGAGGTCATTGACCGAAAGGGCGGCCAGGGCGGGCTGGTCCTTCAGGAAATTGTTGGCGTTGGTGATATATGCCTGGTGGTGCTTCGTGTAGTGGATCTCCATCGTCCGTGCGTCGATGTGCGGCTCGAGCGCGGCGTAGGCATAGGGCAATTTGGGAAGTTCGTAGGCCATGGTCGTTAGGGTGTTATTGGGTTTTTAAGTGGAACCCACTCATGCACCACTCGGCAAAAACGTCAACTCGGCGGGTCGGAGGATCGAATGTAGCCGGGGTCCCAGACCCCGGTGCTTGGGGTCCCATCTGTGATCCCCAATCCCCGGCCCCATAGCTTGTCCGGCGGAGCAAAGTGGAGACGGAGGGCCAGGCCGGGGTCTCGGACCCCGGCTACAGCCGAACCAGAATCATCGCTTAGTTTCCAATGCCCGCCAGGTTCCGCCGGGCGTCGGCATCATCGGGCTTGAGTCGCAGGGCGGCCTGGAATTCGGCGCGGGCCCCGGCGGTGTCGCCGGTCCTCAGCAGGGCGACGCCGCGGTTGTTGTGCGCGTCGGGATCATTCGGGCGGATCCTCAGGCATTCCGCATACTCGGCCGCGGCCGGTCCCGGCCGGTCGCTCATCAGCAGCGCCTCCGCCAGTCGGGAATGCTCGCCCGCATCGGCGCGCTCCGCCTTCAGCGCGGCGGCCAGTTGCAGGGCGGTTCCCGCCCAGTCGCCCTCGGATGCAAGGAGGCTCGCCAGGTCGTCGTGCGCGATCGGATTTTCCGGGTCGAGCCGGATGGCCGCCTCGAGTTCGCGCCGTGCCTCCTTCCGGCGGCCCATCTTCAGCAGCGAGCCGCCGAGATTGCGGTGGGCCGCCGCGTAGTCCGGCCTGAGCCTGGCGGCGAGGGCGAACTGTTCCCCGGCGAGGGCGATGTTGCCGCGAAGAAACTCCTCCACGCCCAGGTTGACGTGGGCGAAGGGATTCTCCGGGCGCTTGGCGACCGTGTCGATCCACAGCGACCAGCCGGTTCCGTAGGTCTCGTTGCGGGCCAGCGTGCAGGCAAGAAGGGCGGCGGCCGCGGCGGCGATCGCAGGTCCGGCGATGCGTCGGCGAACGCGCCGCGCGGCGAAGTCCGCGCCGGCGACGGCGGCCACCGCGACCGCGGCGAGGGGTAGGTACATCCGGTGCTCGGCCGTCATCTGCATCATCCCGGGGACGAGCGAGGTTGGCGCCAGGATTGCGAAGAACCAGACCCCGAGGAACCCCCAGGGCGATTTTCGCCAGGCGGCGGCGAGCGCGGCGGCGAGCGCGCCGAGGACGAGAAGGGCGGAAATCAGGAGCACCGGAAGCGAGGGCGGATTTTCCGGGCCGTAGTCAAAGACGAGCCGGTCCGGCCAGATCGCCAGCCGCAGGTAGCGCAAGATGGCCGGGAACTGGGTGGCGATGTAGGCCGGCCAGGAGATCCCGTTTCCAAAGCCGGTCGATCCCCCGCGCCCCGGCGAGGAGAGCGTCAGCAGGATGACGATGATCCAGGTCGCTGCGAGCGCCGCGTAGAAACGCCCGCGGAGCCGAAGGGCCTCGCGGAACCCGCCCGAGACGAAAGTGCGGTCGTAGAGAAGGACGAGGATCGGAGCGGTCGCGGCAACCTCCTTGGTTCCCATGGAGAGGGCGCAGGCGGCGACCGCAAAAACCTGAAACCGGAAACCGCTTTTTGCAGAAACCTGAGACCTGAGACCTGAAACCTGAGTCGAACTTTCGGAATCTACGGAGCGGATGAAGAAGTACAGGGTTAGGAGGTAGAGGAGTCCCATCAGGGACTCGGCGCGTTGGACTATGTAGGTAACGGACTCGGTCTGGAGGGGATGGACCAGCCAGAGGACGGAGACGGCGAGGGCGAAGTCGGAGGGGCTCAGGCCTCCCTCGCGTCGGGACAGCCGCGCCATCGTGCGGCGGATGATTCCGAAGAGCACGAGGGCGCCGGCGATATGGATCGCAACGTTCACCAGGTGGTAACCGACCACGTCCAGTCCGCCCCAGGCGTAGTTGAGCGCGAGCGAGGCGTTCAGGACGGGGCGGGCGTCCACGGTCATCCCGGATGGCGGTCTCAGGACCGTGGCGAACTGCCGGATCGTCCCGTTGTCGCGGATTGAGGGGAGATCGTCGAAGACCAGCGGACCGTGCAGCGAATTGTGATAGGCGATCCCCCCGGCGAGGACGAGGATCGCGGCCGCGCCGCATTGACGCTTGAAAGCCCCGGTCACTGCGCCTCCCCGCGCTTCAGCCGGAAAAATGCCTGGAGCAGCTCGCGGCACTCATCCTCAAGGACGCCCCCGGCTGTGATTTCAAGGTGGTGGTTCGACCGGGGGAGATCGTTCAGGTTCGCCGCGCCGCCCAGGCAACCCATCTTCGGGTCGGGCAGGGCGTAGCACACCCGGCGCACGCGGGCCATGATGAGGGCTCCGGAGCACATGGGGCAGGGCTCCTTGGTCGCGTACAGGGTCGCCCCGTCGAGCCGCCAGTCGCCGATCTTCGATGCGGCCTGCGTCAGGACAAGCATCTCCGCATGCGCGGTGGGGTCGTGGGCCCCCTCCACGCTGTTATGGGCTGCGGCGACGACCTCGCCCCCGATCTCGATCACCGCGCCGATCGGCACCTCGTCCTTCCGCCACGCCTCGATGGCCTGGTTGTAGGCCAGGCTCATGAAAAACACGTCGTCGCGCAGGAGTTGCGAGGGGAAGAGTTTCTCGTACGGGCAGATCATTCGATGGGCGGGAGTGGACCTCGCAGGATCGTGGCGGGCGCAAACCCGCCCGCCAACTGCATTTCTCTTGCGCGGAACGGGTTTACGGATTGGTATCCGGCTCCCTCATGACCGCCGCTTTCCCCCCCGCCCCCCGCCCTGCACGCGCCGCACCGGTGCTTACCCATGGCTGACGGCAACTCGATCGAGGTCGAAGGCAAGGTGGTGGTGGTCCTGCCCGGGACGATGTTCAAGGTCCAGCTGGCGAACGGCCATGTCGTCCTCGCCCATATTTCCGGCAAGCTCAGGAAGAACTTCATCAAGATCGCCGCGGGCGACACGGTGAAGATGGAAATGAGCCCCTACGACCTCGAGAAGGCGCGGATCACGTTCCGGATGAAGGAGACCAGCGGCTTCAAGCCCCCGCCTCCCCGCCGCCGCTACAACTGAAAGCCCGGGGACAGGCCGCCCTTTCGCGCTCCCGCCGCACCGCCGCGGCGAGCAAGGCGCCTCCCGCATTTGCGACGGACATTGATTCCTTCATGGCGTTCCTCGACCTGGAGCGCGGGCTTTCCCCGCACACGCGCGAGGGCTACCAGCGGGACCTCGACCAGTGCGCCGCGCACGCGGCAAGGCAGGGCGCCGCGGACTGGCGCGCGGTTTCCGGCGCGCAGGCCGGCGCCTGGATCCGCTCGCTCTCGGGCCGCGGGTTCGCCGCGACGAGCCTCGCGCGGAAGCTGACGGCATTGAGGGTATTCGCCCGCTTCCTCGTCCGTGAGAACCTCCGGAAGGACGACTTCACCGCGCTTCTTTCCGGGCCAAGGCTGCCGCGATCGCTTCCCGGCTCGCTTTCGCCCGCCGAGGTCGGCCGGCTCCTCGCCGCGCCCTCCGGCGGCACGCCCGCGGCCCTTCGGGATCGCGCCATGCTCGAGGTGTTCTATGCGAGCGGCCTGCGCGTGTCCGAGCTCGCGGGCCTCACCCTGCAGCAGATCGATCTCGACCAGGGTTTCCTCCGCGTCTTCGGCAAGGGGTCGAAGGAGCGCGTGGTTCCCGTCGGGGGAAAGGCCCGCGACGCCCTGCTCGCCTACCTGGCCTCGGGCCGGCCCCATTTCGTCAAGCCGCGGACGGGCAGCCAGCTCTTCCTCAGCAACCGGGGGGCGGGGCTTTCCCGGGTCATGCTCTGGATGCTGGTGAAGAAGTACGCGAAGATCGCGGGGATTTCCAAGCCGGTGAAGCCCCACCTCCTGCGCCACTCCTTTGCGACGCACCTGCTCAGCGGCGGGGCGGATCTTCGCGCGATCCAGGAAATGCTCGGCCACGCCAGCATCGCGACGACCCAGATCTACACCGCGGTCGAGCCCGGGCGGCTCCTGGCGCACCATTCAAAGTTTCATCCGAGAAATAGATCCAGTCGTTAGGACTTTCCGGGGTGGAGCGTGACCTCCGGGCACGCTGGCTTGGGCTATCGTCGCTCAGCGCGCTCGGAGATCGCGCTCCACCTTCTAAGATGCCGCCGCCTTCAGCTCCGCCATTGTGAACAGGCTCGTGAGGTTGAGCCCGGCTTTGGTCAGGGCCTCGGCGCCGCCGGCCTGCCGGTCGATGACACAGACGACCTCCGTGATGAGCGCGCCGTCCGCCCGGAGGGCCGCGGCCGACTCGAGGATCTGCCCGCCGGAAGTGACGACATCCTCGACGATCAGGAGCCTCCGCCCCTTCACCTCGCCGCCCTCGGCATAGCGGCAGGTGCCATAGTCCTTGGCCTTCTTGCGGATAAGGAGGAGGGGCAGCCCGGTGACCTGGGAGAGCATCGTGGCGATCGGAATTCCGCCCATCTCAAGCCCCGCCAGCGCATCGAACTCGCCGCGGATCCGCGACGAGAGCGCCGTCGCTATCTCCCTGAGCAGCAGGGGGTCCGCCTCGAAGCGGTACTTGTCGAAGTACTCGGAGCTGGTCGCCCCCGACCGCAGCTTGAAGCTGCCCGTGATATGGGCCGCCAGGAATACCTTCCGCGCAAGGGTCGGGTTCGATGCCATGGGCTAGACTCATCCCTGCGGCCCGCCGGCTGTCAAGGAGCCTCAGCGATAGCGCCCGAATTCCTTCACGGCTTCATAAACCGCCTTGTACGAGGCCACGGGGATCCCCGCCGCCTCACCGGCAACCCAGATGCAGATCCTGCCGCTGCCCATCACCTCAGGGGTGAGAAATTCCTTCACGGCCGCCCGCGTCGCCTCGGGACCGCCCTGGTAGATCGTGTCCGCTATGACCGCGGTGATCCAGACGTGCTGGCCCAGTTCCCGCCGGATCCGCCCGATATCGTTGAGCGGCCACGTGAGCGCGTGCAGCCGGTCGAACTTGCAGCGCTTCATGATCGCCGGAAGAAGGTGCGTCCCCTTGCCGCAGTGGTGCAGGAAGGTCGAGGGGGCCTGCCGGTACTTGGCGGCGAGCCGGCTGATCAGCGACCCGATGAAGGTCTCGTAGGTGTCCACCGAGAGCATGTCGATGCCGTGGTCGGTGATCTCGATCTCGCCCTTGCCCGGGTGGTCCAGCGGATACGCCATCCCGTCGCGGAGAGTCCACGTCCTCTCCAGGCCGATCCGCCACTCGGCGATCCGCTCGAGGAGAACGTGGACCTCCTCGGGAAATTCGTACATGTCGGCCATGATCTCCTCCCCGCGCAGGTCCAGGGCCGTGCTGAAGATCCCGCCGCCTGTCGAGGGGATCGTCGGCTTCACCCGGTTGACCGGCTTCCCCATGAAGCGCAGGCCCTCGGTGACGCAGCGCTGGTCGAATTGGTCGATGAACACCGCATGACGGGGCATGAGCGCGCTCTCGAGCCAGTCCGGCCACTCCATCTCCAGGCACTCCTGCAGGCCCCGGTTCAGGCTCTGGTGGGCCGGCACTGCGTCGGGGCGGAACATCACCGGGCAGCCAAGGCTGGCGGCGGTCGCTATCGGGTGAAAGTCGACCCGCACTTCCCAGGCGTCCGGGGCCTCGGCCAGCGGGTGGTCGCCCAGGGGCAGCTCGCGCTTGTATTTTTCGGTCTCGAGCTGGAGGCGGATCATCTCGTCGGGATCCTCGTAATAGCCCCGCCAGTCCAGGCCGTGGAGCTCGTGGTACAGGGTTCGCGCGGCCGCAAAGTGGACGGGCACGCGGATGGGCCGGTCCGCCTTGTAGGAGTCCCAGACCTCGCGCGCCTCCGCGTTGTGCCGCAACACCCGGGGCCTGAGGGGGTCCAGGTCGAATCCTTCCGGAAGTCTTGGAAAGTTCATTGGGGCGACGGGCAGGCCCCTCCAATGTGGCCCCGCCGGGCCGGACAGGCAAGGATGGCGGGCCCGCGCCGGGCTTCCTATCAGGCCGGCCGGGAATCGCCTGTAGCCAGGCTACTGCGGGCGGACGGAGGCAGACGGCCAAATACCCTTGACCGATTTGTGATTCACGGCGTCATGGTTTGGTTTTAACGGCCCGTGAAAATCAACGTCTTTGTCACACCCAAGAAGAACGTGCTCGACCCGCAGGGCGCCGCCGTGGGGCACGCCCTGGAGAGCCTCGGTTTCGGCGGCCTGAAGGGGGTCCGCGTCGGCAAGCTGATCGAGCTCGAGGTGGACGCGGCCGACACCCCGGATTTTCGCGCGCGGCTCGACGGGGTCTGCCGCGACCTGCTGAGCAACCCGGTCATCGAGGACTTCCGCTACGAGATCGTCAAGGGGGGATGAACATCGCCGTCATCCAGTTTCCCGGCTCCAACGGAGACCAGGACACCTTCCACCTTTTCGCCAGCGGGCTGGGCCTGCCCACGCGCTACGTCTGGCACAAGGACGCCACGCTCGGCGGCGCCGACCTGGTGGCGCTTCCCGGCGGGTTCGCCCACGGCGACTACCTGCGCTGCGGGGCGATCGCGCGCTTCTCGCCGATCATGGCGGCGATCCGGGCCCATGCGGCCAACGGAGGGCTCGTGTACGGGATCTGCAACGGCTTCCAGATCCTCTGCGAGGCCGGCCTGCTCCCCGGGGCTCTGATCCGCAATGCCTGCCTGGAATTCCGCTGTGTGATGTGCGACCTGTCGGTCGAGCCGAGCACGGCCGCCTTCTCGCCGGCCGCCCTCGGGCCCTCGATCCGGCTCCCGATCAGCCACGGCGAGGGAAATTACCGGATCGACGATGCGGGGCTCTCCCGGCTCGAGGCGAACCGGCAGGTCCTGCTGCGTTACGCCCGCAACCCGAACGGGTCGATCGGGTCGATCGCCGGGATCCGCAACGAGCGGGGCAACGTCTTCGGCATGATGCCCCACCCGGACCGCGCCTTTGAGCGCTTCCACGCGAGCCGCGACGGCCTGGCCGTCGCCCGGGCCGTGCTCGCATCCCGCTTTCCCGAGCTTGAGAAGAGAACCGCCTGACGCGACCGAATGCCGACGATGCCCGCCGCGCCGCTTCCGCCCAATCCCGACCCGGTCCTCAACCAGCCCATCACGCCCGAGCTTGTGAAGAAGCACGGCGTGCTCCCCGAGGAGTACGCGGCGATCGTCGAGGCCCTCGGCCGCCCGCCGACCCTCACCGAGCTCGGCATCTTTTCGGTCATGTGGTCGGAGCACTGCTCGTACAAGAACACGCGCCCGCTCCTCAAGGGCTTCCCGACCGAGAAGCTCGGCCCGACCGCGGATTTCGGGCGGGTGCTGGTCAAGGCCGGCGAGGAGAACGCCGGGATCATCGACGTGGGGGAGGGGTGGGCGATCGCCTTCAAGATCGAGTCGCACAACCACCCGAGCGCCGTCGAGCCCTTCGAGGGCGCGGCCACCGGAGTGGGCGGGATCATCCGCGACATCTTCACGATGGGCGCCCGGCCGGTGCTCCTCACCAATTCGCTGCGCTTCGGCGAGCTCTCCTCCCCGGTGACCCGCCGGCTCTTCCGCGGGGTCGTCGCCGGCATCGCCCACTACGGGAACTGCGTGGGCGTGCCGACGGTGGGGGGCGACGTCTATTTTGACCGGTCCTACGAGGGCAACCCGCTCGTGAACGCCCTCTGCCTGGGCACCCTGAGGCACGACCAGATCCGGCGCGGCGCGGCGACCGGGACGGGCAATCCCGTCTACTACGTGGGCGCGGCGACCGGCAGGGACGGCCTCGGCGGCGCGGCCTTCGCCTCCAAGGAGCTCAGCGAGGAGTCGCAGGCGGACCGCCCGGCCGTCCAGAAGGGCGATCCCTTCATGGAGAAGCTCCTGATCGAGGCCTGCCTGGAGATGATGGCCGTGCCCGGCCTGGTCGTCGGTATCCAGGACATGGGCGCGGCCGGCCTGACCTGCTCGACCTGCGAGACGGCCAGCCGCGGCGGCACTGGGATCGAGATTGAGCTGGACCGAGTGCCGCAGCGAGAGACCGGGATGAATTCCTACGAGATCATGCTCTCCGAGTCGCAGGAGCGGATGCTCGTCATCGTCCAGAAGGGCCGGGAGCGGGAGATCGAGGCGGTCTTCGCGAAATGGGATCTCCACGCGGCGCTGGTCGGGTCGGTGACGGACACCGGCCGGATGGTGGTGCGCCAGCACGGGATCACCGTCGCCGACATCCCCGCGCCGGCCCTGACCGACCAGGCCCCCGTCTACCAGCGGGACGCCCGGGAGCCCGCCTACCTCGCCGTGACCCGGGCGTGGACGCCCGCCGGCCTGCCCGACCTCGACGCCGCGGGATTGCGGGACGCGCTGCCCCGGCTGCTCGCGCACCCGACGATCGCCTCGAAGCGCTGGGTCTACCGGCAGTACGACCACATCGTCCAGCACGGCACGGCCGTCGAGCCGGGAAGCGACGCGGCGGTCGTCCGGCTTCGGCTTGGCGACCGGGAGAAGTTCATCGCCATAGCCAACGACTGCAACGGCCGCTACTGCTACCTCAACCCCCACCGCGGCGCCCTCATCGCGATGGTCGAGTGCCTGCGCAACGTCGTGTGCAGCGGTGCCACCCCGCTGGCGATGACCGACAACCTGAATTTCGGGAATCCCTACAAGCCGGAGGCCTTCTTTGCGCTGAAGGAATGCGTCCGGGGGCTGGCCGAGGCCTGCCGCTTCTTCGACGTCCCCGTGGTCGGCGGGAACGTATCGCTGTACAATGAGTCGCGCGAGGGGGCCATCGATCCCACCCCGACGGTCGCGATCGTCGGCCTGATCGAGGACGAGCGCCACATCACCCGCCAGTTCGCGCGCGCCGCGGGCGACCGGCTCATCCTCCTCGGCGGCGCGCCCTGTGAGCTTGGCGGCAGCCAGTTCCTCGGGCTCTTCCACGGGCTCAAGACGGGCGACGCGCCCGCCGTCGACATGCCGGCCGAGAAGCGGCTCCAGGATTTCCTCCTTGCGCAGATCAAGGCCGGCGCGATCGCGGCGGCGCACGACCTGAGCGAGGGCGGGCTGCTGGTCGCGGCGGCCGAGATGCTTTTCGGCGCGGCCCCGCTCGGGGCGGACATCGACCTGTCCGCGCTGGCCGCGCCGAGGCTCGATGCGCTGCTCTTTGGCGAGAGCCAGGGCCGCGTCATTGTCGCCGTTCCCCCGGCGCGCGCGGCCGCCGCCCTGGCCGACGCGGCGTCCCGCGGGGTCCCGGCGGCCGACATCGGCGCGGTTGCGGCGGGCGGAACCCTCTCGCTGCGGACCGGCGTCGCGGAGGCGGCGTGGCCGGTCGCCGAGTTGCGCCGGGCGTGGGAGACGGCTATAGAGGAGGCGATGAAACGCCCCGGACTGGACTGAAGCCATGAGCGACCCGATTTCCCATGAGTGCGGGGTCGCCCTGGTGCGGCTCCTCAAGCCCCTTTCCCACTACCAGGAGAAGTACGGCACGCCCCTGTGGGGGTTCACCAAGCTCTTCCTCCTGCTGGAGAAGCAGCACAACCGGGGGCAGGACGGGGCGGGGGTCGCCTGCGTCAAGCTCGACATGCCCGCGGGCGAGCCCTTCATGTTCCGCGAGCGGAATGTGAAATCGAACCCGCTCAACCGGATCTTCAAGGATCTGCTCGGGCAGTACAACGCGAAGGTCGCGTCGGGGGCCATTCACCCGGAGTTTCCCGACACCGTGAAGCAGAACTTCGACTTCGGCGGGGACCTCTTCCTCGGGCACCTGCGCTACGGCACCAGCGGCGGCTACAACCTGAGCGCCTGCCATCCCTTCTTCCGGCGGAGCCCCTGGCCCACCCGCAACCTCGCCCTCTGCGGGAACTTCAACCTCACGAACACCCGGGAGCTCAACGAGAGCCTGATCGCGATTGGGCAGCACCCGATCATCGCCACGGACACGCAGGCGATCCTCGAGAAGATCGGGTTCTTCCTCGATGAGGAGCACGAGGACATCTACCGCTTCCTGCGCAAGCGGGACCTGTCCGGGGCCGACCTGTCGCACCGGATCAGCGAGGACCTCGACCTCACCCGGGTCCTCACCCGGGCCTCCCAGAAGTGGGACGGCGGGTACGTCCTCTGCGGGCTGATCGGCAACGGGGACGCGTTCGTCGCCCGCGACCCGTCCGGGATCCGCCCCTGCTATTATTTCCGCAACGACGAGGTGGTGGCGTTCGCCTCCGAGCGCGCGCCGCTCATGACGGTTTTCGACGTCGCGGTCGGCGACGTGCGCGAGGTCGGGCCCGGGCATGTCGTCGTGATCAAGCGCCGGGGAACGGTGAAGGAGGCCCCCTTTGCGGCCCCGCTGCCGTCCGCGCCCTGCTCCTTCGAGCGGATCTACTTCTCGCGGGGCAACGACGTCGACATCTACCGGGAGCGCAAGGACCTCGGCGGAAACCTCGCCGACCAGGTCCTCGACTCGATCGGCCGGGACTGGGAGAACACGGTTTTCGGGTTCATCCCCAACACGGCCGAGGTGGCCTATTACGGGCTGATGTCGGCGCTGCGCATGCGGCGGCGCGACGAGGTCAAGGCGGCGATACTGAAGGCCAGCCGCGAGGGCGTGCTCACCGAGGAGATCGTCGACGAGCTGGTCCTGCGCAACTGGCCGCGCGGCGAGAAGGTGATCAGCAAGGACATCAAGCTGCGGACCTTCATCGGCCAGGAGGACCTGAGAAACCAGCTCTCCAGCCTCGTGTACGACGTCACCTACGGCGCGGTGAAGCCCACCGACAACCTCGTGTGCCTCGACGACTCGATCGTCCGCGGGACGACGCTGCGCCGCTCGATCCTGCGGATTCTCGCCCGGCTCAATCCCCGGAAGATCGTCATCGTCTCGACGGCCCCGCAGATCCGCTACCCGGACTGCTACGGGATCGACATGTCGCAAATCGGGAAGTTCGTCGCCTTCGAGGCTGCGGTGTCGCTCCTGAAGGAGAGCGGCCGCACGGGGGTCCTCGACGAGGTCTACGAGCGGTGCCGGGCGGAGATAGCCAAGCCGGCCGGCCAGACCCTCGAGAACCAGGTCCGCGGGATCTACGAGCCGTTCACCCCCGAGCAGATCTCGGCGAGGATCGTCGAGCTGGTCCGGCCCCGCGGCATCGAGTGGAAGGGGGATATCCAGATCATCTTCCAGACGATCGAGAGCCTGCACGCGGCCGTCCCGCACCACAAGGGCGACTGGTACTTCACCGGCCGCTACCCGACGCCGGGGGGATACCGGGTCGTCAACCAGGCCTACGTCAACTACTACGAGAAGAACGAGGGGCGGTCATATTAAGCAGAAACCTGAGACCTGAAACCTGAAACCTGAAACCTGAAATCAGACTTCCGAGCCGCCCGAGCCGGTTCACCCAGATGCAAAATACTTCCACGCAACTTCATCGCAGAATATCCGAAATCCGAGGCCTGAACTCAGGTTTCAGGTTTCAGGTCTCAGGTTTCTGATCCCTATGTCGCTGAGTTACGAGGCATCCGGCGTCCGGTACGACAAGCTCGATTCGTTCAAGCGGGCGTGCCAGCGGGCGGCGCATTCCACGTCGGACCTGCTCGCCGGGCACGGCTACCACGAGCCGGCCACGATCCGCGGCGAGAGCGCCTACCTCATCGAGGCCGACGATCATTTTCTCGCGCACGTGGAGGAGGGGCTCGGCACGAAGAGCCTCGTGGCGGATGCCGTCCAGTCCCAGACGGGGCGCTGCCACTACCGGGCCATCGGCATCGACACCGTGGCCACGATCGTCAACGACCTGGTCACCTGCGGCGCGCTGCCGATCTCAGTGGCGATGCATGCGGCCGTTGGGGACGCGGACTGGTTCTCGGACGAGACGAGGGCCGCCGACCTGATCTCGGGCTTTGCCGCTGGCTGCCGCCTGGCGGGGGCGGCGTGGGGGGGAGGGGAGACGCCCGCCCTGCGCGGCATCGTCGAGCCCGGGGCGATCGCCCTGGCCGGGTCCGCGGTCGGCAGGATCGACCCGAAGGACCTGCGGATCACCGGCGCGGTGTCCGAGGGCGATGCGATCATCTTCCTCGCCTCCTCTGGCGTGCAGACCAACGGGCTCACCCTCTGCCGGAAGCTCGCCGAAAGGCTTCCCAACGGCTACCAGACGCGGCTGGCGGACGGGACGACCTACGGCGAGGCGCTGCTGGCGCCTTCCGCGATCTACGTCTCATTTGTCCGCGAGTGCCAGATTCGGGGGATCAGGCTGAACTACACCGCCCACGTGACCGGCCACGGATGGCGCAAGCTCATGCGGCTTGACGACCCCTTTGTCTACGAGATCACCGAGGTCCGGCCGCCGCCGGCGCTCTTCCGCTTCCTGGTCGAGGCCGGGCCGATCGCCGAGCGGGAGGCCTACGCCACCTTCAACATGGGCATCGGATTCGCGGCCTACGTCCCGCCCGCCCAGGCCGCCGCCGCCCTTGCCGCGGCGCGCTCCGCGGGGCACGACGCGTGGATCGCCGGCAGCCTCCGCCGCGAGGGCGGGCGCAAGGCCGTCGTGATCCGGCCGCTGGGGCTGGCCTTCGAGGCCGACACGCTCCAGGTGAGATGACCCGCCATGCCCGGCCCGACGCTCTGCTACGAGGACCTGGCGGTTGGCCGCCGCTTCGGGACCGGGGAGATCGCGGTGACCCGCGAGGAGATCGTGGCCTTTGCCTCCCGCTTTGATCCCCAGCCCTTCCATCTCGATGCGGAAGCGGCGGGCGGGAGCGTCTTTGGCGGCCTGGTCGCCAGCGGCTGGCTGACCGGCGCCCTTACGATGAAGATCATGATCGAGGGCGAGCTGCGGCTTGCCGGCGGGCATGTCGGGCTGGGAATTGACTCGATCCGGTGGCCGCGCCCGGTCCGCCCCGGGGACCGCCTCACCGCCGTGACCGAGGTCCTTGAGATGCGCCCCTCGGCCTCGCGGCCGGGGCACGGCGTGGTGAAATTTCGGACGGAGACGCTGAACCAGGACCGCGAGACGGTCCAGGTGATGGTCGCCACCCAGCTTGTCCTCCGCCGGCCGGCATGACTCCCGCCCTGCACCGCGCGCTTCCCGCCCTGGCATGCCTCCTCCTGGGATTTGCGGATCCCGCGGCCGGCTCCCTTGGGCTCCACGACAGGCGCGCCTCCGCGTTCGACCTTCCGGTGTCCGGCCGGCTGGTCGGCGTGCCGGCCGGAGGGACCCTCTACGTGTCCTGGGCCGACCTTCGGAAGCTTCCGGTCGCCCGGCTGAGCCTGCCGAACGAGTTTGTTCCCGGCGCGCAGGCCGTGACGGCGGTGTTCCTCGGGGATCTGTGGAAGGCGCTGCCCTGCGGCGCCGGATCCGACGTGCTCCTGGCGACCTGCGACGACGGATACGCGTCGGTGTTCACGCGGGAATTCATCGGGCGCTACCGCCCTTTCCTGGTTCTCGAGATCAACGGCAAGGGTCCCGACCGCTGGCCCCTTCCGGGGTGGGCGTTCAACCCCGGGCCCTACGTGATCCTGATCTCCTCCTCCGTGGCGCCGGGCGCCGACGGGATCCTCGATGCGAGCCACAAGAAGCCGTGGGGGGTTGTCCGCATCGAGATCGGCAGCCTGGCGGAACGCTTCCGGGATTTCTACGGCGGCCCCTGGGCCGCGCTGCCGCCGCGCGGGCGGAACGGGAGAATGATCTGGATCAATTCCTGCGCGAGCTGCCACCGGGGCCCGGGCGGGACATTCGGGGGCTCAAAGAGCCGGCAGTCGTTCCTCGCGCTGCAATCGCTTGCGGTCCTCCATCCCGCCTTTTTCAAGTCCTACGTCCGCAACCCCCGCGCGATGGTCTCCGAGGCGACGATGCCCGCCCATGGGCACTACACCGACGACCAGCTTTCGGACCTCGTCGCGTTCGTCACTGCCGGCCAGCGGCCCTGAGGGCTAGTAGTGATACCGGACCGTGAGCGACGCCGCAATCGGCGGCCGGACGTAGATCGTGTCATTTCCCGCAAAGGTCACGTCAATCGGGTCCAGGAGCCGCTGGTTGAGGATGTTGCTCACGTTGACCCGCACGTCCCAGGTCTTCGCCTTGTAGAACAGGTAGCCGTCCCACTCCCACTCGGTCGGGATGTGCAGCGTGCCCTGGTCGTTGGCGTATTGGCGGCCCTGGATCTGCGGGCCGACCCCGAATCCAAAGTGCGCGGGAAACGTGTATTCGGCGAAGAGGTTTGAGAGGACCTGGGGAACCCCCGGCGCCTTCATCCGGTCCCCGGGCGGCTCGTAGGCATAGCCCTGTGCGGCCCCCAGGTTGGGACTTCCGCCGGCGGTGCCGTGCTGGCCGTCGATGATCATGCTGGCGGGGTACAGGTCCAGGTAGTTGTACGTCTGCTCGAAGTAGCCGCTCCCGAAGTCGGTCACCGACTGGTAGGTGAAGTTCGCGTTGAACGTGAGGGCCTTGCTCGGCTGGTAGACAAGATCCGCCTCAAAGCCGTCGGTCTTGACGTGGTACGCCGGTCCCTGGATCTGCGGCTCGAGCTTGAGCTGCTGGTAGACGGCCGCGTCGATGAAAAGGGTGTTGGCCAGGAAACTCTGCTTGTAGCCGGCCTCGTAGAGCGTGCTGGCGGTGGACAACGCGGTGAGCAGGCCGGCCTGGCTGCTCGATGAGACACCCACGCCCCCGTAGTTCGCCGATCCCTGCACGGCCTGGGTGCGGTTGTAGGTGAGGTAGAAGGTCTGCGTGTCGGAGGGCTTGATGACCAGGCTGCCGAAGTACGACGGATCGGTGACCTCCCCCCGCGCCTGGTAGTAGGAACCCGGCTTGAGGGTGGCACCCGTCGCCGGCACGGTGCCGTTGGGGAGGCCGTTCGCGAAATTGTAGTACTCGAAGACAAAGGGCGGGCTCTCGGTGTTCGCGCTTATCCGGTCCTCGCGCACGCCGGCGATGACCGACACGTTCTTCGTCAGGTTGAAGGTATTCTGCAGGAAGATGCCCGGATCGTAGATGTGGGAATCCTGGTTGCCGCTGTTGCCCACCGCCCCGCTGTAACCCGGGGCCCCGGGCACGCCGAGCCCGCCGCCGAAGGTCTGACCCTCGACGTAGTAGCCGGGGTAGAAGATGTACTTTGTGTTCTGGTAAAGGTCGTAGACGCCGAAGGGCTCCGTTGTGTAGTCCTGGTAGGACAGGAGCCGGGAGTAGCGGAAGTCGGCCCCTCCGATGAGGGA
The DNA here is from genome assembly GCA_903891325.1 of uncultured Opitutaceae bacterium. Lineage (GTDB taxonomy): Bacteria > Verrucomicrobiota > Verrucomicrobiia > Opitutales > Opitutaceae > Palsa-1447. Next base: position 24,204 of record CAITEC010000131.1, read on the forward strand.
GTCGGTGATGGAGCCAAGGCTGAGGGTGTTGTGGTACTCAAGCCGGTCCTGGATCGACTCCATCAGCGGGACGTACTCGTCGTAGCCGTAGGTCTCGAACTTCCGGGACTCCGCATCCTCAAAGTAGGCCTGGTTCACCAGCTTGCTCTCCCCGGCGAGGTCCACGGTGGTGATCATCTGCGATTGGAAGCGCTTGCCCCGCGCGCTGTCCTGCGGGCCGAGCAGCGCGTCGTAGGCGGGCAGCTTGACGGCGTAGGCAGTGGCCGGGTCGAGGATCGAGAGCCCGCCGTCCTGGTTGGAGGGGAAGGGGTTGTAGAAGATGTTCGAGATCGCCGCCAAGGACGGGGCCGGATAGCTCGCCGGGTTTGCCGGGTTGTAGGCGGTCCCGGGCAGCGCCGGATTGTAGACCGGACCGTAGCTGTAGGTTCCGTCGAAGTCGTTGGGGGCGTACACCTGGCCCCCGATGTAGACGCCGTGGTCGATGAACTGCTGGGTCACGCGGTTGACCCCGGTCACCTCGTTGAAACGGCTGGTGTAGCCCTGGGCCCACCACTGGATGTCGACCGGCTTGCTCGGCTTGAACTCGATCGCACCGTACAGGTCCTGGGTCGCGTTCTTGTCATTGACGTAGTACCCGTCGCCATAGGCGCTGAGGTAGCTCAGCCGGAAGGCCAGCTTGTCGGAGAGGGGGCCGCCGACGTCGATCGTCGACGAGGGGTTGGAGTAGGAGTGGCCGCTGGTGAGGTACCCCATCGTGAAGTCGATGTCCGCGTGCATCCGGTCCCAATAGGGCTGCTTGGTGACGAAGTTGACGTATCCGCCCGGCCCGTTGCCCTGGGGGCCGTACACCACCGACCCGGGACCCTTGATGATGTCCATGGCCTCGACGCCGTTGAAGCTGGGAAAGATGCTGTTGCGCGTGAAGAGCCCGATCTGCCCGTTGTAGAAGATCTGGCCGAGGTCGCCGCGGATGTTCGGGGTCGCGGGTATTCCGTATTGAGCCGATGAATACACACCCGGGGAGAACTGGCCGAAGTCCATCGCGTCCTTCACCTGCCGCTCGTCCATCCACGCCTTGTTCACGCTCGAGACGGAGCGCGGGATGTCCAGGATCGAGGTCTCGTCGCCGAGCACGCTGCTGATCGGCCGCACGGTGGGAAGCACCTGCTCGTCAATCGGCACGTCGTTGACCGTCACCGCCTCCAGCTTGATGGGCGAGCCCTGGCCCGAGCCCGGGGCGGCGGGCGTCGCCGCCGCCGGTGCCGGGGGTGGCGACGCCGGCGCGGCGGCGCTCTGGGCGCGCAGCGTCGGTCCAAGGCCGCCGGCCAGGGCCAG
>CAITEC010000132.1 GCA_903891325.1 uncultured Opitutaceae bacterium
GAGTTGGCGATGTTCTGCAGGAGGATCGTCTTGCCGGTCCGGGGCGGGGCGACAATGAGCCCGCGCTGGCCGAAGCCGATCGGCGTGAGGATGTCCACCGCGCGCATCGAGACGTCCTTCTGGATATCGGGGGCCTCGAGCAGGATCCGCTTGAGGGGATAATAGGGGACCAGCTCCTCGAAGGGCACCACCTTCGAGATATCCTCCGGGGGATGGCCCATGACCTCGTCCACGCGCAGGACGCTCGGGCACCGGTCGTTGCCCTGGGGAACCTGGACGAGCGCCGCAATCCGGTGCCCGCGCTTGAGCCCGTAACGCCTGACCAGGCTGTCGGGCAGGTAGGAATTCTCGGGGTACAGCCGGTAGTTCACGTGCTCGTGGACGATGAACGCCCCGCGGTCGGTCACGTCCATGTAGCCGCGGTCGACGAGCTTGATCTTCTTCTCGGCGGCGGTCGCGAATATCAGCGTGATGAGCTGCTTGCGATTGGGCGCACCCTCGAACGCGACCCCGATCTCGCGGGCGTAGGCCATCAGGTCGGCGAGGTGCTTGGCATAGAGCTCGTCGAGGGCGATCTGCGGTCCCGGTCCCGACGAAATCTCGGCCGCCAGCGCGTCGAGCGCCGCGAGGTCGGCGAAACGCGCCGGGTCCGGCAGGTCCCCGTAAACGGGGGCCTGGCTCGGCGGTTGCGGCTGCGGGGGATGGTGCGGGTGCTGGGGCCCGCGGTCGGGCCCCCGCTCGGGTCCGCCCTGCCAGTTGCCAAATCGGCCCCGCTTGCGCTTGTTGCGCTTCCAGAACCCGCGTTCCTGCCACTCGCCCTGGCCGTTCGACGGTTGCTGCTGCCGGCCATCGCCCTGGGACGGCGCCGGCTGCTCCTCCCGCTCATCGCGCTGGGCGCGCTGCTCGGGTGCGGAGGCCGACGGCGCGGGTTCGGTCGATGCCGCCGGGGCCTGGGGGGGAGGCGGAGCGGGCTGCGGTGCCGGCTCCGGCTTGAAGGTGGGTCTGCTTTCGACCCCCCGGGGGCTTTCGGCGGCAGGTTCGGGCGCCGCCTCGGGCTTCGCCTTGCGGCCACGGGGGGCGCGTCCGCGCTTCAGCTTCCCGGACTTTTCAGTGCCGGATTCAGCCTTGCCGGAACGTTTGTCGTCGTCGGTCTTCTCGGGGGTGGTCATTTCAGGTATTCTGATGGGTAAGCGCTTCGCGCGACATCCCGGCCGATCTGCGGAAAACCGCGTTCGGCTCAAGCCTCAGGCCGCCAGCGAATCAAGGATCTTGTCGACCTGGGCCTGAAGGAAGGCGGGAGACCCGCCGTTCCACAGAACGAAGTCGGAAAGCTCAATTTTTCGAGCCAGCGGAAGTTGCTTGGAGATGCGTTGCCCGGCGAGCGTGCGATTCAAGCCGCGCTGCTCCAATCGGGCGAATTGCTGTTCTCGATCACAAGCGACGCAGACGGTAAAATCAAACCAATTCTCCAGTCTCTTTTCAAATAGGAGCGGCACTTCCAGGACCCAACCGGGGCCCTGCGACCCCCTGTCGGCGGGGTCCCCGATCGCGCCGCGCCAGAGCGCAAAGACCCGCGGGTGGACAATCGACTCAAGCCAGGCGAGCTCCGCGTCATCGGCGAACACCCGGGAACCCAGGGCGCCCCGGTTCACCGATCCGTCGGGATTCAGAACCGCTGGCCCGTGACGACCTGAGATCGCGAGGACCACCTCCGGATCCGTCAGCACCTTCTCATGCACGAGCGCGTCCGAGTCGAGACGCCGGAACCCGCGCGCCTCGATCAAGCGGGCCGCGGTGGATTTGCCGCAGCCCATGCCTCCGGTGATGCCAAGGATCATATAATCAGAGACCTGAAACCTGAAACCTGAGACCTGAAGTTCCAAGCCTCAATCCATGCACTGAATTGGTTTGAATGTAGCCGGCCTCCTAGAGGCCGGTTGTCGGCGCCCAGAACGCCGGCACCAACCAGCGCGCTCGGAGATCGCGCTCCACCCCCAATCCCCTTGCTATAATCCGGTGCATGCTCGCCACCATTACCTCCGCGGCGCTTCTGGGGGTCGACGCGGAGCGGGTCCAGGTCGAGGTGAGCGTGAATGAGATCGGGGATCCCAAGCTCTGCCTGGTCGGGCTTCCCGATGCGGCGGTCAAGGAGTCGGGCAACCGGGTTCTGTCCGCGCTGGGCAGCAGCGGGTACTACGGCCTGCGCACCCGGACAACCATCAATCTGGCGCCCGGCGATCTCCGAAAACAGGGGCCGATCTACGACCTGCCGATCGCAATCGCCATCCTGCTCGCCACCGGGCAACTGCGATCGGGCGACTTCGGGGACTACCTGATCGCCGGCGAGCTGAGCCTCACGGGCGCCACCCGGCCGGTCCGGGGCGCGCTTGCGATGGCGCGGCTCGCACGGAAGCTCGGGAAACGGGGGGTCATGCTCCCTCCCCTCTCGGCCGAGGAGGCCGCGCTGGTCGAGGGGATACCCGTCTTCAGTGTCGACTCGCTGGACAGCGCCTACGGCTTCCTGGCCGGTGAGCTTCCCCTTCTCCCGGTGGCGTTCGAGGCTCCCCGCTTCCGCGGTGGTCCGGCCGCATCGCCGGGGCTGGATTTCGCCGACATCAAGGGCCAGCCCGCGCTCCGCCGGGCGGTCGAGGTTGCCGCTGCAGGGAGGCACAACCTCCTGATGATCGGCCCCCCGGGCTCGGGAAAATCCATGGTCGCCAAGCGGATTGCCGGGATCATGCCCGCGCCGACCGTGGACGAGCGGCTCGAGATCCTCGGCGTCCATTCGGCGGCGGGGCGCTCGATAGCCGAGGATGAAACCCTGTGGACTTCGCGGCCCTACCGCTCGCCCCATCACACGGTCTCCGATGTCGCCCTGCTCGGCGGCGGCGCGATTCCCGGGCCCGGCGAAATCTCGCTGGCGCATCACGGCGTACTCTTTCTCGACGAGCTTCCGGAATTCAAGCGCGGCGCCCTCGAGGTCCTCCGGCAGCCGCTCGAGGACGGCCAGGTGACGATTTCCAGAAGCGCAGGCAAGGTCACCCTCCCCTGCGCCTTCATGCTCGTGGCCGCAATGAACCCCTGCCCCTGCGGCTACCTGGGCGACCCCAGGCACGAATGCCGCTGCAGCCCCGCGCAGGTCCAGCGCTACCGCGCGCGCGTCAGCGGCCCGCTCCTGGACCGGATCGACCTGCACATCGAGGCCCCCTCGCTCTCGATCGGCGAGCTGCGCTCGGTGGCCCCCGGCGAGCCCTCTGCGGCGATGCGCGACCGGATTCAGGAGGCCCATGGCCGTCAGCACGCCCGGTTCAGGGGAACCCCCACGACCGTCAACGCCCGGATGACCCACGCCCAGATCCGCAGCCACTGCGGCATGACCTCCGAACTCGGCGACCTGCTGCAGAAGGCGATGGAAAAGCTCTTCCTTTCCGCCCGGGCCTATGACCGGATCCTCAAGGTCGCCCGGACCGTCGCCGACCTGGCAGCCGCAGATAGGATTGAGGCGCCGCACCTCCTCGAAGCCATCCAATACAGGAGCCTCGATCGGAATCTTTTCCATTAGATGAACGAAGTCATTTCCATCCTTCAGATTAGGGAAAGTATTCATCGCGTGCGCGGAAAGCGGGTTATGCTGGACGCGGATCTCGCTCGCTTTTATGGGATCGGCACTCGCGACCTCAATAAGGCTGTAAACCGGAACCCTGATCGTTTTCCTCCGGCTTTTTCCTTTCAGCTAACGCTCGAGGAGGGCCGCGCTTTGATGTTCCACCCTGGAACATCAAGCTCGCGACATGGTGGGACGAGAAAACCTCCAAGAGTATTCACCGAGCAGGGAGTGGCCATGCTGGCTAGCGTGCTTCGAACCGATCGGGCCGTTGCGATGTCTATCGCCATTGTTCGAGCCTTTGTTCAACTCCGTGAAATTCTGGCTACCCATCAAGAACTGGCCTCCAAGCTGGCTGAGCTGGAACAAAGGCTCGAGAAGCACGACTCCGCGATCGCCAACCTATTTGAAGCCATCCGCCAGTTGCTTGCCTCGCCGGAGCCGGAGCACAAAGGCGAAATCGGCTTCCATAGCGTCAATCGATAACACGTCAGCCTTGACGCTATGTTTACACATTGTATATATATTAACCCGATGAGAGTCACCGCCCAGCTTTGGGGAAACAGCCTCGGCGTCCGCATCCCGGCGCCCATTGCCCGCGATATCGCGATCGCACCGGGCTCGGAGGTCGATTTGCAGGTCGAGGCCGGTCGAATCGTCCTGACCCCGACACGTCGCCGCAGGCGCTACAAATTGAAGTCGCTGGTCGTGAAGATTGCCGCGGCCAACCTCCCCACCGGTGACGCCTGGGGCGCGCCGGCCGGCAAGGAGGTCTGGTGATCCCGCTCCCGATTCCCCGGCGTGGAGATCTCGTCTGGATCGATTTCACTCCGCAGGCGGGACACGAACAGGCCGGCCGCCGGCCGGCGCTGATTCTCTCCCCGGAGGTCTACAACCGAAAATCGGGACTCGCGATCGCCTGCCCGATCACAAGCCAAGCCAAGGGATACCCATTTGAGGTGCCACTGCCGACGGGCCTTCCGATAACCGGTGTCGTCCTGTCTGATCACGTGCGCAACATCGACTGGCGGGCACGCCGCGCCGAACGTGCCGGCAGGGCCAACGAGGACACGCTTGCCGAGGTATGCGCCAAACTCAGGACTCTCGTTGGCGGGGAATAACGAAGGAGGATCGGAGATTGATGCCACAAGACGTGGCATCAAGTCCTTCACCGCGGCGACGCCGGTCCGGCTTCCAGACCCGGCCCCGTCGGGCCGCCCAGCGCCCGCCTCGCCGCCGCGTTCCCATTGCCTGCGGCTTTTTTCAGCCAGTAGGCAGCCAGGGGAGCATTCTTTGGCACGCCGTATCCGGAGCGGTAGCTGATTCCGAGGAAGTATTGGGCGGCAGCATGGTCCTGCCCGGCGGCCTTTCCCCACCATTTGGCGGCTTTTTCGGCATCCTTGGGGACTCCCTGGCCCAGGTAATAGCTCAAGCCGATGCAGTATTGGGCGTCGGCAACGCCACCTGCGGCGGCCTTTTCCCACCACTTCGCCGCCTCGATCGAGTCCTGGGGAAGCCCTTCCTCACCATTGTAGAAGCATCCCAGGAGGTACTCCGCCCTCCCGTTTCCCTGGGCCGCCTTTTTTTGCAGCTCCGCAACGAAACTGATGACTGCAGGATTCGCCGCTGTCGGCTGCGCGTCGCCCACGGCGAAAATCTCGCCGGTAAAGGCGGCGGAAATGATGAGGACGATCAACGGACCCAGGACGGCGCCGACAAATCTGGTCATTCCGCAGTATGGCGGACGCCGCTTCGCGCGTCTGTCGGCATCGCGCTGATACCGGCGTCAGGGTTTGTCCTGCAGCCACCACCTGCCGGGGTCTCCTTAAGGGAGTTCGTGACCCCGCTGCGTGGCGAAGCGGCCCATCCCGGCGAGGCGTTCCCGGCGCCGCTCCGTGCAGACCCGTCCTTTCAGCCTCGAAATCTCTGCCCGGCCACGCCCGGAAATTGGTTCACGCCGTCCGGCGGGAACGGGCAAGACAGCACAAACCGAGGAGACCCAAGCAGGTGAGCAGGGCGGTTGAGCCCTGGTCAGGCACCGCGGAGAAATGCGCGGAAGCGGTCTCGAGGACAACATCGCCCGAGGCGGCCCCCGAACTCGAATTCGGCCCTCCTCCGGTGATGTCGATGAAATCAACGCCGGGCACAAGGGAGACGGTGTAGCCCTGCTCAACCGGCCCGCCGGTCAGCGTGTCGATCGGAGTGGCGCCCAATTGTCCCGAGACGGAGGACAGCGAGAAGATCGCCTGCTCGCCCGTCTGGAGACTGCCAATTCCCACGGTCAGGGACGTAATGCCGTTAAAGAGGAGATTGGATACATCCAATTGCATGAAGTTCGTGCTCGAGATCTCGTTTTCAGGTCCGCCGTTGACGAAGCCCAATCCCGTTTCACCGGGACCGTCGAGCTTGGTGAAGAGGGCCATGGCAGCACCCCCAGGCGTGGCATATCCGCTCGCCGTTATGGAAATCCCGCCGCTGGTGTAGATCCAGGAGGACGAACTGGGCATCGACGACGGGGTGGCGCCGAAGTCATATACCGGATCAGCGAGCGCGGTGGCGCCCGTGAGCACAGGCAATGCGGCAGCAATGAAGGACAGTTTGATGCGCAATTTTATATTCATGGGAAAGCTTGGTATTTGAAATGCAGGGTTACCTGACGGCTCCGCTCCCTATGCATGCGCTGGGCCACCACTGAATATCTCCCGGAAGATTGGAACGGATCGAATTGCAAGGCCCTGGCAGGGCGTTTTTTAAAAATCGCCGGATTCTTTGATGCCATCTGGCGGCGCCCGGGCGCTCGTGCCCAATGTGTAAGCATTCATTACACTCCTGTAAGCTATTCCGACAACGGAACGGTGCGCGGGGAGAATGGCGCCAGGACAGCATCGTCGATGTTTGCCTCCGGAAGGTTTGCCCATTCGCACCCCGCCATCCACCCTGGAACCCGTGACCCACCCGCCCCTTTTTGCCGTCAAGTCCGGCCTCTCGACCTATTTCGTGCCTCCGGTCCGCGTCGTTTGGACCAGCGCGACAGGCGTGAAAAACGCAGGCGGCCTGCTCGCCCAGTCACCGGGCCAGGCCCTGTTGGGGCAGGCGGCGGAGCCCCTCGTCCTCCGCGCGGGGCGACGGCCGGGGGGAATCGTCCTGGACTTTGGAACGGAGATCGCCGGCTCGATCGAGGTCTTTACCCCGATGACCGATCCGAAGGCGACCTCGTCGATCCGCGTGCGCTTCGGTGAGTCCGTCTCCGAGGTGATGGCGGACATCCCGGACCGCGGCGCGCAGAACGACCACGCCTTGCGCGACCAGGTGGTCTCCCTCCCCTGGCTCGGGCGGGCCACGATCGGGCAGTCGGGGTTTCGCTTCGTCCGGATTGACGCCACCGCCGCCGCACCCGACGTGCGGATCACGGAGGTTCGCGCGCTGCTCTCCCTGCGGGATATTCCCCATGCCGGTTCCTTTGCCTGCTCCAGCCCCCGCCTCGAGCGGATCTGGCGGACGGGCGCCTGGACCGTCCACCTGAACATGCAGGATTACCTGTGGGACGGCATCAAGCGGGACCGCCTGGTCTGGATCGGGGACATGCACCCGGAAGTCGCCGTGATCAACGCGGTCTTCGGCGACCAGGTGGTGGTTCGCGCGAGCCTCGACCTCACCCGCGACGTGACCCCGGTCTCGTCGTGGATGAACGGGATCAGCGCCTACTCGATGTGGTGGATCATCATTCACGAGGATTGCTGGATGCACCACGGCGACCTCGCCTACCTGCGGGCGCAGAAGGACTACCTGGGCGCGCTGCTCCACCGACTCGCCGGTTTTGTGGACGCGGGAGGATGCGAGACGCTCGACGGAATGCGCTTTGTCGACTGGCCCACCTTCGCGGATCCGGTCGCCGTCCACGAGGGCCTCCAGGGGCTCATGACCCTGGCGATGGATAGCGGCGGCCGCCTCCTGCGCGCCCTGGGCGACGTTGCGGGGGCACGGGCCTGCGTCGCGGCGGCCGACCGCCTGCGGCGGCACACGCCTCCCCGCAGCGGCCGGAAGACGCCGGCCGCGCTATCGCTGCTTGCGGGCATCTGCCATCCCGACGCGACCGCGGCGGCGCTCGCCCGGGGCGGACCGCGGGACCTTTCGACCTTCTGCGGCTTCTATGTCCTGCGCGCACTCGGCCGCGCCGGCAGGACCGCCACCGCGCTCGACTTCATCAGCCGCTACTGGGGAGGGATGCTCGACTGCGGCGCGACGACCTTCTGGGAGGACTTCGACCTGGCCTGGACTAAGAACTCGGGCCGGATCGACGAACCCGTCCCCAAGGGGAAAAAATGCGTCCACGCCGACTTCGGGGAGCACTGCTACGTCGGGCTGCGCCGGAGCCTCTGCCACGGCTGGGCCGGCGGGCCGACCGCCTTCCTCAGCGAGCACGTCCTTGGAATCACACCGGCCGCACCGGGATTCGCCAAGGTCAGGATAGAGCCCCACCTCGGGCGCCTGAAGTGGGCGGAGGGATCCTATCCCACGCCGCGGGGCCCCATCCGCGTGCGCCACGACCGAGGGGCGGATGGCTCGGTCCGGACCCGGGTCAGCCTACCGCGCGGCGTGGTCCGGGTCCGGGGCTAGGCGTTGCCGGACCGCGAAGGCGCGGAAGTCGCGCGGAAATTCGGAGAGGAAGGTCCGGTAAAAACGGGCCGCCTGCTCCCCCGCGCCCGCCAGCCGCGAGAGTTCGGCGACCTGCACCAGGACATCGGCGCGGGTCGCGGCGTCGGGCAAGCCGGACGCCGCCGCGGCAAGGAGGTGCGGCAGCGCCCGGGCGGCGGGCAGCCTGAGAAAAAAGATCCCGTCGGAAATGACCAGGTGCAGGTCGAGAGTCGCACGCGGCTCCCTCGCCTCCCCGAGGAGCTTTTCCGCCGCCGCGACCCGGGCGTCCGCGTCGGCGGGCCCCGCCGGCGTGTAAAGAAGGAGGATCGCGAGCCGCGGCAGCGCCGCCTGGCCCCAGGCTGAGGCCCCGCCTTCGCGGATGAGCCTGCCGAACTGCGCGACCGCCCCCGCGGAGTCAGGGTGGTCCAGGCGGTTTTCGAGGATGCGCGCGAGGAGAAAGCGGGCTGCCGCGGCTGTGCCCGGATCGGCGTCGTCGGAAAGCGAAGCGAGGATTGCGCGAGCCTCGGCGATCCGGTTGTCGGCCCCGTTTTCCCGGCCCAGCAGCCCGAGCACGCCGCGAAGGGACGATGGGGCCGTCCGGGCCGCCTGGGCGGATTCGCTCGCGGCGGCGAGCGCCGGCCGCGCCGCCTGGGACTCCCGAAGGACGGAAAGCATCTGGAAGGTGCGCCCCTCCAGTCTCGCCGGGAAGAGCGCGAGCGGGGTCTGCGCGGCGACGCCACCCGCCAGCCACTGCCGGGCCGCAACCAGGTCCTCCCGGTTGAGGGTTTGCACCTCCTCCCTCCCCTCGCGGACCAGGTCGGCGACGATCCTCGGCCGGATTCCCGCGTCGAGCGCTGCGGCGTACCTCCCCGGGCTGCCCGTGGGCCCGTAGAGGAGGAAATAGGAGCTGCGGATCAGCTCGCGCGCATCATTGCCGGACAGGGTGAAGAAATCCGAGTCCCAGGTATACCCGTCGTAAACCGGGAGAAACTGCCGGGAAAACGCACTCGCCGCGGTTATCCCGACCGTTCCCGGAAGCCAGCCGCTCACGTCCGAGAATATGCGGTCGCCCTCCTGGCTGGTGATGAAGTGCAGGAAGTCCAGCGCCTCGCGGCGGTGCGGGGTTGCCTTGTTGAGATACAGCGCGAACCAGGTGATCAGTTCCCCGTCCGAGTAGGGTCCGAGCATCCGGGGCCCGTAGACCGGATCGTCCTGGGTCGGGACCGGGTAGCGGAAGGCGCCAATGTCGAAGGCGCAGAGCTGCTTCAGGCTCGTCGACTCCCAGCTCGGCGCCACGATCATGAGCGAGCGCCCGTTGACAAAGTCCATAACCGCGGCATCGCGCGTCAGCGAAAGGAAGCCGGGCATGCAGTTCTCCCCGAACGCGCGCAGCAGCTCGAGCCCGGTCATGGTCTCGGCCGACCGGAAGTCCCAGTCACCCCGAAGATAGGCCACGCCGAGCTCGTGGTTGGAAATCCGCAGCGCGTGCCGGCGGTCGAGCTTCGCGTAAAGGGGGCTTGCGGCCGACGAGAAGATGATGCCCGTCTCGCCGACCACCGTGTCCCTCGAGCAGGCGATCGGGGCGGCGATGCCCGGGTGCCGGCGGGCATAGGCCCGCGTCTTCCCAAAGAGCGCCAGGAGATCCCGGTAGTTGCCGGGCGGTTCCGCGCTCCCGGTGATCGCCGCCATCAGTGGCCGGTTGTAGATGATGCGCAGGCTGTGCTGCGTGAGCGTGACCGCGTAGTACTGGTTGAGCTGGCGGTTGAACCCGTCCTCGCTCGACATCGCGTCAAGGAACGTGTCGCGCCACCGGACGCCCTCGATCGGCGTGCCGCGGTTGTAGGGGTTGGGCCTCATCACCTCGCCGGTCATGGGCTCGAAGTACTGCTGGACCGCGAAGCCCGAGAAATCCTTGTTGTATTCCACGATGTCGGGCGCATCCCCGCCCACCAGCTGCGTGAGCGCCCATCCGGCGTAGATGTTGTCGGGAACCGGGATCTGCACCACGCGCACCCCCGGATTGATCTCCCCGTAGCGCCGGATCGCCGCGTCGAGCCCCTGCCGCACCCCGCCCTCCAGCTGCCAGTGCGCGATCCGGATCGTGACGCGGTCGGCCTGCGGCCCGGCTGCCGGGCGCAGCAGGATGAATCCGGCGGCCAGCGCGTACGCGCACCCGAGCGCGAGCAGGCCCGCCGTCTTGCGGGATAACTTCATGAAAGCGATCGAGGGATAACCGATTGGCCCGCGCCCGCCAAGCGATCACTGGAGTGCTTGCGCCGGGCACGGGGAGCGTTACTCCAAGGGCAGGGACCCTTCGGCCATGAACATCATCCAAGTCCATCCTGCCGGCTGGGGATTTCGCGAGGCGGGCGGCGCGGCGACATTCACGCCCTGGGGATGCAACTACTACGATCCGTTCACGGGCTGGCCGCCGCGCCTCTGGGAGCAGTTCGATCCCACCCGGGTCGCCGCGCATTTCGACGACATCCGCGGGATCGGCGGAAACGTGATCCGGGTTTTCTCCACCCTGGCCAATGTCCTCGCGGGGCCCGACCAGGTCTCCGCCTCCGGCCTCGCCAAAATGGCGCGGATGCTCGACCTGGCCGGCGAGCGGGGCCTTCGGGTCATCTATTCCGGGCCCGGGCTCTGGGAGGGCGCGCCGCCCTGGTGGACTGAGAACTATCTCTATGAGGCCTATGCGCGGCCCGACCTGATCGCCATCCAGCAGGTCGCCTGGCGCGGGATCGGGAGCGCCCTGCGCGGGCACCCGGCGCTGATGGCCTACGAGCTGCACAACGAGCCGTTTTCCCCCTGGCGGGTCTCCGCGCCGCTGCGCGAGCAATGGGCCCTTTGGCGCGCCCGGTTCGGCCCACGGGCCCCCGAGGACCTGCCGGCGCCCTGCGAGCCGCTTTTCGCCGACTGGCACGTCGACTTCCAGCGCTTTCGCGAGCACATCGCGGACGCGTACGTCGCGCGGATGGTCGAGGCGATCCGGGAAGTGGACGACACCCACCTGGTCACGATCGGCCTCCACCAGAAGAGCGCCCCGTTCGACTGGTACCCGCCCGATCCCTACACCGGCTTCAACCCCCACCGCCTCGCGGATAGGATCGACTACACCTCGCTTCATTTTTATCCGCACCACCCCTTCCATCCGAACATCTACCGGGATCCCTGCGAGACCCCCGAGGGCATGACGGAGACCCTCTGCCATGCCCGGGCCGTCCTGCGCTACGCGCATTCCGCCGGCAAGCCGGTCGTCATGGAGGAGTGCGGCTGGTACGGCGGCGGATCCCCGCTCACGATGAACCGGGAATTGCCGGCGCGAAGCGAGGGCGAGCAGGCCGCGTATTGCCGCCGCCTGGTCGAGAGCACCGCGGGCGACGCCTGCGGCTGGCTCTTCTGGCCGTACCGCGACACGCCCTCGTCGCTGGACATCAGCCGCCGCGGCGGCCTTTTCAATCCCGAGGGGGCCCTCAAGGAGTGGGGCCGTGATTTTTCGCGCATGGCGAAGGGAATCACGGGCGCGATTCCCACCCGGGTTCCCGGGACGCGGACGCTGCCGCTCTCATGGCGCGAGCTGGTCACCGATCCGGAGGCCGTCAAGGCGTGCCGGGCCCGCTACCTGGACGAATTCCGCAGGGGCGAAGTCGTGGACTTCACGATCGACGCGCAGTGACGTGCAGTCCCCGCCCCCGGCGCGTCATCCCCAAAAACTGGAAGGGGTCAGATCCGGGAAATCGCCGCATGGGGCAACTTCCGGGATCTGACCCCTTCGAGCAAAACGTGGCCATTGCGGCCACGAATGCCGATCCGCCATTACTTCTTCTTCTTGGCGGACTTCTTGGCTTTGCTCTTCGTGGACTTGGTTGTTTTCGTTTTCTTGACCATTGGGATGTAGCTTTGACCGACTTGATGTTGCTGAAAGCCAATTTTCTACGGTCGCCGATTCGCAAACGCAATTGAATTCACCCGCGTCCGCCAACAAAGTCGCGCCGTGAATTTGAGGCGCACTCCCGTCATCCTGCTCGTCGCAGCCTATGCGGCGGCGCTTTTCGCGGTCGGCTGGCGCGAGTGGCACGCGCGTCCTCCCGATCGCGTTACGATCCGCGTTTCCCATTTCCAGCTCGAGGGAACCGTGCGCGACGGGTTCGACGCGGTGATCCGCCGCTACGAGCAGGTCAACCCGCGCGTGCACGTTGAGCAACTCGCCGTCCCCGGGACAATCTACACGGAGTGGATGCGCGCGCAGCTCGCCGGCGGCACGGCGCCTGACGTCCTCGAGTACACGACCTCGTGGGGGCACATGCAGGAGCTGGCGCAGCGCTACTTCCAGCCGATCACCCGCGAGGCGCTCCTGCCCAACCCCTACAACCGCGGCACGCCGCTGGAGGGAATTCCCTGGCGGGACACGTTCGTCGACGGGATGAACGGCGTGGACGGCTACATTCCCGGGTTGGGCGACTACTACGCCCCGGGGGTCTGCATGTTCACGCTGAGGGTTTTCTACAACCGCACGCTCATGCGGGAGATAACGGGAAGCGGGGAGGCCCCGCGGAACTGGCGGGAGTTTCTCCGGGTCTGCGCTGCCGTGCGGGAATACGCCCGCACGCGGCACCTGCAGCTCTTTCCCGTCGCCAGCTCCCGGGCAAACTGCCAGTACCTGGCAAGCCCGGTGATGCTCAGCCTGGGTGGGCGGCTCTATGAACGCCTCGACCACCGGCACTCGCTGAAGGTGAACTACGAGGAGGCGGTGACCGGGCTCCTGCGCGGCGAATGGTCCTACCGGACCCCGGAGGTGGCCGACGGCCTCGAGGTCTTTCGCGAGTTCGGCGTAAACAGCCAGCCCGGGTTTGCCCACGCGTCCGTCGACATGGCGATGCTGTATTTCCTGCGCGGCGAGGCGGTGATGTTCTGCTCGGGAAGCTGGGACGCGAGCACCCTCAAGCGCGATGCCGCTTTCGAGGTCGGGGCGTTCCGGCCCCCGCTGCCCGGGCCCGACGACCCGCAGTTCGGGAGCGTGATCATGGGGCCCCTGTCGGACGGCTGCGTGCAGACGGGGACCCCCCTCTTCCTGAACAAGGCCTCCCGCAGCCAGGCGGAGGCGATCGATTTCCTCCGCTTCCTCACAAGCCGGGAGGGAAACCAGATATTCGTGAACGAAAGCCAGTGGCTTCCGGCGGTGAGGGAGGTGCGCCCGACGGACTTCTCGGGCGAGTTCAAGCCCTTCTACGACGGCTATTGCTGGGAGAACACAACCTCCTACCTCTTCAACGGCACCGGCATGGACATGACCGGCACCTTTCTTAACGAGATGAACCTGATGTTCGGCCCGGACGGAAGCGTGGCGGCGATGCAGGACGCCATGGAGCGGCTCCTGCCCGTCGCGAACGATCACGACCTTCGGATCTTCCTGAGGGATGCCCGCGACGCCTTCAACGGCGCTGATGCAACCTTCGCGACGCGCCATCGGGCCGACCCCCGGGACACGCGGCTGCTTGCCCCCCCTGCCCTGCAGGAGGCGGAGTATTACGACATCCTGGCGCTGGTGGACGGGGGCGCTAGGGGCGGGGATGTCCCCCACGAAACAGGGGTGGTTCCACCCGGCGATTCGCAGACGGCGTCGCGGGAGGCGCGTTTCGACCAAGCCGTCAGCCTCCTCGAGCGACAGCCGGCCACCGCCGAGCAGGTGGGCGGGGCCCGGCGGCTCCTTGCGGCCCTGGCCGAGGGCGGGGACGATGACCCGGGACTGGGCTCCCGGTACTTTCTGGGTCGGATCGCCCAGTACTACCAGGACAGGCCGGACCTGCCCGAGGCGGCCCGTCAGTTTCGGCTGCTCGTCAACTCAAGGCCCGACTCCCTCTGGGCGCAGACGGCGCTCACCCGGCTGGCGGTCCTGCAGATCTACGGGCTGGACCCGGGCATTATCCCGGCCGTCCGGATTGCCGCCGCCGGCAGGCTGCTCGCCCGGGCGACAAACCCCATGGCCGCGAGCGAAATCCACCTCGTGATCGAGGACGCCATCTTCCACTTCCGGCTGCCTCCGGCGCAGGCGCTGCCCCACCTGCTGGCCGCCGGGAACATCGGCCTGCTCGACGGGCCGACCCGCGCGGACGTCCTGGTGCAGATTGCGGAAGTCTCCTCGCTCCTGGGCAGGACCGCCGACGCCCGCACCTACTACGGCAAGCTGCTCGCCGAATTCCCCCGCGACGAGCGCCACTACATGGTCGGCCTCCGGCTGGCCGCCCTTAAATAGGGGATCAGGCCGCCAGAAGTAAAAAATCCGTTTTTTTACTTCTGGCGGCCTGACCCCCTCCCCTATTGTCCGAACCCGTGCAAGCATCAACACCCGCCCTTCGCGTCGGCATCATCGGGATGGGGGGATTCGCCGGGTGGCACCACAATACCGTGGCGAAGCTCGAGGCGGAGGGGCGCTGCCGGCTGGTCTGCTCCTGCGATCCGGACCGCGCCGCGTTTGCGGCGGCGGAGGCGGAGTGGCGCTTCCCGCAGCGCGGCGTGCGCGTCTTCGACGACTTCCGCGCCATGCTCAATGCCTGCCGGGATGAGCTCGACTTCGTGGTCATCCCCACCCCGATCGCCCTTCACGCGGAGATGCACGAGGCGGTGACTGCGTGCGGCATCCCGGCCTACGTCGAGAAGCCGCCCTCGCTCGACATCGCGGAGCTCGAGGGGATGATCGCCGCTGACCGGCGCGCGCGAAAGTCCGCCGCGGTCGGGTTCAATTTCATCGTCGAGCGGGAAAGGCTCGCCCTGAAGGAGCGCATCCTCTCCGGCGAGTTCGGCGCGGTCCGCGAGGCGACCTTCCTCGGGCTCTGGCCGCGCTCCCTGGACTATTTCACGCGAAACGACTGGGCCGGGCGCCTGCTCAAGGACGGGCGGCCGGTCATGGACTCGGTCTTCGGCAACGCGTCCTCCCACTTCGTCCACAACATCCTCTTCTGGCCGGGCGGTCCCGGGCTCCTCTCCTGGGCGCAGGTTGCCCGCGTCCGGGCGGAACTTTACCGGGCGCACGCCATCCCGGGCGCGGACACCTTCCTGGTCGGGATGGAGACACCTTCCAACCAGCGGATCCGGATCGCCATGACCCACGCCTGCGCGGGCGAGAGCCGGGGCGTGGAGACGATTCGCTGCGAGAAGGCCGTCATCACCTGGTTTTTCGGCGACCGGATTGAGATTCGCTGGGACGACGGCCGCACCGACCGCATCGTCCCCCAGCCCTTCGACGGCCTGCGGGAGAATCACCTCGCCTATTATTCCTACCTGAACGGCGAGTCGCCCCGGCCGATCACGACCCTCGAGGACTGCCGGCCCTTCGTGACCTTGAACGACCTGGCCTACATCTCGAGCGGCAGGATCAGCCCTTTCCCCTCCGGCGCGGTGTCCGGAGTCCGCGACGCCAAGGACAACAAGGACTACCTCAGCGTGGACGGCATGGCTCCGGCCCTGGAGGGATTTCTCGCCGAGGGCCGATGGCCCGACTCCGGCGCCTGGGCCCGGGAACCCGGCGCAACCACGACGCCGGCGGATCTCCCGCGGCTCGCGGCGGTCCTCCGGGCGATGGAGGCTGCTCCCCGATGAAGGCTTGCGTCATCCGCGGGGCCCGCGACCTGGCCGTCGAGGAGCGGGCCGCACCCGAGCCCTCGGCAAGCGAGGTGGTGATCCGCCTCGGAGCCGGGGGAATCTGCGGCTCCGACCTCCATTACTTCGCTGAGGGCGGCGTCGGCGACTTCAAGCTTCGGGAGCCGATGATCCTCGGGCACGAGGCGGCCGGCGTCGTGGCCCGGATCGGGCCGAGCGTCCGCTCGGTCAAGGTGGGCGACCGGGTTGCGGTCAACCCGAACCAACCCTGCGGCGCCTGCCCCCAGTGCCTGGCGGGGCGCAGAAACCTCTGCCGGAATGTCCGCTTCTTCGGGAGCGCAGCCCGGTTTCCCCACGTCAACGGCGTCTTTGCCGAGCTCTTCCTCGCCCCGGAGGAGAACTGCCACGCAATTCCCGACGGCCTGTCGTTTCGCGCGGCCGCCTGCGCCGAGCCCCTCGCCGTCGCGATGCACGCGGTTGCGCAGGCCGGCTCCGTGCACGGCCGGGCTGTCTTCATCGTCGGGTCCGGACCGATCGGGGTTTTGGTCGCCGCCGCGGCGCGCCTGGCCGGCGCGACCCGCGTTTGCGTCAGCGACCTGATCGACGAGCCCCTGGCGATCGCCCGTGCGATGGGGGCGACCGAGACGATCAATGCAAGAAACGAGGCGGCGCGGATCGTCGCGTTGGCGGAAAACCCGGGCGACTTTGACGTTGTCTGCGAGGCGAGCGGCAGCCCCGCCGGGCTCGCCACCGCCCTGGGGATCGTCGCGCCCGGCGGGACAATCGTCCAGATCGGCATCCTCCCAAGCGGGCAGACCGCCGCCCCGCTCAACCGGATCATCTCGCGGGAAATCAGGCTGGTCGGGACCTTTCGCTTCGACCGGGAATACGCCCAGGCCGTGGCGGCCCTCGCCTCGGGAGCGGTCGACGTGTCGCCTCTCCTCACGCACGAGTTCACCTTCGACGCGCTCCAGCGGGCATTTTCGGTTGCCGCCGATCGGCGGACCGGCATGAAGGTCTCGCTGCGGCCCGCCTAGCGGCACCGCGCCCGCCCCCGAGCCCGTCGCGCCCCGGAAGCCAAATATAAGGTTGGCAACCGCCATCGGCCCGACTTTAGGCTGCGCCCCTCGAATGGGAGAACGGCCCCTTACCCCACTGCTTGCCGCCGCATGCCTGCTGGCTGCCTCCGTCCGCGGCGA
>CAITEC010000133.1 GCA_903891325.1 uncultured Opitutaceae bacterium
GCGCTTGTCCGGCAACTGAGTCGAGCAAGCGCGCTCGGAGATCGCGCTCCACCTTCAGACTGCCTCGCCATTCGAGGGCCCGGCCGCGATATCCCTGCAGGCGCGCAGGTCCACCTTGCCAGAGCCCAGGAGGGGTAGTTTATCCACCCGGCGGAACCGTTTCGGAATCCAGATGTTTGGCAGCCCCGCCCTGGCAAGCTCCTGTCTCACCGCGGCGGGATCGAGGTCGACGGTGCTGAGGAGAACCAGCGCCTCACCCTTTTCCGCGTCCGGGACCCCGATGACAAGGACGGCCGGGCCCTCCGATTGGTCGAGGGCGAACGCCTCGGCGAGCTTCTCCTCGATTCGCCCGTGCGGCACCATTTCCCCACCGATCTTCGAAAAACGGGAGAGCCTGCCCTCGATGTGGAGGAATCCGTCGTCGTCGAAGCCGCCGATGTCTCCGGTCACAAACCAACCGTCGCGAAATGCGGCATCCTCGGCGGCGCCCCCGCCGAGGTAGCCGGAGAACACATTTGTCCCCCGCAGGCAGACGACGCCCCGCGCAGTTAGCGGAAGGTTGGCCCCGGACTCCGGGTCCACGATCCGGGCCGTCATCCCCGGCATGAGACGGCCGACGGCCCCCCGCCGTTTTCCCTCCTGCCGACCGGCAGTCGCCGTCGTCGTCGGGGGATTTGGCTGGTTCACGCTCGCCACGGGCGCGGTCTCGGTCAGGCCGTAGCCCTGGAGTATCTCGATGTGGAAGGCCTCGAGAAAGTCTTGTTGAAGCTCCTCGGTCAGGCGCTCGGCGCCGGCCACGACGAGCTCAAGCGAGCGCAGCTCGGCCCGCTTCGCGCGTCGGAGCAGGGGCCGCAGGAAGGTGGGAGCCCCCACCAGAACAGTCACCTGTTCTGCGGCGATCGTCTCGGCGATCTTCCGGGTGTCGAGCGGGCTGGGCACGGTGACCAGCGTGCAGCCGCGCATCAGCGGATAGCAGAGCGTCACCGTGAAGCCGAAGCTGTGGAAGAGCGGAAGGCAGCCGAGCAGCGTGCAGGTCCGCGGCAGGATCGAGAGCGACGATATCTGGGCGCAGTTGGCCAGGATGTTCCGGTGGGTCAGGACAACCCCCTTCGGGTCGCCCGAGCTCCCGCTCGTGAAGAGCAGCGCCGCCTCCGCCCGGTCGCCGATCCGGGGAAGCCCGAGCAGCCCGGCCACCCATTGGTTGGGAAGGAGCCAGACAGCCAGGAGCCAGGGCAGGATCGCGCGCCCCTTCATCGCCGCGCCGATCTCGGCTCGAATATCCAGGGTGCCCGCCGGCCAGGGAAAATCGGGCACGCGCTCCCGCACGGCCTCCGCGGTGAGCACGGTCCGGATTCCCGCCGCTGCCATGCTCGCCTCCAGGGCGACCCGGCCGGACGTGAAGTTGAGGTTCACCGGGACCTTTCCCGCGCAGATGACCGCGAGGTTGGCGATGAAGGCCCCGGCGCCGGGGGGCAGCACGATTCCCACCCTCCCCCCTTCGGCCGTTCGTCGCAGCCGCCGCGACAGGGCGCCCGAGACGACCAGGAGCTGGGCCGCGCTGATCTCCCTGCGTGCCGCCGTGCAATCCACGATGACACGCCTTCCCGGCCTCTTGGCGAGTTCCCGGACGACCTCGCGCCCGAAGTGGCGCCGCAGGACCGGCCTCTCTCCGAAAGCCTCCGCGCCAAGGTCGAGCAGGGCCCGCCGCGCAGATTCCCTATCGGCCCCTCCGGGGGGAATCGGCCGGCCAAAGGCGACGCACACGGCGGTTCTCGTGAGCCGCGGCGACTTCCAGATATAGCGGTTCCCGGCAAAGGAAAAGACGGAGCCCCAGAGCCCGTCGATCGCCGCCGGCACGACCGGGACGCCCGCGCGCCGCGCAAGCGTCGCAAAGCCGGGCCGGAGCCCCATGAGCTGGCCGGTGCGGGAAATCTGCCCCTCGGGGAAGACACAGACGATTTCGCCGGCCCGAAGCGCCTTCACGGCCTGGCGCATGCCGGCGATCGGGCGCCCCGGCGCGAGCGAAATCACCCGGGCGAGGCGGAAGAGCAGGGGGAAAAAACGCGGTTGGCCGGGGCCCTCATGCGCCATGAAGCGCAGCGGGCGCCGGCAGGCCAGTTGGAGCACGACCACGTCCACGTAGGAGAGGTGGTTGGCCACCAGGACGGCGCCGCCGGACGCCGGCACGTTTTCGGCGCCGAGCGCCCTCACCCGGTAGAGAAGCTTCCCGAGCGCCCCGGCGATCAGCTCCAGGGGGAGGGGCAGGTGCGATCGGCGGGGCATTTTTTGAAGGTGGAGCGCGATCTCCGAGCGCGATCGTCCGGCAACTGAGTCGAGCCAGCGCGCTCGGAGATCGCGCTCCACCTTGATGCCTGGTTGCGAGTGAAAATCGATCTTTCTTCGAATTGGCCCGCGGTCCTATTTCCCGAAGAGCCGGGCCATCAGGGCAGCCTGCAGGGCACTCGTGTCGGGCTTGCCCAGGGTCCCGGAGATTCGCAGCGGCTCGGTGAAATCGTAGTAGCCCAGGTCGTCGGGCTTGTCGCCCAGGAGGTTCACCAGCCGGAAGACCGTCGCCGTGTCCCCCCGGGCGCGCAGGGTGAATTCCGCAGTGAGCGGGCGCTCAAGGAGGGGCTCGTCCCCGCCACTCGCCAGCCGGCCGCCCCCCAGGATCCGGACCTCGGGGGAAATCAGCGTGAAATCCCTCAGGACCCCGTCGAGCGAGGCGTCCCGGGCGAGCACAAAGCTCATCTGGTCGTAGGGAATCGCGGAAATCTTCGCGGTGACCCGGGAGATCGACTGGCCCAGGTCTCGGCGGCCCATGACCGCGCCCGTCAGGTCGCCGATCAACTGGCCGAAGAGGGCGATGCGCCGCTCCCCTCCATCCCGGGCGCCCGCGGACATTGAAAAGAGGCGCAGGACGCCCGACTTGCCGGTGAAAGTCAGCTCCCCGCGGGCCCCCGTCGCGGCGGCGTAGGGATCCGCCCCGCGCCCGTTAACCGTCCCGGTGATGCTGAACCGGCCGTCCACCGTCGGCTCCCGGCCCGGGTAGAGCGCGCGGAACAGCGGCGCCGGATCGAAGCCTCCAACGTCCACGGTGGCCGTGAGTGCGTACGGGAAGGTCGCCGCGCTTTCGAAGTCAAAGGAGCCGCTCAGCCGGGCGTCACCCGCGTCGCCGAGCGTGGCATGAACGCCGTCAAACCGGAGGCGGTCGCCCTTCAGGGTGATTGTCCCGGTGACGTCAGACGCCGCGAGCTGGCTCGCGACCACGCTCTTGAGCGAAAGCTCAAGCCGGCCGGCAATGCCCGCCCAGATGGGCATCCGGGCCTGCGACGCCTCCCCTCCCGGCTGCGAAACGAGGGACTGGAAGCTGCGGCGCCCGGCAAAGATCACGGCGAGAACCCTCGCGTCGTTCAGAAAAACCATGCCGCCGGTGACACGGCCCTCGACCGCCACGCCGGGATGGGTCACGGCGGCCGTGCCGCTGAGGGTGAGGTCGGATTCCCGCCCGTCCTGGCTGATGCGGATGGGGGCGTCGAACACGACGCGGCCGCCCCGGTCGAACGCGGCGCGGATGTCCGCAGAGACGTCCGGAAGCCTCTCGTCGGGGGTCGCGACGCCCGAAACCACCAGGCGCGCCGACACCGCCGGGTTGGCGGAAAGGCTGGCCGCAAAATCGCAGACGGCCGTGCCCGCGGACAGTGAACGACCCTCCAATCCGCCGCTGATCGCCGGCTGCGCCAGCAGCGCGGGAAGGTTGAGGCTGAGCCTGCCGGTCATCTTCACGGGCTGGTCGCGGGCCGCCAGCCGGCCGATCCTCGCCTCGAGCCGGTAGAGGGGACCGGGCAGCGATGCGGTCGCCGCCCGGTTCTCCATTTCCACCTGCCAGCCTGCCGGATTGTAGTCGGCCGAGGCTGCGAGGGACAGCGACACGTTTCTGACGAGGATATTCCCCGCCCGGGTGGCGGACAGGTCGGCGACGGCGAGCGGCGAGCTCGATCGAAGGGAAAGGCCCCCGTCCCTGGCCCCGGCGACCAGGCTGCCCCTGAGGGTGCCGCCGGTGAGGACAATCCCGCGAAGGAAGGGCTGTGCCCATTCCACGGGCACGCCCTGGAGCGTCACCGCAAACAGGTCGCGCGCCGTGTCCGCCACCGTGAGCTCGCCGGTGGCCGGGTTGAAGGCGAACGCCTGGAGGCCCTGCACCAAAAAATAGGGCCGGTCGCCGGCCACCGACGCAATCAACCGGTCGACGCGAACGGTGTCGCCAGCCCGCGCGACGTCGAATTCCGCTCCAACCCGGAGCGGGCCGACCCCTGAAAGCTGGGGCCGAAGCAGGCCGAGGTGGTCGGCAGTGAAATCGAGCCGGCCGCCGACATCGAGCCCGGAGAAGGCCGCGTCCACCCCGAACGATCCCTCGCCTGCCCCGTTGAACAGCGGCAGCGCGTTCCCGAGCAGGAAGGGCGCCAGGTCGTCGTCGCAGACATTGAGCTTCCATCGCCCCGAGATGCGACCCCGGGCGTCCGGAAATTCGGCCTGAAGCGACAGGAGCTCCTTTTTCTCCCCGGCCAGCGACACCGCGTAGGTCTCGCCCCGGGGACCGAGCAGCGCAATGAGCGACGCCGACAGCCTGACGGGCCGCCGAAGCCTCGGGCCCGAGGCCACCGCATCGAGGCGCAGGTCGAGCTTCCGGAACGCGCGGGGGCCGTCCATCGCCGCAACGAGCTTCCCGTCGGCGGTCAGCGAATTGACCAGGCCGCCCGCGACGGCCGGCGGCAATCCCAGGCTGAGGAGGAAGGCCCCCTCCCGGCCCGGCGAGAGACCGCCGCCGCTCAGCACGATGTGCATCCGCCCCCCGGGCCGCCCTTTGGCGTCGGGCAGGATCACGTCTCCCTCCAGCTCGAGCCTGTCCAGGGCCAGGCCCACGGGAAGCCGGAGCTGGCTTAGGATCCCCGGAAACCCGCCGCTCGGCCACCGAAGGGCATCGGCCGCCGACGCGCTGGGCAGGAGCGAGAAGGGGCGCGGGCCGCGCGGCGCCGCCGCCACCACCGGGCGGAGGGGCCCCCGGAGGTCCAGCGTCCACCCCCGCGCGGCCAGGTGTTGGAATCGGAGGTCCCCGCCGAACAGGGCGGGAATCAATGGGAGTTCCGCCTCGACCGAGGGCAGGACAAGGATAGCCCCGCCCCGCTCGATCCGGACGTCGCGCAGGGTGAAGGCTCCCGGCCTGAAGGATGCGGATCCCACTGTGGCGCCCAGGCCGGGCCGCGCCGCCAGACAGCGGCGCAGCACCCAGGTCTGCAGGCTCGGGTCAAGCGCCAGGCAGGCGGCGCCGGCGATGAGGAGGAGTGCCGCTGCGACAGCCAGGAGGATGCCGCGAGGAAATTTCAAGGCTCAGTTCCTGATCTGCGCGTCGGCAAGGCCCATGGCCTTCCGCAGCGCCGCCACGGCGACCAGGTAATTGTAATTGGCCTGAAGCTGGTTGGTCCGGGTCTGGGTGAGGGAGGTCTCGCTGGTGAGGACATCGAGCTGGGTGGCGGAGCCCGCCCGGTAGCGCTCGCGGGCGAGGCGGAGCGCCTCGTCTGCCTGTCCCACCGTCTGCCGGGACGCCTCGACGAGCTCGCCGGCCTCCTGAAGGGTCGACAGCGCCTGGCGGACCTCGACGTCGATCGCCAGTTCCTCCGCGTCGTAGGCGAGCTGCTCCTGGCTCGACACGGCCACGGCCTGCTCGACCTTGCCGGCCGTCGAGCGGCCATCGAAGATCGCCCAGTTGGACTGCAGGCCGGCGAGCCATCCGTTCGCCGTCCCGGAGCCGCCCGCGGCCGAATTTGTCGCATTGAAATTCTCCCCGCCCCACTCATAGGCGCCAAAGGCCGAGAGCGTCGGATAGTAGGTTGACTTGGCGACGACGACCGACTGCTCGGCGGCCTCGTGCAGCTTGCCGAGCTGCAGGAGCTCCGGCCTGTTCTGGTGCGCGGAGGTGAGGGCCGCATCGGTCTCAACGGCTTCCGTGGTGATGTCCAGGCCGCCCGCGACCGACGTGAACGAGCCCGTGGTGCCGATCCCCGAGGGGACGCCGAGGGCCTGGCGGAGCTGCTCGATTGCGATCCGCTCATTGTTCCGGGCGGTGATGAGGTCGGGCTGGGCGTTCGCCAGGGCGACCCGCGCGCGCAGGACCTCGAAATTCGAGACCGCCCCGGCATGGAACTGGTTTTGCGTGTCCACCAGCTCGCGCTCGGCGAGCTTCACGTTGTCCTCCTGGACCTTCACCTGCTCGCGCGCCAGGATGACGCCGTAAAACTTGGTCCTCACGTCGAGCAGGGCCGCGTTGACGACGGCCTGGAGGCTCAGGAGGGCGGCATCGCGGGACAGCCGGGCGCCCTTGACGGAGGCGGCGATCCCCCCGCCGGCATAGATCGCCTGGGTCGCCTTGACCTGGATTTCCCAGAGGGCGGTCTCCGGCGGGCTGAAGGTGGAGACCGCGGCGGCATTGCGCTGGTAGAGGCCCGTCGCATCCACGTTGGGAATTTCCTGGGACTTCACCTGGAGGATCACGCCCTCCTGCTGGCGGATCTGCTCGCGGGCCTCGCGGATCGGGTAGCTGTGGTCCAGCGCGTAGTGCACCGCCGTCGACAGGTCGATCGAGTCCGGGAGGGTCGTCAGCGAGTCGGCGCGCGCCGTGGCGGCCAGGGCCGCGGCGAAGGAAAGGAGGAGGATTCCGTGAGGTTTCATGGATGAACGGGAGTGCGCGGTCACAACGATGCGGCGTCGATCGCCTGTTCGCGAGCGCGATCCTTGGCGTGGTCCTTGGCGATCAGCACGTAGACGCAGGGAACGACGAAGAGGGTGAACACCGTCCCGATGGACATGCCGCCGACCAGGACCCGGCCGATCGAGTTTCGGGCCGCGGCGCCGGGGCCGGTCACGATCGTCAGCGGGAAATGGCCGGCCACCGTGGCGACGGTCGTCATGAGGACGGGCCGCAGCCGGGTCATCGCCGCCTCGTGGACCGCCTCGATCTTGGACTTGCCGGCGAGCTGGAGCTTGTTGGCGAACTCGACGATCAGGATGCCGTTCTTGGAAATGAGCCCGATCAGCGTCACCAGCCCCACCTTCGAGTAGATGTTCAGCGTGGTGGTCCAGGCGTTGGTCCAGTAGGGCAGGTTCGGGTTGGGCATCCTCAGGAACATGAAGAGCGACGCGCCGAAGAGCGCCAGCGGCACGGATCCGCCGAGGATGATGAGCGGGTCGCGGAAGCTGTTGAACTGGGCGGCGAGGACCAGGAAGATGATGACCGCCGCCAGGCCCATCATCTGCCAGAACTGGGCGCTGCCCCCCTCCCGCCGGAGCTGGCGGGATTCCCCCATGTAGTCGATGACGTAGCCCTTCGGGAGGGTCTTCGCCGCGTCGTCCTCAAGGAACGCGAGCGCCTGGTCGAGCGGCCGGAAGGAGACCCCCTGGATCGTCACGGCATTGAGCTGCTGGAAGCGGTTCAGGGACCGCGCCACCGTCGAATTCCTCAGGGTGGCGAAGGTGCTGACCGAGACCAACTGCCCGCCGGGCGCGCTCACGTAGATCTCCCGGAGCTGCTCCGGGTTGAGCCGGTCGATCCGCCTGACCTGGGGGATGACCTTGTAGCTGCGCCCCTGGATGTCGAAGAAGTTGACGTAGTTCCCGCCCACGGCCGCCGCGAGGTCGTTGCCAACCTGCTGGAGGTTGAGCCCGAGCGCCGCCACCTTGTCGCGGTCGATGACCAGCTCGGACTGCGGCTGGTCGATCTTGACGTCCACCAGCGGGGGGAAGGCGAACATCCCGGTCTTGGCGGCGTCGTCGGCAATCTTCTGCGCGAGGGGCAGCAGCTCGTCGAAATCGGCCGTGGAGGAGATCACGAACTCCATCGGGAAGTTGTCGCCGCCGGGCAGCGCCCCGGGAAGGGCGGCGAACATCTGGATGCCGGGGATCGAGTTCATCTGCGCCTGCACCTGCGGAAGGATGGAGTAGACGGTGCGCTTGCGCTGGCCCCAGGGCTTGACGACCAGGCCCCCGAATCCGTTGTTTGGGAAGGTGAGCTGGAAGGTGAAATCGGCCTCCGGGACGCTCCGGAATACCTTGCCGGCGGCCAGCGCGAAGGCGTTGGTCTGGTCCAGGGTCGAGTTCGCCGACGCGGTCATGATCCCGAAGACGACGCCCTGGTCCTCGGACGGGGCCAGCTCGGCGGGGGAAAGGACGAGCATGGCCAGGCCCGCCAGGCCCAGGATGATCCAGACCGCGTAGATCGGCGCGCGGTGCCGGAGCACGACAGCCAGGGTGCGCCCGTAGTGGTCGCGGAGCTTCGCGAACCCGCGGGCGATCCTGCCGGCGAGCCCGCGCTCCTCCTCGCCCTGCCGCAGGAGGGTGGCGGACATCATGGGCGAGAGGGTCAGGGCCACGATCCCGGAGATGGTGACCGTTCCGGCGAGCGTGAACGCGAACTCGCGGAAAAGGGAGCCGGTGACGCCGCCCTGGAGCCCGATGGGGGCGTAGACCGCGGCCAGCGTGATCGTCATCGCGATGATCGGGCCGATGAGCTCCCGGGCCCCGAGCAGGGCCGCATCGAGGGGCTTGCGCCCCTCGGCCATGTGCCGCTCGACGTTTTCGACGACCACGATGGCGTCGTCGACCACGAGGCCGACCGAGAGCACGATCGCCAGCAGGGTGAGCAGGTTCACGGTGAACCCGAAGGCCTGCATGAGGAAGACCCCGCCGATGAGCGAGATCGGGATCGCGACAACGGGGATGAGCACGGAGCGGAACGAGCCGAGAAAAAGGAAGATCACGACCACGACGATGAGCAGCGTGTCCACCAGCGTGTGGATGACGTCGTGGATGGCCGCATTGATGTACTCGGTGCCGTCGTAGGCGACGCGGGCCCGGAGCCCGGCCGGAAGGTCGTGCTGGATCGACGCCATCTCCGCGCGCACCCGCCGGATGACGTCCAGCGAGTTGGCACTGGGCAGGACGAAGACGCCGATGAACACGGCCGTCTCGCCCGAGAAGCGCACCTCGGTATTGTAATCCTCGGCCCCGAGGGCGACGTCGGCGACGTCCTGGAGCCGCACGATCGCCCCGTTCTGCTGGCGGATCACGAGCTGCTTGAAGTCCTCGACCGAGTGCATGTCGGTGTCGGCGGTCAGGTTCACCTGGATCAGCGCGCCCTTCGTCGTCCCGAGCGCGGTCAGGTGGTTGTTGGCCTGCAGGGCCGCCGTCACCTCCGATGGGGTCACGTGGAGATCGGCCATCCGCGCCGTCTTCAGCCAGATCCGCATGGCAAAGGTCCTGCCCCCGAGGACCTGCGCGCTCTGCACACCCTCAAGCGCCGAGAGCCGCGGCTGGATGGCGCGGACAATATAGTCTGTTATCTCGTTATGCTGAAGTACGTTGGAACTAAAGCTGAGGTAGGCTGACGCGAATTGGCTGTCGGCCGGCTGGATGCTGATCGCGGGGATCTGCGCCTCGGGGGGCAGGTTGTTGCGCACCTGGTCGACGCGCGCGCTGATGTCGGCCAGGGCCTTGTTCGGGTCGTAGTTGATCTTCAGGCGCGCGGTGATCAGCGACGTGCCCTGCGAGCTCTGCGACTGCAGGTAGTCGATCCCGTCGGCCGCGGCGATCGCCTGCTCCAGCGGGGTGGTGACGAAGCCCCGGACCAGGTCCGGGCTCGCGCCGATGTAGACGGTCGTGACGGTGATCGAGGCGTTCTCGCTCTGCGGGTACTGCCGGACGTTCAGCGAGTGGATCGCCTGGATGCCGGCGATCAGGATCACAAGGCTGACGACCAGCGCCAGGACCGGACGCCGGATGAATAGATCAGTGAACTTCATCAGGAATTTTCCGGCTGGGGTGTGAGGCTCGCCGCGGGGGCCAGCCGGTTGTCGATCGTGACCTGGAGGCCGTTGCGCAGCTTGAACGCGCCGGTCGTCACGACCACCTCCCCCGCCTTGAGCCCGGAGACGACGGCGACAAAGTCGCCGCGCTTCTCACCCAGGCGGACGAACTGCTGGCGGGCGACCTTGACGGGCTTCCCGTCGGCGTCCTTGGCGTCGTCCACGACGAAGACCGAGTCGCCGTAGGGCGCGTAAAGGACGGAGGTCGAGGGGATCACGAGCACCCGCGCCTTTGTGGGGAGCAGGACCTTCACGTCGACGAACATCCCGGGCCGGAGCAGCTCGTCCCCGTTGGCGATGGTCGCCTCAACCTTCACGTTGCGGGTCGCGCTGTCCACGTCGGGGTTCATCGCCGTGATGGAACCCTGGCCCGTGAAGTTATGGAGGGCGCCAGTCGAGACCTGCACGGGCATCCCGGTCGCAACCTCCGAGAGCCACTGCTGGGGAAGGTAGAAATCGGCATAGATCGGCTTCAGCGCCTGGAGCGAGACGATCGGGTCGCCCGCCCGCAGCGTCTGGCCGAGGTTCACGAGCCGGATCCCGAGCCGTCCGGCAAAGGGCGCGCGGATCGTCTTCTTCGCAATCGTCGCCTGGATGTTGGCGGCCTGCGCGACGGCCTGCTTGTGGACGGCATCGTCGGAGTCGTACTGCTGCTGGGAGATCGTTTCCTTGTCGAGCAGCTCGCGGGAGCGCTGGAGGTTGAGCCGGGCCAGCTCGGCGGCCGCCTGGGCCGCCGCGAGCTGGGCCATTTCCGAGGTCACGTCCTGCTGCACGAGGAGGTCGCCGGCCTTCACGAGGCTCCCGGCCTCGAAGGAGATCACCGACACGTTCCCGTCGAGCTGGGCGGAGACCGTGACGCCCTGCACCGCGGCGATGCTGCCCACCGCGGGAAGAAAGGGCTCCCAATCGTCCTGGCTGACCGCCGCGGTCGTGACCGGTGTCGGCGGCAGGGACCATTTCGAGGCCATCATCGTCTTGATCTGCGACATCTTCACGGAGACCAGCCCGCCGATCAGCACGACGAGGACCCCGAGGGAGATGCAGGCGACCCAGCTGACGAGCCCGAGAAACCGGAGCAGGAGAAGGACGACGACCAGGGCCGCCGCGGCAATGAGGATGATTTCAGGATGCATGGAAGGGGGATGTCAGGAGGCGATGGCGACCGGCGCGTCCGGGCGCGTGGCCGAGGCCTCCCGGGAAATCGTGAGCAGGAGGCGCACCAGCGTCTTGCGGTCTGTGTCGGAGAGCGGCGCCATCAGGGCCGCCATCCGCCGGAAATGCCCGGGCAGGATGCGGTGGAGGAGCGAATGCCCCTTGCCCGTCAGGGTTACCGCCGTCATCCGGCCGTCCGCCGGATCCGGCTCACGGGTCACCAGCCCGTCCCGCTCCAGCGTGTCCACAAGCCCGGTGATGGTCGCGCGTGTCACATTGGCCAGGTCCGCCAGTTCCGCCGGCGTGCGCGTAAGCGGGTGGTTCTTGTTCTTGTCCAGAAGGAGCATCAGGACGGTGAAGCGCCCCTGGGAGATATCAAACCCGGCCAGGTAGGTTTCGCAGTCGTGGATCGCATCGTTGCCCGTGCGAAGGAGATACAGAAATGCCTCGCAGGCAGACGGATCCAAATCAGGAAAAGTCTTCGACGCTTCGATCAGGCACTCGTACCGGGGCAGGTTTTTTGGAAGCAGCAGTGGCATGCGACAGGACAGTCGCATATCGTTAGGCAGCTAATCAACAAACGCAAGTGTAACCACTGATTTTGGCGGAAGGGAGACCTTCGCCGCTCCTTCACCGGTCGAAAATCCCGTGAATTCCGCCGGGGCGACCGCCGCGGGCCGCTCGAAGGTGTTGTGCGCATCCATGTCCTGGGCGGTGAGGATCCGCCCGTGCGCGCGGGAGCCCACCGGGCCCGAAAGCCGGCAGGCGACTTCCGCGGGCCGGTTGGGATCGGTGTTCACGAGCGAGAGGTGGACCGTGCCCGCCGCGTCGCGGGAGGCGGTCGCGCTCACCGCGGGAATCGCCGAGCCGCCCAGCGCATAGTCCGGCGACTCGAGCGCGACCGGGAGCGCGGAGGCCCCCTTGTGCACCGCGTACATCTCGAACACGTGGTAGGTCGGGGTGACGAGCATCCGCGGACCGTCCGTCAGGATCATGGCCTGGAGGACGTTCACGGTCTGGGCGATGTTCGCCATCGCCACGCGCCGGGCGTGCCGGTGGAAAATATTGAAGTGCAGGGCCGCGACCAGCGCGTCGCGCAGCGAATTCTGCTGGTAGAGGAAGCCGGGATTGGTGCCCGGCTCGACGTCGTACCAGGTGCCCCACTCGTCCACGATGAGCGCGACCGCGCCGGCCGGGTCGTACCGGTCCATGACCGCGCTGTGGGCCGCGATCAGGCCGTCGATGTCGAGCGCGCGCCGGAGCGTCAGGTGCCACCGCGCCTCGTCGAACCCGGTGGCCAGGCCGCGGTCGGTCCACTCGCCGGCGACCGTGTAGTAGTGGAACGAGAGCGCGTTCATCGCCGTGCCGGCCAGCTGCATGAGGACCTCCGTCCAGACCGTGTCCGCGCCCCGCGGCCCGCAGGCGACCCGATACACGGTGTTGCCCGACAGGTTCCTCACGTAGGTGTTATAGCGCAGGTAATTGTCAGCGTAGTATTCGGGGCGCATGCTGCCGCCGCAGCCCCAGTTCTCATTGCCCCCCCCGAAAAAGCGCAGCTTCCAGGGCGCCTCGCGGCCGTTCGCGCGGCGCAGGTTCGCCATCGGCGAATCGGCGTCGGAGGTGAGGTACTCGACCCACTCCTGCATCTCGCGCACCGTCCCGCTGCCCACGTTTCCGCAGATGTACGGCTCGCAGCCGAGCTGGGCGCAAAGGTCCATGTACTCGTGCGTGCCGAAATGGTTGTTCTCCGAGACGCCGCCCCAGTGGGTGTTGATCATCCGCGGGCGGTCCTCCCGCGGGCCGATCCCGTCGCGCCAGTGGTACTCGTCGGCGAAGCATCCGCCCGGCCAGCGCAGGACCGGGACCCGGATTTTCCTGAGGGCGGCGACCGCGTCGTTGCGGATCCCGCGGGTGTTCGGGATCGGCGAATCCTCCCCGACCCACAGTCCCTCGTAGATGCAGCGCCCGAGGTGCTCGGCAAAGTGCCCGTAGACGTTCGGGTTGATGGCCGTCCCCGGGGCGCCTGCGTCCAGGGCCAGGACTGCCTTGGCGGGGCTCACAGGCTGCGCGCCGCCGCCACCACCGCTTCCGTCGTGATTCCCAGTTCCTTGAAAACGGCGGGAGCCGGGGCGCTCAGGCCGAACCGGTTGATCCCGACCGTCCTGCCCTCAAACCCGACATATTTCCGCCAGAGGTCGGTCACGCCGGCCTCGACGGAGACCCGCCGCCGGCAGGAGGACGGAAGGACGGCCTCGCGGTACTCGGCGGGCTGGCCGTCAAAGCGGGAAAAGGAGGGCATCGAGACGACGCGGGTGCCCGCGCCGAGCTCCGCTGCGGCGGCCAGCGCAAGCTGAAGCTCGCTGCCGGTCGCGAGCAGGATTGTCGACAGGGGGGCGGTCTCCTGCAGGGCCACGTAGCCGCCCTTCAGGACGCCTGCGCGGCGGATGTGCGGGGGAATGTCGTTGAGGTTGGGCACCTCCTGGCGGGAGAGCGCGATGAGCGTCGGGCCCCCGGTCCGCTCGAGGGCCGCCGCAAAGGCCCCCGCGGTTTCCTCGGCGTCGGCCGGCCGGATCACCTCGAACCCCGGGATCAGCCGCAGCGCGGAGATCGTCTCGACGGGCTGGTGCGTCGGCCCGTCCTCGCCGACCCCGATCGAGTCGTGCGTGTAGATGTAGACCACCGGAAGCTTCGAGAGGGCCGCGAGCCGCATCGAGGGCCTCGAGTAATCGGCAAATACGAGGAACGTGGCGCAGGAGGGCCGGAAAATCCCGTCGTAGGCGATGCCATTGCACATCGCCGCCATCGCGTGCTCGCGGATGCCGAAGCGGATGTTCCTGCCCGCCCGGTTGACGGGGTTGAAGTCCTCGTCGGCCTTGATGTAGTTGTAGGTGGAGCCGTGCAGGTCGGCGCTGCCCGAAATGAGCAGCGGCAGCTCGGCGGCAAGCGGCTGGAGCACCTCGCGGCCCGCCGCGCGCGTCCCGGCGAGCTTCACGTCCGGGGCGAAGACCGGGACCTTCGAGAGCAGGTGCGCCGCGCTCGGCGCCACGGAGGCTGAATCCAGCAGGGCCGCCTTCTCGGGATAGGACTCGCGCCACGCCTTGTAGTTCTTCTCCCACTTGTTGGCCCGGCGGATGAGCCGCCGCTTGTGCCCGGCGAAGTACTCGCGGACATCCTCGCTCACGAAAAAATGCTGGTCGGCGGGCAGGCCCAGTCCGGCCCGGGCCGCGTCGGCGAACTTCGCCCCGCCCTCGCCGTGCGCCTTCTGCGTGCCCTGCACCTCGGGGATCCCCTTGCCGATGACCGTGTGGGCGATGATCAGCTGCGGCTTCCCGCTCTTGGCCTTCTTCGCCTTGTTGAAGGCCTTGAGGAACGCCGGCATGTCGTGGCCATCGACCGTCTGCACATCCCACTCGATCGCCTTGAAGCGCAGGGCCGTATTCTCGCTCTGCGTCTTGTCGGCCATCGCGTCCAGCGTGACGTAATTTGAGTCGTAGATGAGGATCAGGTTGCCGAGCTTCTGGTGGCCGGCGAACTCGACGGCCTCCATGGCGACGCCCTCCTGCATGCAGCCATCACCAGCCAGGCAAACCACGTGATAGTCGAAGATCGGCTCCCCCGGCCCGTTGAAGCGCGCGGCGGCCATCTGCCCGGCAACCGCCATGCCGACCGCGTTGCCCACCCCCTGGCCCAGGGGTCCGGTCGTGGCCTCGACCCCCGGCGTGTCGCGAAACTCGGGGTGCCCCGGAGTCATGCTATGGAGGGCCCGGAAACGGGTCAGCTCCTCGAGCGGCAGGTCGTAGCCGCTCAGGTGCAGCCACGCATAAAGGAACATGCTGCCATGGCCCGCCGACAGGACGAAGCGGTCCCGGTTGAGCCAGCGCGGCTTGGCCGGGTTGTGCTCCAGCGCGCAGCCATAGAGCACGGCGCCGATCTCGGCGCAACCCAGGGGCAGCCCGAGATGGCCGATCCCCGCCTTGTGCACCGCGTCGATCGCGAGGCCGCGGGCTTGGGTGGCTGACTTGGCGAGAATTTCTACTGGAAGGGTCATGCCGTAAACTTTGGTGAAGTTTATGGCATGACGGCAATCTTAAGCCGTCGCCGCGGGGGTGGTTTCCGCAGTGGCGGCGAGCCGCCCCTCCTTCTCCCTCACCTTGACGGCCGCCTTGCCGGTCCTGCCGCGCAGGTAGTAGAGGCGGGCCTTCATCGGCTCGGACTCGCGCTCGATCTCGATCTTCTCGATATTCGGCGAATTGAGCGGAAACACGCGCTCGACACCCTCGCCGTAGCTGATCCGGCGGACGGTGAAAGTCTCGTGGATGCCGCTGGACTTGCGGGCGATCACGATCCCGGCGAAGATCTGGATGCGCTCCTTGTCTCCCTCGCGGACCTTGGTGTGGACGCGCACGCCGTCCCCGACCCTGAACGGAGGGAGGCCTGTTTTAACCTGTGATGCGGTTATCTCGTTGATTATCGGGTTCATGGCAGTGGCTTATTTTAGTAAATCGGGTCGGACTTGGCGGGTTTTCTCCAACGCATGATCGCGTCGCCATTTTTCGATTTCGGCATGGTTGCCGGATAGAAGCACATCCGGCACGGACATGCCGCGAAATTCGGCGGGACGCGTGTATTGAGGAAAGTCGAGCAACTTGCCTGTGAACGATTCGTGCGTCAACGACTTTTCCTCGCCAAGCACGCCGGGGATGAAACGGCTCAGGGCGTCCACCAGGACGGCCGCCGCCAGGGTGCCGTTGGTCAGGACGTAGTCCCCAATGCTGATCTCCTGGTCAATCACGCTGTCCCGTATCCTCTGGTCGATCCCCTCGTAGTGCCCGCTGAGAAGGATAAGGTGCTCCAGCCCTGATAGTTCCTTCGCCACCGCGGGCGAGAGCGGCACCCCGTCCGGGGTGAGGTAGATCCTCCGGCACCCCGGCGATTGAAGCTGCTCAATGGCAGCAAATACCGGTTCCGGCTTGAGAAGCATCCCCGCCCCGCCGCCAAAGGGCCGGTCGTCAGCCGTATGATGCTTGTCGGTGGTCCAATCGCGGAGGTTGTGGACGGTGATGCCGATCAGCCCGCTCTCCCGCGCCCGACCCACAATGCTCTCGGCGAGAAAGCCGTCCAGCATCGCTGGGAATAATGTGAGTATATCGATTCTAACCATGGCGGCCTCGCATCAGAAACCCGGGGCCTGGGTGATTGCCCAGAACCCAAATCCTGAATTTTGGTGGTCGGTCTGATTGAGGGTGGAGCGGGACCTCCGGGCACGCTGGTTTGGGACTATCGTCGCTCAGCGCGCTCGGAGATCGCGCTCCACCCTCAATCCGAAAATCGCATAAATACTCGCCCTATCCCCGGGCTGACCGCCAAATGATCTTCGGGCGTTAGACCGCCGCGGGAGCGGCCGGCGCCGCTTCCACCGCAGGAGCCGCCGCGGCGGACTTCCTTGCCCGCTTGATGATCGAGTGCAGCGTATCCGACGGCTTCGCACCCTTGGAGAGCCAGTAGTCGACGCGGGCGAGGTCCAGCTTCACCATTTCTCCCTTGGCGCGGGGGTCGTAGGTGCCAAGCATCTCGGCGGGGCGGCCGTCGCGGCGCGAACGGGCCTCCGCTACAACGATGCGGTAATGCGGCTGGTGGGTGGTGCCCACGCGGGTGAGACGGATTTTGAGTGCCATGGCTTATGCTTTCGGAGCGGACCTGTTTTGGAAAAGTTGGATAGCAGACCGCTTCATAAATGGCTTGTCAAGTCCCTAGCCCTCCCGGTCAATGGACCGTTTATGTTGAAAGCTGGCATTGTCGGGCTCCCCAACGTGGGTAAATCCACGCTTTTCAACGCGCTTACGCGCTCCCGCAAGGCCGAGGCGGCCAACTACCCCTTCTGCACGATCGACCCCAACGTGGGGGTCGTGACGGTGCCCGACGAACGGCTCGCGGTGCTCCAGAAGATCGCCAAGACCAACGTCATCATCCCGGCGGCCGTGGAATTTGTCGACATCGCCGGACTGGTCGCGGGGGCGAGCAAGGGCGAGGGCCTGGGCAACCAGTTCCTGGCGAACATCCGCGAGGTGGACGCCATCGTCCACGTGGTGCGCTGCTTCGAGGATCCGGACGTCATCCACACCATGGGCAATGTCGACCCGGTCCGAGACATCGAGGTGGTGGGCACCGAGCTCATCCTCTCCGACCTCGACGCGGTCCAGAAGCGCGTCGACAAGACGCAGAAGAAGGCGAAGAGCGGCGACAAGGAGGCCCAGGCGGAGCTCCTGCTCCTGGAGCGCCTCGCCCCCCACCTCAACGCCAACAAGCCCGCCAACACCCTCCCCGTCCACGAGGAGGAGGCAAAGCTGCTCCGGCTCTTCCAGCTCCTGAGCGCCAAGCCCGTCATCTATGCGTGCAACGTCGCGGAGTCCGACCTGGCGACCGCCCAGGAGAATCCCTTTGTCCGCCTGGTGGCCGGCTACGTCACCGCACACCACGACGCTGCCTACGTGCCGATCAGCGCCCGGATCGAGTCGGAACTGGTCGACCTGGCCCCGGAGGAGGCGACCGCATTCCTCAAGGACCTGGGGGTGGACGACTCGGGGGTGTCCTCGCTCATCCGCGCGACCTACGCCCTGCTCGGCCTGATGACCTATTTCACCGCCGGCGAAAAGGAGGTCCGCGCGTGGACGATCAAGAAGGGCTGGAAGGCCCCCCAGGCGGCGGGCGTGATCCATACCGACTTTGAGAAGGGCTTCATCAAGGCCGAGGTCGTGTCGTACGCGGACCTCTCGCGCCTGGGGAGCGTCGCCGCCGCCCGGGAGGCCGGGAAATACCGGCTCGAGGGCAAGGAGTACGTGTTCCAGGACGGGGACGTGGCGCTGTTCCGGTTCAATAACTGAGCGGGCGGCCGATCCTTCGGAGTTGAACAGGAAGGTCGGAAAGGCCCGAAATCTCGCCCAGTAACTACGGCCCTGTTTGGAAGGAATTCGGATCGGATCTTCCCGGCACTTCCCGAACTTCCTGTTCAAAATCCGAAAGTGCATTTGTGATCTATTGCGCAAATCATACCATTACCTTTCGTCGGTTTGATTTGTGTTTTGGCATCGCAGCCTCGATACTTGTTGCTCCATGGATTCCTTTCGGAAGGTCGTCACATTCGGCTCTCTAGCCCTGATCCTCGCGGGCTGCCGGGAATCCAAGGTCTCCTTTTACCGGGTGCCCAAGGAGCAGGATCCCACTCTGGCGGCCTCCGCTCCGGACAATTCCGCGCAGGCGGGCCCGGCGGCGGGCGGCTCGATGTCCGACACAGCGGTGCCAACCGCCGCGGGCCCGAGCCTGACATGGAGCGCCCCGGCCACCTGGACGGCCAAGCCCGCCACGGCCATGCGCAAGGGCAGCTATGCGGTTCCCGGCGCGGGTGGCGAGGCCGGTGACCTCTCGATCACCGCATTCCCCGGCGCGGTCGGCGGCCTGATCGCCAACGTGAATCGCTGGCGCGGCCAGGTGCAGCTCCCTCCCCTCGCCGACGCGGATCTCGCCGCGGCGGTCACGACCGTCCCGGAAAACGGGCTTCAGGTCACGGTGGTGGATTTCTCCGCGCCGGGCGGCGCAAAGCGGATCCTGGGAGCGATCGTCCCCTTTGGCGACAGCTGCTGGTTTTTCAAGCTCACCGGCTCAAGCGCCCTCATCACGTCCGCCAAGCCCGGATTCCTTGATTTCCTGAAGACGATCAAGGCCTCGGGCCAAGCCGCGGCGGAGCCGTCCTCCGCCGCACCGGCGCCCGCTGGCGGCGCCGCTATGGCCGATACTGCCGTCCCGACCTCGTCGGGCGCCGGCCTGGCATGGACGGCCCCCTCCGGATGGACCGCGAAGCCGGCCTCCGCCATGCGCAAGGGCAGCTACGCGCTCGCCGGGGCCGGGGGCGACGCGGGCGACCTCTCGATAACCGCCTTTCCCGGTGACGTCGGCGGCCTGCTCGCCAACGTGAACCGCTGGCGCGGGCAGGTGCAGCTGCCTCCCCTCGGCGACGCGGAACTGGCCGGGGCGGTCACCTCCCCCTCCCAGGGCGGGTTGCAGCTGACGCTGGTCGACGCCGCGAGCCCCGACGGATCAAAGCGGATCCTCGGCGCCATCGTCCCCCTCGGGGACAGCACGTGGTTTTTCAAGCTGACCGGGACCGACGCCCTGGTCGCATCCAGCAAGCCGGCATTCGTCGCCTTCCTCCGGACCGTCAGGCCCGCCGGACCATGAGCGGCGCCCTCGGCCTGATCCGGGACTTCTTCGTCTCGCTCAAGCTCACCGTCGCGCTCCTCGCGCTGGGAATCGTCCTGATCTTCTGGGCGACCCTCGCCCAGACCGACCTCGGGGTCTGGGGTGTCCATGAGAAGTTCTTCCACAGCATCCTGATCTTTGCGGCCATCCCGGGCACCGCCCTGCAGGTCCCGATCTTTCCCGGCGGCTACCTGATCGGCGGTTTCCTCCTGGTCAACCTGGTGGCCGCGCACCTCTCGCGCTTCCGGCTCGGCTGGAAAAAGGCGGGGATCTGGCTCACCCACACCGGCCTGATCCTTCTGCTCCTCGGCGAACTGCTCAGCGGGCTCTGGCAGGAGGATTTTGACACCTCGCTGGACGGCGGTCAGACGAAGAACTACGCGGAGAGCGAGCGCTACAACGAGGTTGCCATCACGGACGCGACCGACCCGAAGTTCGACGACGTGGTCGCGATCCCCGAGTCGGTGATCGCGGCAAACGAGGCGGTCCAGCACCCCCGATTGCCCTTCCGCGTCGTGCCGCGGCTCTACTACCCCAACGCCTCGCTTGAGATGCGCCGGGACGCGGCGGGGGCCCCGCCCTCACCCGCAACCCAGGGCATGGGCTCGCAGATCTCCGTCACGCCCCTGGCGATTACCTCCAAGGAGGAGGAGCGGAACATCCCCGCCGCCTCGCTCGAGCTGATCGCCCCGGAGGGATCCCTCGGGACCTGGCTCGTGTCGCCCGACCTGGGCATGCCGCAGCACTTCTCCTACGGCGGCCGCGACTGGAAGATCTCAATGCGCTTCCAGCGCCGCTACCTGCCCTTCTCGCTGACGCTCCTCAAATTCAGCCACGACATCTACCCGGGGACGGACATCCCGAAGAATTTCTCGAGCAAGGTCCGGGTGAACGCCGCGGACGGCTCCGGGCGGGAGGTCCTGATCTACATGAACAACCCGATGCGCTCCGCCGGGCTGACTTTCTACCAGAAGAGTTTCGCCAACGAGGACCGGACAACCGTCCTCCAGGTCGTCCGCAACCCGAGCTGGCTGATGCCCTACATCGCCTGCACGATGATGGCGCTGGGGCTGGTCCTTCAGTTCGGCCAGCACCTCGCCGCCTTCGGACGGCGGAGGCGCGGTGCGGCGGCGGCACCCGCGGAGGCCCGCCCATGAAGCGCATCCTCCCCTGGCTCGGTCTGATCCTCGGCGCGGCCTTCATCGGCCTCACGCTCCTGCCCCATCCCAATCCCGGGTCCTTTGACATCAACGGATTCGGCCGGCTTCCCGTGCTGGCGAACGGCCGCGTCAAGCCGATGGACACGCTCGCGCGTACCTCGCTTCTCCAGATGTCCGGCGTCCAGACGGTCTTCGCCGACGACGCCAGCACGGTCCTGGGCGAGGACAACACCGAGCCGCTCTCCCCGTCGGGCTGGCTGCTCGACATGTTCTACCGGCCGGACGTCGCCGACGGTTACCGGGTCCTCACGATCGACGACTCCGACCTGCTTTCGCTGATCGGCCGGAACGAGCAGAACCTCGCGATCAGCTACGACCGCCCCCTCTCCCAGTACACGGCGTGGTTTAGCCACGGGCACTCGCGCCTGGGCGGGTTCGCGTACCGGAAGCTGGCTCCCGCCCTTCCCGCGATCGAGCGGACGATGGCCCAGCTCGGCTTCCTGCCCTCGCACTACCGCCGCTTCAGCTACCGGGAGGTCGCCCCCTACCTTCCGGCGATCGAGAGCCAGGCAAAGCTCGCCGACCCGATCGACACCCAGCTCAGGACCCGGTTCCAGCGGGCCGTCCTCCAGCTCCACGAGAACCTCGCCCTCTACCAGGCCCTCCGGCACGCCCTCCAGCCGCCCGACTCACCGGACTTTCTGGCTGAACTCTTCCGCTTCCAGGACGCGATCCCCGCGGGAGTGGACGCGGTCCGGGCCAAGGAGGCGGGGAAGCCGCATAATGAGGACCTGGCCCAGGCGATGCTCGAAATGGGCAAGCGCTACCTGGCGCTCTCCGACGCCACGAATATCCTGACGATACCGCCGGAGCCCGGCGCCGCAGACCCAAATACGTGGTCGACGGCCGGCCAGGGTGTCCTCGAGGCATTTGGCAATGGAAGCGTGAACGCGAGCGTCCTCGCCTATGCCGGGATGGGCTCGGCCTGGCGCGCGCAAAACGCGGGGCAATTCAACACCGTCACCTCCCTGTACCGCCGCGACATGGCGGTCCGGCTCAACTCCCAGCTGCGAAAATGCGCCGCGGAGGCCCGCTTCAACGCGGCCGCTCCGTTTTCCTCGAGCATGTTTCTTTACGTCCTCGCCTTCCTCCTGGGGATATTCTCCTGGCTGAGGTGGCCCGAGGGCCTCGGCCGGGCCGCCTTCCAGCTGCTCACCCTCGCCTGGCTGCTGGCGACCGCCGGAATCATCCTGCGGATGTGGATGGGGGGGCGCCCCCCGGTCACCAACCTTTATTCCTCCGCGCTCTTCGTGGGCTGGGGATCGGCGGGCCTCTGCCTGATCCTCGAGCGGGTCTATCGCAACGCGATCGGGACGGTGGCCGGCAGCCTGATTGGGTTCGCGACCCTGGTGATCGCCCACTACCTGGCCCTCGGCGGCGACACCCTCGAGATGATGCGCGCGGTCCTCGACTCGAACTTCTGGCTCTCCACCCACGTCGTCGTCGTCACCTCCGGGTACGCCTCCACGCTCCTCGCCGGGTTCCTGGCGATCATCTACGTCCTGCGCGGGGTTTTCACGCGCTCCCTCGACCGCGCCACCGCCGATTCGCTCGCCCGGATGGTCTATGGCATCGTCTGCTTTGCCACCCTCTTCAGCTTCGTCGGGACGGTCCTGGGCGGGATCTGGGCCGACCAGTCCTGGGGCCGGTTCTGGGGCTGGGACCCGAAGGAGAACGGCGCCCTGATCATCGTCCTTTGGAACGCGCTGATCCTGCACGCGCGCTGGGGCGGGATGATCCGCCAGCGCGGCCTCATGTGCCTGGCGCTCTTCGGGAACATCGTGACAAGCTGGAGCTGGTTCGGGGTCAACATGCTCGGCGTGGGCCTGCACAGCTACGGTTTCACGGAGGCCGCCTTCCAGATGCTCACGCTCTTCGTGGCGATCCAGCTCGCCCTGATCGCCGTCGCGAATCTCCCCCTGGCCAAGTGGCGGAGCGCCGCCGCGCTCAAGGCCTGATAATAACGCCGCGCGGCTCGGTTCGATGTAGCCGGGGTCCCAGACCCCGGGACCGGCCTTCTGGAGGACGGGGATCGGAAATCAGATATACGACCCCAGACACCGGGGTCTGGGACCCCCGGCTACATCGGACAAGACCGTCAGCGCCCGAGGAGCTGCTCGGCATGCGCGAGGGCGCTCTTCGCGCTGCGGTCGCCGAGCATCCGCGCCAGCTCGGCCACCCGCGCCTTCCGGCTGGCCTGGATCGGCGCAATTGAGACGACGGCGCGCTCCCCGGTCTGGTCCTTGGCGACCACCAGGTGGCAGGTCGCCTGCGCGGCCACCTGCGGCAGGTGGGTGACGCAGAGTACCTGGTGGCTCTTCCCTATCGCCGCCATCTTCTCGCCGACCACCCGGCCGATCTCGCCGCCGACGTTCGCGTCCACCTCGTCGAAGACGAGCAGCGGGACGCCGTCGAGGTCGGCGAGGACCGCCTTGAGGGCGAGCATCACGCGGGCAAGCTCCCCGCTGGAGGCAACGCGGTTGAGCGGCAGCAGCGGCTCGCCGGCGTTCGGGGAAAACTGGAACTCGCAGCCGCTGTCGCCGGTCGGGCCCAAGGACTCAAGGGGCGTGATCCGGATGCGGAAATCCGCCTTTTGGAATCCCAGCTCGGCGATCGCGCCGGACGCCGCGCGTCCGAGCTCCTTCGCCGCCGCCTCGCGGCGCACCCGGAGCGCCTGCGCGTCCTTCCGCGCGGCCTTCTCCGCCTCCGCGGCCTGCTTTTCCAGGCGGGCGATCGCGCCAGCCAGGTCGCCCTGCCGCGCCAGGCGGGCCCGCAGGTCCTCCCGCGCGGAAATCACGGAGGATAGGTCGCCGCCGTGCCTGCGCCGGACCTCCAGCCACGCGTTCATCTTTTCGGCCAGCGCCTCGGCGTGCGCCGGGTCAAAGTGAAGCTTCTGGCCCAGGGCGGCGAACTCCCCTCCCAGCTCGTTGAGCTCGACCGCCGCCGCGGCAAGCCGGCCGGCCAGTTCGCCGCTCGCCGGATCCAGGCCCTCCAGCCTGCGGGACTCGCGGAGGAGCGCGCCGAGCCTCTCCTGGATGCCCTCCTCGCCGGTCAGTCCACCGGCGAGCGTTTCCGCGATCCCGATCAGCTCCTGGGAGCGGCTCATCCGCTGGAAGTCCCGCTCGAGTGACTCGATCGCCTCGTCGGTGAGCTCGAGCGACTCGATCCTCGCCAGCTGCGTGCGCGAGAACTCGATCTGGTCGGGAGAGAGCCGCTCCTCGCCGGCGACCCGGTCCCGCTCGGCCAGGAGCGCGCGCCACGCGCGGTACTTCGCCTGGTAGGC
Organism: uncultured Opitutaceae bacterium; assembly: GCA_903891325.1. Taxonomy (GTDB): domain Bacteria; phylum Verrucomicrobiota; class Verrucomicrobiia; order Opitutales; family Opitutaceae; genus Palsa-1447. Next base: position 23,820 of record CAITEC010000133.1, read on the forward strand.
CTCAAGCGCCCCGGAATTGCGCCCGAACAGGTCGAGGAGTTCGAGCTGGCAGGAGTCCTTCAGGAGCCGGCGCGGCTCGCTCGGCCCGTGAAAATCGATCCACAGTTCCCCGAGCCGCTGGAGGGCGGCCAGCGTGGCCAGGCCGCCGTTCACCGAGATCCGGGGCGCCTTCTCACGCGGGACGCTCCGCTTCAGGATGAGCAGGCCGTCCTCGCAGGCGGGAAGGCCCAGGTCGGCCAGGACCGCGTCGATGCCCGCCGGGGATGAAAAGTACAGGGAGGCCTCGACCTCGCAGCCGGGCGCGCCCTGACGGATGATCGTCTTGTCCGCGCGCTCGCCGGCCAGGAGGCTGAGGGCGCCCAGGAGGATGCTCTTGCCCGCGCCGGTCTCCCCGGTGACCGCCGTGAAGCCGGCCTCAAAGTCGAGGCTGACCGCCTCGAGGAGGGCCAGGTTGCGAATATTGAGGGATTGCAGCATCGCCGGGCCTACTCGGGCTTCCCGACGGGCCCGCCCAGCCGCGATTCAAGGGCTCCGACCCGCTTGAAGAGCTCGGGAAGCCGCTGGTGCAGGATCTTGAGGCGCTGTTCCAGCATATAGGGAAGGCTGGGATTACCGAAGACCGACGTGCCTGCGGGCAGGCTGTGGTTGACGCCGGACTTCGCTCCCACCTTCGTGCCGCGGCCGATCGTGATGTGGCCGACCGTCCCGACCTGCCCCCCGAGGACCACGTAATCCTCGAGGGTCGTGCTCCCCGAGATTCCCGTCTGTGCGATGATCATGCAGTGGCGGCCGATCACGACATTGTGCCCGACCTGGACCAGGTTGTCGATTTTCGTGCCCTCCCCGACCGTCGTGCTGGTGAATCGGCCGCGGTCGATCGTGGTATTGGCGCCGATCTCGACGTCGTCACCAAGCACGACGCCGCCCAGCTGCGGGACCCGCTCGTGACGGCCGCCGACAAACTCATATCCAAAGCCGTCGGCCCCGACGATCGCCCCCGGCTGGAGGCGAACCCGGTCGCCCAGCACGCACTCGGCGGCCACAGCCGTGCCGGGCATCAGCCAGCAGTCGGCGCCAATCCGCGCCGCGCGGCCGACAAAGACGCTTGCCTGGAGGTGCACGCGCTCGCCGATGACCGCACCGGTCTCGACCACGCACAGCGGGCCGACCGTGGCGCTGGCCGCTATCCGGGCCCCCGGGGCGACGCTGGCGGCCGGGTGGACGCCGGGGGCCGGCTTCGGCCAGAGCGCCTGCTCGATCCGGGCGCAGACCCGGGCCAGCGCGACCGAGGGGTTGTCGACGACCAGGTAGAGCTGGTTGGGCCGCGGATCTCCCGCATAGTCCGTCGGCACGAATATTACCGACGCAAGCGACAGGGCCACCTGGGGCCGATACCTTGAGTTGCCCAGGAAGGAAAGGTCCCCGGGCTGCGCGGCCGCTAGGGCGGCGATCCCGCGGACCGTCTCGGAGGTGCCACCGCGCGCTCCGACCGGGCTCACGATGCCGGCGATTTCATCGGGGGCGAAGGCGATCTCCATTTGTGCAGGCTATTGAATCTTCCCGGCCGTGCGCAACCCGGTAGTGCTGGGCCGCAAAAAAGCCCCGTCATCCGGACGGGGCTTTCGTTAAAAAACAGGTTCCGCCCTTACTGCGGGGTGATTCCGGGGACGACGATCTTCGGAGCCGAGGAATCCGATCCGGAGGAGGAAGAGGACGAGGAGGAGGGGCTCGGCGCGGGGGCCGGGGCCGCATCCGTCGCGCCGGCGGGGCGCTGGCGGTTGATCTCGGCCATCACCTGGTCGGTGATCTCATAGGAGGCGTCGGCGTAGATCACCGGGGGAATGCCGATCAGGGTCGGGCCGGACTTGTCGATGAGGAGGGTGGCGCCGTTCTGCTTGGCCACCTCGGTGGCGATGCGGGTGATCTGCTGGAGCATCGCGGTCCGGAAGGTCTCCATGCGCTGCCGGAACTTGTCCCTGGCCTGGGTCGAAAGGTCGGTGATGTCCTTCTGCTTCTGCTGGATCTGCCGGCCGATGTCGTTGGCCTCGGCCTGGATCTTGGCCTTGGCTTCGTTGGTGGCGGTCGGGTCCTTCGCCTGGTCCTGGAGGCCCTTGTATTGCTCAACAAGGCTCTCGCCCTCCTTGTTCATCAGGTCGATCTGCTCCTGGACCTTCTGGGCGTCCATCTTGAGCTTCGAGTTCTGGGCAACCGTCTCGTAGTGGCTGTCGTAGATCTTCGCGATGTCGATGATCGCGATCTTGGGGCCCGCCTGGGCATGGGCGAAAAGCGAGGCTGCGCAGAACGCCCCGACGGCGGTTAGTGTCTTGATGAGTTTGTTCATTGTGGATCGGTTTGACCGGTAAAGTGAGGGGAAGGTTTCTCAGAAACGCGTGCCAAAGTCAAAGTTGAACTGCCCGCCGGTCTTGTTGGGCGCGTAGTTGTCCCCGCGGATCGGGACGCCGTAGTCAAGGCGAAGGGGGGCGCCCATGATGAACATGCGAAGCCCGATCCCGTAGTCGTCCTGGTAATTGTTCACGTTGAAGTCGTAGGCGCCGGGATTGACGAAGCCCACGTCGTAAAACACAGCCAGCCGGATCGGGCTGATGACGTCGAAGGAGTATTCCGTCGAGAAAAAGCCGTAGGTCTTGCCGCCGATGGGCTCGCCGTAGGAATCCCGCGGGCTGACCGCACGGTACTGGAAGCCGCGAAGGTCCTCCGGGCCGCCAAGGTAGAACGCGTCGAAGTAGGGAACGGTGGTGGACGCGCCGTAATTGTCCATCACACCGGCGTGCCCTATGAATTCGACAACCTGGGAGAGGGTCTGGAACACCGGGAAGAACTGGGTCCCCATAAACTCGACCTTGTAGTAGTTGGCCTGGCCGCCGAAGGGTCCGCCGGCGAGCGTCGTGGTCAGGCTCAGCTTGTTGCCGGCGGTCGGGTTGATGAGCTTGTCCACGGTATTGCGGGTCAGGTTCAGCGAGACCTTTGACTCGGTGGTGTTGCCCGCGGCCGCGAGGATGATCGGCGAGGCCGCCGCGCTCACGTCCTTGATCTCGATGACCTCAAACTCGTACTGGATCGTGGCGTCGATCAGCTCGAAGAGCCGCTTGCGAAGCGAGACGGTGCTACCCAGGTCCACCTCGTTGTAGTAGGTGCTGACGTAGTCGTTGGCCTGGCGGAAGAAGCTGACACCCAGGTCGAGCATCTTCTGGAAGAGCCAGGGCTCCTCAAACGACACGTCGATCTGGTTGGTGAGGGCCCCCACCTCCAGACGGATGCGGAACTTCTGCCCGTCTCCCTGGAAGAAGGAACGCCGGTTGAAAAGGTCGAAATTGGACTGCGATATCTCCGCGAAGACGTCGGCCCCCTCCAGGGTGCTGAACCCGGCGCCGAAGGTCAGGTTCCCGGTCTTGCCCTCCCGCACGGCGATCCGCAGGTTCTCGCGGCCGGGGATGTTCGTGTCCTCGGGGGTGACGTCGGCGTTGTCGAAGAAGCGCGTGTTGTCGAGCCGCAGCTTGCTCACCTTGACCGCCAGGGTGTTGAAAACATCGCCCGGCCCCAGCGCCAGCTCGCGCAGGATCACCGTGCTCTTGGTCTTCGTGTTGCCCTCGATCGTGATCGACTCGACGTTGAATCGCTGCCCCTCGTCGATCTGGTACTCGATGTCGATGTTGCCCGTTGTCAGGTTGGGCTTGCGCAGGAGGTGGACGCGCGTGCCGCCCTCGACCTGGCTGAGGTAGCCGTCCTTGCCGTAAAAGTCCTCCAGCCGGCTGACGTCCTTCTCGAGCCTCGACGGTGAGAAGACGGCCCCCGCCTTGTTCCTGATCACCCGCTTGAGCAGGGCCGAGGAGTGGACCTTGTTGCCGGTGAAGTTGATGTCGCCGACGTGGTACTGGCGGCCCTCGTTGATCGTGATCGTGATGATCATGTGGGTGCGGTTCGGGTAGTCGAAGAGCACCTGGTCCTGCGGGACCTCCACGTCGAGGTACCCGTGGTCCTGGTAATACTGGCGCAGCGTGTCCATGTCGTCCTGGAACTGGTCGTCCTGGAAGCGCCCGGAGTCGGTCAGCCATGAGAACATCCACCAGCGGCGGGTCTGGATCACGGTCCTGAGCTTGCTGCTCTTGAAGTGATGATTCCCGAGGAAGATGACGTTCGCGATCTTGACCTTGGCGCCCTCCTTGATCTGGAAGACGACCGCCCCGAACCCGGTGCTGCGGTCCCGGTCGATGCGGTAGGTGACCGACACGGCGTTGTAGCCGACCTTCTCGTAGAAATCGCGGAGCTTCTCGGAGTCCTCCTTCACCTGGCGTTCGTCGAGCGCGGTGTTGGGCTTGGTCTTGACCTGCTCCATGAGCTTCTTGGTCTTCAGCCCGACATTCCCCTCGAAGCGGACGGCCAGCACGCGGTACTTCGGGGTGACCTCCACCACGAGGTTGTAGGTGTGCTCGTCGAGCTGCTCGCGCTTGATCTCGATCAGCTCGAAAAGCCCCGTCTTGTAGAGGTTGCGGATATCGCGGTCGAATATGGTGTCGTCCAGGGGCCCGCCGTCGTGCAACTGCATGTTGGCCCGCACGATCTGCTCATTGACGTTCGCCGTGCCGACAAATTTGACGGTCAGCGTGCCGACGCGGTCCCCGGCACCGGGGAGCGCAAGGGCGCCCGTGGCCGGCCCGGACTGCGCCCGGAGCGATCCCAGAAACGCAACCAGCAGGAGCCCAATGACAAGGAATGGTGTGGCAGCCCTGCCTAAGGGGTTACTGGGCATAATTTTCAAATCGGGTAATGTCGCGAAGGAAGGTTAGACGCAACTCTCCTACCGGCCCGTTCCGCTGCTTGGCAACGACTAACTCGGCGGAATCGGCTGCCACCTGGTATTTTTCGTCGGCGTCTTTGGGTCGGGAAAGCATGATTACTACGTCTGCGTCCTGCTCGATCGATCCGGATTCGCGCAAATCAGCGAGCTTTGGGGCGCGGTTCTCCTTTTCGGACGAGCGGTTAAGCTGACTTAATACAATGACGGGGACATCAAGTTCCTTCGCAAGCGCCTTTAGTCCGCGGGACGCCTCGGCGACCTGCTGCTCGCGGGGGGCCTGGCCGTCGGTCGGGCTGAGGAGCTGCAGGTAGTCAACGACGATCAGCCCAAGCTTGTGACGGGCCTGGACCCGGCGCGCCTTCGCGCGCAACTCCATGATGGACAGGTGGCTGGAATCATCGATGAAGATCGGCGCCTTCGTGAACTCGTCGGCGGTGGCCACCAACCGGCTGTAGTCGTCGCCCGTCTTTGAGAGCAGGCCCTCCCTGAGGAACTTCAGGTTGACCCGGGCCCGCGAGCAAAGCATGCGAAGCGCGAGCTGGCCGGCGCTCATCTCGAGGGAAAAGACGAGCGTGGGAACCGGATCGCCCTTCTTGGGAAGGGCTGCGGCCTCCGCGATGTTCAGGGCGAAGGAGGTCTTGCCCATCGAGGGGCGCGCGGCGATCACGATCATTTCCTGGCGCTGGAATCCCCAGGTGAGCACGTCCAGGTCCTTGAAGCCCGAGGAAACACCCGTCAGCTCGCCCTTCTTCATCATCATCTTTGTGATGACGTTCATGGCCTCCTTGGTCGGGTCCTTCATCGGCTTGGCCGAGTCGGAAATCCGGTCCTGGGTGATCCGGAAGACGTCCTGTTCGACCTTGTCGATGAACTCCGGGAGGCCCCCGGTGTAATTCAGGCAGTTCTCGACGGTCACCGTCGCGACCTTGATCAGCTCCCGGAGCAGGTAGAGCTCGCGGACCTTCTCGATAAAATACTGCGCCTGCGCGGTCGTCGGTATGCTCGCCCCGAGCTTGGCCAGGTAGGCGTAGCCGCCGATCGAGTCGAGCTGCCGCGAGGTCTTCAGCTCCTCGGCGAGGACCGCGACATCGACGGGCGGGTTCTTCTGGTACAATTCGCCCAGCTTCTCGTAGATCAGCCGGTTTGCCGGCGAATAAAACGCGTCGCCCGGCAGCTTGGACTCAAGGCAGCGCGCGATCGTATCAGCCCCGTCGAGCAGACAGCATCCCAGCAAGTATTCCTCCGCCTCCAGGCTGTGCGGGGGAGCCCGGCCCAGGCCCGGAGAGGTGGTCTGCTCAGCCATGCATTACCTTCTGAACTCGCCCTTTTTCTCGTCGGTCTTGGTCGGATCGACCGGGGCGACAATCGGGTTCTCCGAGACGACGTCGAAGGAGAGCTCGACCGTGACCTCGGGGTGGAGCTTCACCTTGACGGTGTGCTTGCCCAGGGTCTTCACCGGCGTGAAAAGGTGGATCCGCTTCCGGTCGATCGTGAAGCCGGCCGCGGTGATCTTCTCGTGCACGTCCGCCGCGGTGATCGCGCCGAACATCTTGCCGCCCTCGCCCGTCTTGACGGCAAAGGCGAGCGCGGTCTTCTCGAGCTTCTGGCCCAGGGCCTGGGCGCCGGCGAGTTCCTCGGTCTCGCGGACCGCGCGGCGCTTCTTCAGCGCGTCAACCTGCTTGCGGTTGGACTTGGTCAGCGGGACCGCGACGCCGCGGGGAAGCAGGAAATTGCGCGCGTAACCGGCGCGGACTTTGACTTGGTCGCCCTCGCCGCCGAGGTTGTCGACGGGCTTGATGAGCAGGATTTCTTGAGTAGCCATGGTGGGATTGGAGAAATTTCAGGTTTCAGGTTTCAGGTCTCAGCCTTCAGAAGGGAACGTCCTCGTCCGCCTTGTCCTGGCCGGGGGCCGGAGCGGCGGGACGGTCGGTCGCAGGGGCGTCGCCGGGGGCCTGCTGGGGCTGGCCCCCGCCGGAGGACCCGCGGCTGGAAAGGAATTGGACGTTCTCGAGGACGACCTTCAGCTTGCTGCGCTTCTGCGCTGTCTGCTTGTCCTCCCACTGGTCGAACTTCAGCCGGCCCTCGACCATGGCGAGGCTTCCCTTGGTCAGGTACTTGGAGACCAGCTCGCCCTGCTTGCCCCACGCCTCGATGTCCACAAAGGTCGTCTCATCGCGCGTCGCGCCCGACTCGTCCTTGAACTGGCGGTTGACCGCGATGCCGAACTGGCAGATGGCGGTTCCCTTCGGCGTCACCCGCAGCTCGGGATCCCGGGTCAGGTTGCCGATGATGAAGACTTTGTTGAGGTAGGCCATGGGTGGTGCGCCGGCGGGTCCGTCAGGCGGACTCGACGAAGGTGCGGTAGATGCTTTGGTTGAGCCGGAGGCGCTCCTTGAGCTGCGCGGGGGCCTCGGGCGGGGCGCTGAAGGCGATCTGCACGTAGGATCCGCCGGTGAACTTCCGGTCGGTTACCCGCACGAAGTCCTTGCGCCCGAGGTTCTCGACGGCGCTGACCTCGCCCTTGACGGCGGCGATGTCCTTCTTGACGCCCTCGATGATCGCCTCGGGGGAGTCTTCCTTGCCCCGGTTGTCGAGAATGAAGGTCGCGCGGTAGTTGCGTTGCGTGGGTTTCATGTTGGTTCCTTGCGATTGAGCCGGTTCATGGCCTGGTCGGCGCCGCTGGCGAGCAGCTCCTCCAGTCCTTGAAGGTAAAATTCGAGTTTTTGCTGTATTATAGTAAGTTGTTCGGGAGTGAAATTTGCGAGGACGTAGTCCTTGAGGTCCATTTCCGCCGGGGCCTTCGGCCCGATGCCGATCCGGTACCGGGCGAATCCGTCCCCCAGGTGCTCCAGGAGGCTGGCGACCCCGTTGTGGCCGCCGGCGCTGCCGGTGATCGATACCTTGAGGCGGCCCAGGTCGATCGCAAGGTCGTCATAGACAACCGCAACGGCGGGGGCCGGGAGCTTGTGGAACCGCGCCATCGCCCCGACGGCCCGGCCGCAGTCGTTCATGAACGTCAGCGGCTTGAGAAGCCAGAGGGTGGCGCCGCCGGGCCTGTCCCAGCGGGCGACATCCGCGTCGAAACGGGGCTCGGCGCGCCAGGCGAGCCGGTGCTTTCGCGCCAGCGCCTCGACGACCGACCACCCCAGGTTGTGGCGGGTGTTCGCGTATTCCCGGCCCGGGTTTCCCAGGCCGGCTACAAGCGAAATGGTCATGACTCAAAGAACAGTGAAAAGGGGTGGCAGGCGCGCGGTGGCGCCCCCCCGGGCGGCTACTTCTTTCCCGCGGCGGGCTTGGCGCCGGCGGCGGGTGCTGCGGCCTTGGCGGCGCCGGCTGCCGGGGCTGCGCCGGGCTTGGCGCCAGCGGCGGGAGC
>CAITEC010000134.1 GCA_903891325.1 uncultured Opitutaceae bacterium
GCCCCGGCTGCGGCCGCTCCCGCCGCACCGGCCGCGGCCGCCGTCCCTGCCGCCCCGGCGACACCCCCGGATCCTCCCTACTGCAGCCCGATCAACACCATGTGGGTGCTCGTGACGGCCTTCCTCGTGTTCTTCATGCAGGCCGGCTTCATGTTCCTTGAGGCCGGCTTCGCGCGGGAACGGGAAACGGTCAACGTGCTGCTGGAAGGCATCGTCGACACCTGCCTGTGCGGGATCCTCTTCTACGCCTGGGGCTTCGCCTGGATGTTCGGCCACGGCAACGGCCTGATCGGCTGGGGCGACGCCGCCGGCCATTCCTGGTATTGCCTGCAGAACCTGCCGGACACCTATGAATCGACGGGGGTCGCCACCCTGGCGTTCTTCCTCTTCCAGTTCGCCTTCGCCGACACCTGCTCGACGATCACCTCCGGCGCCATGCTGGGCCGCACCGGGTTCTGGGGCGATCTCTGGTACAGCATCGGGGTCAGCGGATTCCTTTACCCGATCTTCGGCCACTGGGCCTGGGGTCCGGACGGCTGGCTCAATTCGATACCCTTCTGGAAAGCCGCGCCCTTTCATGACTTTGCCGGCTCGACCGTCGTCCACACGATCGGCGGCATGATCGCCCTCGCCGGCGCCATCGTCCTGGGCCCGCGGTTGGGCCGCAAGTTCAAGCGCGACGGCGGCGGGCCCATGCCCTACCACAACATGACAATCGCCTCCGTGGGCGCGGTCATCCTGTGGTTCGGCTGGTACGGATTCAACCCCGGCAGCACGCTGTCCGCCATGGACATCGCCGGCGTCGCCCGGGTCGCGGCCAACACGACCCTCGCGGCCTGCGCCGGCGGCCTCGGCGCCCTGATCTTCGTCTATCCCCGATCCAAGAAGTGGGATTGCGGGGCGACCGTCAACGGCCTGCTCGCCGGCCTGGTGGCCATCACCTGCCCGTGCTACTGGGTGTCCCCGCTCGGGGCCATCATCCTGGGCGCGGTGGCCGGTGTGATTGTCATCCTCGCCACCGACCTCCTTGAGTACCTCCGGATCGACGATCCCTGCGGGGCGTGGCCTGTCCACGGCGCCTGCGGCATCTGGGGCACATTGAGCCTGGGTCTCTTCGCTACGGGCCAGTTCGGCGCGCCGACCCCCACCGGGGCGGACAATTCCGCCGGCGCGGTCGTCAAGGGCCTCTTCTACGGAGGCGGGACCGACCAGCTGGTCGCCCAGTTCATCGGCAACGCGGCCATCGGCATCGGGGTCTTCGCGGTCGCGATGGTGCTCATGTACGCGGTCAAGGCCACCGGGACCCTCCGGGTCGCCAAGGAGATCGAGATCGAGGGCCTGGACCTCCACGAGCACGGCGGCACCGCCTATCCCGACACCCGCAGCTCAACGCACTAATAACCCTAAAGAAAGATTCCCATGAAGCTAATCATCGCGATCATTAAGCCCTTCAAGCTCGACGAAGTGAAGGCGGCCCTCAGCACCTCCGGTGTCGACGGCATGACGGTCACCGAGGTCAACGGCTTCGGCCGGCAAAAGGGCCACACGGAGGTCTACCGCGGCAGCGAATACACGGTGGACTTCGTCCCGAAGGCGAAGCTCGAGATAGCCGTTCCCGACGCCGTCGTGGCCAAGGTCGTGGACGTGATCATCAAGGCCGCCAAGACCGACAAGATCGGCGATGGCAAGATCTTCGTCCTTCCCCTCGAGGAAGTGATCCGGATCCGAACGGGAGAAACCGGGGAATCCGCGATATAGGAGGATTTTGGGACAGATTGGGTAGTGAACGTCAGTCGCCCCAACGGGCAAGGCCGGCTCGCCCTCGTGGATGGGGGAGAGCCGGTTTTTTGTGGGCGGCCGCGGCGCTTGGCGGACCGACGCCCGCAGGGTAAGACCCCATAGCTGGGGCGGGACGGCGGGTGTATGCTCCGCCCATGAGAAAAATCTCCCCGGGCGGGCAAAGTCCGCCGATTCATCCTTCCCCGCCAACGGAACTCCGTCCGCTCAGCAGCCGCCTCGAGGAATTGCAGGCCCTCCACCTGGAGGCCACGGCCATCCTCGACGACCTGACCACCAGCCGGTCCGCCGAAATCATCCGCGGGCTGTGCGCGCGCTTTCGCATCCTGCAGGAGGATTTTGTGACGCGCTACCACGAGGCGAGGACGCTTGCCAACTCCGCGCTGGGGTCTGTCGAGGCGGTGCTGGCCTTCCCGGAATTTCATCCGGCATCGCCCCTGCACAAAAAGCCGATTCAAAGGGGAGCATGAAGGACAACGTCTACAAGCTGGTCGAATTGACCGGCACATCAACGGCGTCGATCGAGGACGCCGTCGCCAAGGCCATAAAACGCGCGAACAAGACCATCAGGAACCTGAGCTGGTTTCAGGTGGTCGAGACGCGGGGCAGCATCGAAAAGGGCAGGCCGCTTCGCTGGCAGGTGACCATCAAGGTCGGCTTCGCCGTGAACAGCACCGATTAAGGATCACTTCATCATGAAAACGGAAACAACGACAGGGACGCAAACGATCACCCGCAAGGAGATGATTGGACTGTTGAACGAGGATCTGGCCGGGGAGTACCAGGCCATCATCGCCTACACGGTCTATAGCCAGGTGCTCAAGGGGGCCGCCTACACGGATATCGCCGGGGAATTGGAACTGCACGCCGCCGAGGAACTGCAGCACGCCATCAAGATCGCCAAGCAGGTCGATTACCTGGGCGGGATGCCCGCCGTGGCACCCAAGCCGGTGAAGACCTCGAACGATCCGGTCGAGATGCTGCGCGCGGACCTGGAGAACGAGCGGACGACGGTGGGCCGCTACCGGGAGCGCATCCGCCAGGCCGAGGCGATGGGGGAGTTTGCGCTGAGCGAAACCCTGCGGGGAATCATCATTCAGGAACAGGACCACGAGATCGACCTGAGCGCCGCGCTCGGGATCGCCGTGCCCCCCGCAATCAGCCCGCCCGTCGGCGACAAGTAGGGGAAGCCGGGCCTCAGGGCCGGCGGCGCCCGTCGCCCTTGAAGAGGCGGAAAAGGAAGACCAGCGACGGGAGCAGCACAAGGCCTCCGGCCGCGAGCGCGAGGGCCAGCAGGCGCAGTGTCACCTCCGGCGCGCTGGAATTGGCCACCGTCACATCCGGCGTGAGCAGGCAGGGGTATTGCGCCAGGCTCCATCCGGCGAGGATGAGCGCCACCTGGCCCGCGGCGGCCATGCGCGCCAATGAAAACCGCCGCAACCAAAGGCCCCCAAGGGCGCCGGCCCCGCAAAGGCAGGTCGCGGCGAGCAGCAGGGGGGCCCACCAGCGCGTCAACCCGTGGAAGAGAACGGGCGCTCCCGACCGTGCCGTGAGGTAGACGATCCCGGCCATCGGCCAGAGGGCCGAACCGGACCAGAGGGCCCTCCGCCGAAAATCGGCCTGCAGGTCCGGCTCGCCCCGGGTATCCAGCGTCAGGTAGACGGCGGCCAGGAAGGCAAACAGGCCCAGCGCAAACACGCCGCAGGAAAGCGCGAAGGGGGTCAGCCACCCGGCGAAAACCCCCGTCGTCACCCGCCCGTCGGCCACGCGAATCCGGCCGGTGGCCATTGCGCCCAGGATCACGCCCTGAATGACGGGGGTGAACGCGCTCGCGCCGCCGAACAGCCTGCTCCAATGCCGCCGCCCCGGCTCCGGCCGCGGGTCGTGGCTGCGGAATATGAACGCGGAACCGCGGAGCACGATCCCGACCAGCATCACGCTGATCGGAATGTTCAGCGCGGTCATAACCGCCGAAAAGCCGCCCGGAAAGGCGGTGAACAGCACCACGACGACGAGGATGAGCCAGACATGGTTGGCCTCCCAGATGGGCGCGATCGCGGCCGCAATCGCCTTCCTCTGCGCCTGCGCTCGCCGCCCGGACGCCAGCAGATCCCAAAGCCCGCCGCCAAAGTCCGCGCCCCCCGTGAGCGCATACACGATCAGGGAAAGAAGGAGGGAAATGGCGGCTGCGGGCGCAAGCATGGGATCAGGCTGGCGGCGTTGTTGAAACCGTCCCGGCCGTCTCTCGAAATTGGCCGCGCAGGAGGGAGAAAACGGCGACTCCCAGGAAGGCGTAGAGACCCGTGAAGACGGCGAAGGGAACGGCGATCCCGTGCACCGGCGTGACCGCCTCCCGGGTGCGCATCACCCCGTAGATGATCCACGGCTGGCGCCCGACCTCGGTCACAACCCAGCCGGCCTCGATCGCCAGGAAGCCCAGGGGCCCGGCGGCGACCAGCGCGCGCAGGAACCGCCGATGTTCCGCCAGCCGGCGCCGCCGCAACCACAGCCAGACCGACCACCCGGCAACGGCCAGCATCGCAAAGCCGCATGCGACCATCAGGTCGAACGACCAATGAACGATCCGCACATCGGGCCAGTTGGCGCGCGGAAACGCCTCCAGGCCGGTGACCCGGGTGCCCGGGCTGTCGCCGAGCAGAAGGCTCAGGCCGCGGGGTATCGTGAGGCCCAGGCGGGTCATTCGCGCCCCGTCGTCGGGAATTCCGCCGAGGATCAGCGGCGCGTTCTCCTGGGTGCGGTAGAGGGCCTCCATCGCCGCGAGTTTGGCGGGCTGAAACCGGCCGACGACGCGGGCGCTCAGGTCGCCGCTGGCGACCTGGAGGGGGATGCACACGCCCGCAAGTCCCAGCGCCAGGCCCAGTGCGCAGCGATGGAAGGGGCTCGCCGGGGTCCGCAGCAGGTAGAATGCGTGCACCCCGGCGACCGCGAAACCGGTCGCGACAAAGGCCGCGAGCGTCATGTGCAGGACTTCATGAAGGGTGGCCGGGTTCAGCATGGCCGCAACCGGGTCGATCCCGGTAAACCGGCCGCCCGCGAACGTGAAGCCCGCGGGAGCATTCATCCATGCGTTGGCCGCCACGACAAAGATTCCGGAGAGGACGCCGCTGGCGGCGACGACCACCCCGGCCAGCCAGTGCAGCAGCGGGGACAGGCGGGTCCGGCCATAAAGATAGACGCCGATGAAGATCGCCTCGGTGAAAAAGGCGAAACCCTCGAGGGAAAATGGCATTCCGATGATCGCCCCCGCCTCGGCCATGAAGCGCGGCCAGAGCAGGCCCAGCTCGAAGGACAGCACGGTCCCGGAGACCGCGCCCACCGCGAAGAGGATGGCGGTGCCCTTCGCCCATCGTTTGCTGAGCTCGAGGTAGACGGGATTGCGCGTGCGCAGGTAGGCGCCCTCGGCCAGGACCATGAGCAGCGGCATCCCGATGCCCAGTGCCGCGAAGACGATGTGGAAGGCCAGCGACATCGCCATCTGCGATCGGGCGAAGAGAAAGTCACTCATGCGGATGCCCGCTGTCCGGGATTGCGGCGCGACCTCGCGCGGTCCGGTTCATCGCGATATCCGCGGTTTCGCGATGGAGCCCGTCAGTTCGGTGGGAAGCGGCCAGCGGTGCCCGGGCGCCAGCAGCTCCTGGACGCACTCCGGTCCCCAGCCGCCCGCGGGGTAATTGGGAAAATCAACCGGCGGAATGTCCCCCCATGCGTCAACCAGCGGCATCAGCAGCCTCCAGGCCGCCTCCACCTGGTCGGCGCGCATGAAGAGCGTGGCGTCGCCCTTCATCACGTCCCACAGGAGCGTTTCGTAGGCATCGGGCGAGGGGGCGTCGAAGCTCCCGCGATAGCTGAAGCGCATGTCCACCGGCCGGAGCCGCACCTTCGGTCCGGGATATTTTGCCTGAAAGCCCAGCACGATGCCCTCCTCGGGCTGGATCGAAAGGACGAGCCGGGACGGCTGCCAGGCAAGCGACGCCTCGGGCGGGAACGACTGGTGCGGCACGGCGCGAAACTGGATCGAGACCTCCGATGCCTGGCGGCGGAGGCGCTTGCCCGTGCGCAGGTAGAAGGGCACGTCCTGCCAGCGCCAATTGTCGAGGAAGAGCCTGAGGGCCACGAACGTCTCCGTGGGGGAGTTGGGCGCCACATTCTCCTCCTCCCGATAGCCCCGGACCTTCCCGCCGCCGGTGTCCTCGCCGGGCCCGTACTGCCCGCGCACGGCGCAGGGCGGCACCGCGTTGGGCAGGATCGGGCGGACCGCGTGAAGCACGTCGACCTTCTTGTTGCGGATCTCGTCTGCGTCGAAGGACACCATCGGTTCCATCGCCACCAGGCAGAGAAGCTGCATCATGTGGTTTTGCACCATGTCGCGCAGCGCGCCGGCGTGGTCGTAATAGCCCCCGCGGTGCCCGACACCCTCGGCCTCGGCGACGGTGATGGTCACATAGTCGATGTACCGGCGGTTCCACACCGGCTCAAAGAGCGGGTTGGCGAAGCGGAACGCCAGGATGTTTTGCACCGTCTCCTTGCCGAGGTAATGGTCGATGCGGAATATCTGGGACTCCTCAAAGCTGGCGGCGAGGGTGGCGTTGAGGGCCAGGGCCGTTTCCAGGTCGTACCCGATGGGCTTCTCGATCACGATCCGCGCCCATTTGCGGTCGCGCGCGAGCCCGGCCCGGCCAAGATACTTGGGTATTTCGCCGAAGAGGCTTGGCGGGGTGGCCATGTAGAAGATGCGGTGCGCCTTGGTGCCCCATTGCCTTTCCTGGCTCGCGCATTGGGCGCCCAGGGCCGCGTAGGTCGACGGCTTCTGGAAGTCGCCCTGCTGGTAGCGGATGTGCGGCGCAAACCGGTTCCAGGCGGCGGCTTTGGCCTTTCCGAAGCGGGAGAACCGGTTGATGCCCTCGTGCAGCCGGCGGCGCAGCGCGTCGTCCCCGAGCTTGATGCGGTCCACGGCGATAATCGCAAATTGCGCGGGCAGGCTTCGGTCCTGCGCGAGGTCGAATAGGGCGGGGATCAGCTTTCGCCAGGTCAGGTCGCCGGCGCCGCCAAAGATGACGAACACCGTCGGCTCGAGTTGGTCGGCGGATTTCATGGGCCCACCCTTGGTCACAGGAGCTCGGTCCTGTCATCCAGCCGGACCTTCAGGATTGAGTTGAGTCCCCCGTGGGGGTTGGGCGTGTGCAACGTGGACCGCGGATCCTCGGTCCACACGCCGTCGACGACGAAACGGTACTCATACCGGCCCGATCTCAGGACCAGCCGGGCGGTCCATTCCCCGGACTCCATGCGTTTCAGCGGATTGGACTCCGGGCGCCATCCGTTGAAAGTCCCGGCCACCTGCACCACCCTGGCCTCGGGGGCGTAAAACGTGAGCGTGACCTCCTGTTCCTCCAAGGCGGGAAATCGCTCCGAAATCGGCTGGATTGGCGGCGGCATTGGCGCGCAGGAGCTTATGCCGGGAGGCCGAATGGGGCTATGGGGTGAAACCCGCCGACGTTGCCGAGGGCGGAAATTATACTTCTGGCGGCCTGACGCCGTCCGACTACAAATTGGGGCGGCATGAAACCCGCATTGGACCTGGACGGACTGCGCGCGCGATATGAGGAGGACGGCTTCGTGGTCGTCCGCGGGCTCTTCTCGCCGCCGGAGTTCCTGGAACTGAGGGAAAATCTGGACCGCTACGTCCGCGACGTCGTCCCGACGCTGAGCAGGGACCAGGCCTTCTTCGACGACTACTCCCGTCCGGAGACGCTGCGCAAGATGCAGTCCCTGAACCGCCACGACGCCTGGTTCGCGAATTTCATCATGAATGGGCCGCACCTGCCGGTCCAGGCGCACCTGATGCGAGACGGGGCGGCGCCGCAGGGCCTGGAATGGTTCGACAAGCTGCCCTTCGACGCAAATGCGACGCCGGCCCACCAGGACGGATTCTACTGGAACCGGAAGCCCGACCTGGCCTGCGGGATCTGGATCGCAATCGACCCGGTGGACCGGGAGAACGGCTGCCTGTGGTACGCCCGGGGATCCCATAAGCTCGGAATCCGGCCGCACGGCGCCAGCGGCGTGCTCGGCTTCAGCCAGGGCCTGCAGGGGTTCGATCCGGCTTCCGTGGATGCGGTCCCGATCGAGCTCCAGCCGGGCGACGCGGTGGCGCATTCCAGCGCGACGATCCACTGGACCGGGACGAACCGATCGGGCCGGCATCGCCGCGCGGTCGCGACATTCTGCTTTGGCGCCTCGACGGTGCGCGACGAGGAGGGCCACGCCCGCTACATGGCCAGCCTGAAGGCGCAGCTCGAAAAACGCGGCATCCCCTCGACGACGAGGGCCTGACCCGGGGGCCGGGCCCCACTCACCAGGCGGTCCAGCCGCCGTCGACGGCGAGCGTGTGCCCGGTGACAAATGAGGCGCTGTCGGTCAGGAGAAAAAGGGCGGGGCCGACGATCTCCGGATTCTGGCCGACGCGGTTGAGCGCGGTCTTTTTTGCCAGGTCGCCGATGAACGAGGGGTGGGCGGACTGGACGCCGGGATTGGGAAAGGGTCCCGGTGTGATGGCGTTGAACCGGATTCCGGCGGGCCCGTAGTGCACGGCGAAGTAGCGCGACATCTGGAGGAGGGCCGCCTTGGCCGCCCCGTAGTCGATCGGGTTGGGCGCCATCGGCGCGTGGTAGATCCGGGGATCGGGCGACACCACCCCGTACATGCTTGAGAAAAGGACGATGCTGCCCCGGCCGAGCGGCTTCATCGCGTCGGCCAGTTCGCGGCAGAGGACGAAGGTCGCCGGAAGGGCCTGGTCGAAGGTGCGCTGAAAGTCCGCGGCGCTCAGCTCGTGGAGCCGTTTCCCCGACGACGAGGCATAGGTGAG
The DNA here is from genome assembly GCA_903891325.1 of uncultured Opitutaceae bacterium. GTDB lineage: Bacteria > Verrucomicrobiota > Verrucomicrobiia > Opitutales > Opitutaceae > Palsa-1447. The sequence continues at coordinate 8,684 of CAITEC010000134.1, forward strand.
GTGAAGGTGGCCGTCGGGAACGCCGTGCGCGGCGATCGTTTCCGCGACGAACGCGGGCAGCGTCGCCGTGTCGGCAAGATCCCGGGAGAGGGGAATCGTGCGCGTCAGCTTCTCCCGGGCGACCAGGGCCTCGGCCTTGCCGGGCATGTCGATGCAGATGACCTTCGCCGCCTCACGGTCGAGTTCCCGCGTTATTGCCGAACCGAGGTGGCCGGCGCCGCCGGCGACCCAGATTGTCTTGCCTGCCAGTGAATGCCAGGGGCTCATGGTTTCATTTGGCGGTGTAGCCGCCGTCGACGGCGAGATTGGCGCCGGTGATGTAGGTGGATGCGTCGCTCAGGAGAAACACGACCGCGCCCGCGATCTCGCGGGCCTCGCCCATCCGGCCGAGCATCGTCATCTTGCCGTAGCGCTCGAGGAAGGCGGGCGCCTGCGGCTTGGCCGGATTGAAGATGCCGCCAGGGGAAACGGCGTTCACCCGCACGCCCTTCGCGCCATAGTGCGAGGCCAGGTAGCGGGTGAGGTTCACCATGCCGCCCTTGTGGAAGAAATAGTCCGGAGGCGCCCCCATGGCCGTGCCCTCGTAGAGCCAGGGGTTCATGCCGACCGATCCCATCTGGGAGGCGATGTTCACCAGGCTGCCGGAGCCCCGCGCCGCCATGGCGTCTCCGAAGGTGCGGATGGCGGCGAAAAACCCCGTGGCGTTGGTCGCCATGGAGTCCTTCCAGGCCGCGAGGTCGTCGTCGAAGCTGCGCATCGGACGGCTGGCGGCGTTGTAGACCACGCCGTCCACCCGCCCGTGCCGGGCGAGCACGCGGTCGCGCAGCGCGTGGAGCGACGGCTCCGAGCCGGTGTCCACCTCCTCGGCGTGGAGCGTGCGTCCGGCGGCGAGCTCGCTGCCGACGATGGGCGCAAGCGAGGCCCGGCTGCGGGAGGCGGCCACCACCGTGGCGCCGGCCCCGCCGAGGGCGGCGATGAGGGCGGGACCGAGCAGTCCGGTGCCGCCGAACTGGACAACGACCTTTCCGGCGAGGGAGAACGGGGAGGCCTCAGGCATAGGGGGATGATTTGCCGGGGGGGATCGCCCTGATGTGGTTGCGAAGCAGCTCGATGCGCTGCGTGAAATAGCCGGACAGCGCCACGACGTCGGCCCCGGCGTTGAAGACATTGTGCCCCTCCGCAACGAGCTCGTCAAACGGGGCGATCAGCCCGGCGGTCATGGCAAACTTGCCGTTCCTGCGGGCGGCGGCGGCGACCCGCTTCCGGGCCCCGACCACCCGGGGGTCGTCGAGCCGCCCGGCCTTGCCGATCCGATGGCTGAAATCCCCGGGGCCGAAGAGCAGGCCGTTGAAGCCGGGCACCGCGGCGATTTCCTCGACCTTCTCGAGCGCCTCGGGCGACTCGATCTGCAGGATGACGATCCGCTCGGCGTTCGAGTGGGCCAGGTACTCCTCCAGGGGCAGCAGGCAGAACTGGCCGTCGCTGTTGCCCCCGTCCAGGGCGCGCTTTCCCACGGGATGAAAGCGGACCCATTCGACGATCTGGCGGGCCTCGTCGGCCGACGCGACATGGGGGACCATGATGCCCGTGGCGTCCGCCTCGAAGGGTCGGATGTAATCGCTGTAGCTCCCCCGCACGACCCGGACGATCGAGTCGATGTTGTGGAGCCGGGCGGCGCGGATCTGGTTCTCAATGCCCAGCCAGTCGTTGGGGACGTGCTCGGTGCAGAGCCAGACGCCGTCGATCCCGCACAGGCCCGCGATCTCGACGACCCGCGGGTCGGAGAGGTTGAGCTTGAGCGTGACGGGGATCTGGCCCTCGCGGAGGCGGGCGAGGATGCGGCTGGGGCGGGTTGTCATGGCGGGACAGGGGAAGTGTCGGCGGGCGGGGAGGGGTCGGTCAACACAGGGGAAAATGGAGTCAATCGGGCTTGATTTCGGAGAGGGCCACCTCGCGGCCGCCCTCCTCGCGGCTGCGGGTGCCGGCGATCACCAGCTGCATGAGCTCGATGGTCTCCGAGAAGGGGAAGGGACGGATGCCGGAGCGCAGGTAGCCGACGAACGCCTCGAGCTGGGCCTTGAAGGAGAAGAAGGTGTCCCCCGGGGCCAGCTGGACCTTGCCGGCGGTGCCGCAGAGCTGCAGGCAGCCGAAGCCCCCGTACATGTCGGCTGAGGCGACGACGACCACATCGGCGCCGCAATTGTGCTTGAGGTGGACGATGTTGCGCTCCGCCGTGCCGGTGTTGCGCGCGGATAGGAAGCCCGGCCCGAGGATAGGGTAGACGCCCTCCAGGGCATGGATGCCGTAGGTCTCCCAGCTCTTGGGCGTCGTGATGCTCGCGAAGCGCAGGTCCCCGAGTTCGCGGGTCGAGAGCCGGTAGGGCAGGAATTCCTTGGTGTAGCGCATGCTGCTCGACGACAGGATCGGTTTTCCGGCGTCGGCCCAGCCCTTGAAGACTTTCAGGTCGGGCTCGTTGTCGGTCAGCGGCTTGTCGATGAAGATCGGAAGGCCGGCCTCCACGAAGGGCCTTGCCCGGGCCACATGCTCATGACCGATGTCGGTTGCGATGATGACGGCGTCCACCTTCCCGATCACCTCGGCGGGATCCTGCACCACGTTTGGAATCAGGGAGCAGCGGGCAACGTGCTCGGCGGTGAACCCGCCCTCGCCGACACAGCAGATGTGGGTGACCTTCGCGCCGGGAATCGCCAGTGCCGCGGACGGTTCCTTGTTCAGGTATTGCGGGATGCCGGCAAAGGGGCATTCCCGGGTCATGAGCTCGCGGTCGTAGCCGTTGAAAATCGCGCTCCACGAATAGGGGTGCCCGTTGCCGGGGGTGGAGCCGAGGATCGCGAGGCGCAGGGGGGCGGGTCCGAAGGGGAAGGAGGGCACGGGGGAAATGGGGGGATTCAGGACGCGGGAAGATCGTGGCACGAGACCCGGGCGCCCTTTTCGGCGGAGGCGAGGGCCGCCAGGTTGAAGCGGAGCGTCGCCGCCGCGGCCTCCAGCGAGCAGAGTCGGGAGGGCCGGCCCTCGACCTGGTCGAGAAACGCGTTGGCCTGGGCGATGAAGTGGGAGTCGCGTCCCTCCACCGGCGCGTCGTGCCAGGTCCAGTCGGGGTCTGTGTTTCCCATGACACCCCAGCGCTGCCGGTGGACCTCGACCTTCACGCTGCCCAGCGCGGTGTTGAGCTGGAGCGTGGTTTCATTGGGGGCCTGGAACTGGTTCAGCGTGTAATTGACCAGGGCGGCCCCGTTCCGCGCGCTGACGTGGACGGTGTCCTCCACGGTGACAGCGGGGACGGCGAGATGGGCGCAGTCGCACAGGAGGCTGTCGGTGGGACCCACGACGCTCTCCATCCAGTTGGCGAGATGGGTGAGCGCATCCTGGATGGCGCCGCCTCCCAGGGCGCGGTCGCGGTAATAGGTCTGGGCATAGGCCGGGCGCAGCCGGTGGAAGGCCTGACCGGAGGTGGCGGTTGCCTGGAGGATGGGGCCGAGCCCGCTGGTGCGCAGGAAGTCCTGCGCCGCGACGAGGAAGGGGAAGACCCGGTAGACGTAGGCGACGGCGGCCTGTTTCCCGGTCTCGTCCCGGGTGCGCAGCAGCGTGTCCACGTCCTGCAGCGAGTGGGAAAGGGGCTTTTCGATCAGGACATGGGCGCCGCCCCGCATCGCCTTGATTCCGATCGGGACGTGCCAGGGCGCCGGCGTGCAGATCACCGCGCCCGTGAAGGCCCCCCCGGACAGCGCCTGGCCGGCGTCGGTCGCGACAGGCACCCCGTAGGTCGTGCGCATCCGTTCCAGAAGGGCGGGGTTCGTGTCGCAGGCCGTGACCGTCGCCCGCCCGGTCTGCTGGAAGCAGCGCAGGTGGCGCTCGCCGATGCTGCCGCAGCCGATGACGAGGAGGTGGTGGGCGGGAGTCTCGGGCATGGTTGGCTATCCGGGCTAGGCCCCGGCGAGCTGGGCTGCGGTCAATTCATTGAGGAGGGGACCGCCGCGCGCAAGCCGCCCGGCGTTCAGCGAAAAGACCTCCCAGATGCGCGGCCGGTAGTTCGGGCCCAGGCTGGAGCCGGAGATATGCGGGGTGAGGATCACATTGGGGAAACGCCACAGCGGGTGCCCGGGCGGCAGCGGATACTCGTAATGGGTGTCGAGCGCCGCGCCCGCGATCCACTTTTCATCGAGCGCGCGCAGCAGGGCGGCCTGCCGGATGATGGGCCCGCGTGCCGGATTGAGGACAAACGCCCGGGGCGGCAGCGCCCGCAGTTCGCGCTCCCCGATCAGGCCCTCCGTCGCCTTCGTGAGCGGCAGGGCCACGACCAGAAAGTCCAGTCCCGAGAGAAACTCCAGCTCCTCGCCGGAGCGGAACACGCGGTGAGGGAGCACGCCCCCGGGATCCCCGGTGCCCGGGACGCAGTAGGCGTCGCCCAGGGGCGACACCCCGTTGCGCGTGAGCGCGTGCACCCGCAGGCCCATGAGCGAGGCGATCCGCGCGGTCTCGCGCCCGATGCCCCCGTAGCCCCAGAGCCCCACCGTGAGCCCGCGAATCTCGCTTTGGAAGCGGGCCGAGCGGTCCCAGAGCGCCGCCTCCTGGTTGCGGATCATCTGCCGGGTGTCGCGCGCCAGGTTCACCATCATCGCCACAACCCACTCGGCGATCGGCACGTCGAAGCAGCCGCGGCAGTTCGTGGCCCGGATCCCCCGCTGCGGCAGGTCCAGGCCGAAGAGCTGGGAGTAGCCGCTCGAGGCGAGCTGCACCCACCTGAGGGCCCGCATGTCGGCGAAGTTCACGGGAGGAAAACTGCAGAAGAGCGCCTCCGCGCCGCCGATCCGCTCCGGATCAAGCGGCCGCGCGGTCTCCGCCGGCGGTTCAACGCAGTCGATCTCGTGAAGTCCGGTTTGCCGGAGGGCGGCCAGTGCGGCCGGATCAACCGGCACGTCGACGAGGATTTTCACGGGTTTAGCCCGATTATTTCATGAACACGGGATGAAGGTCGTCCAAATTCTGGAGCAGAAAAGTCCGAAGGCGACCGAAAGTGGCCTCGTGAGGCCATCGAGGAAGCATGAGGGCTTTTATGCCCGGAATTTGGACGAGATTCGCCTGTGTTCATGAAATATTCGGGCTAGGTGGAGAGGATCTTACCGGGCACGCTGTTGAATTCGCCGGTGCCGGGCTGGAAGGGATACTTGCGCTTGATCTCGTCGGTCAGGACGACGCCAAGGCCGGGCCGGTCGGGCGGCAGGATGAAACCGTCCTTCAGGACGAGCCCGCCGTCGATCACGTCGGAATGAAGCCCCGCGTAATCCGGGGCGATCTCCAGGATGCAGGTGTTGGCGGCGGCGAAGCCGGTGTGGACATTCTGCATGAGCGAGGCGCCGGCGCCCCAGGCGTGCGTCGCGACCTTCCGGCCGCGGTCGGCCATCATCCGGGCAACCGCCATGAATTCCCCCAGCCCGCCGGTGAACGACGCGTCGGGCTGGCCGATGTCGAAGCTGTCCTGCTGCGCAAAGACCTTCCACTCGTACGTGGCCGTCAGGCACTCGCCGCCGGCGATCGGCACGCTCGTCGCGCGGCAGAGCTCGGCGTAGCCCCAGGGATCGGTGTAGTGGAGCGGCTCCTCGAGAAAGAAGAGGTTGAACGGCTCCAGCGCCTTCGCGACGGCGGTCGCGACCTCAAGCGACCAGGTGGCCCCCGGGCTGTTGCCCATGTGGGCGTCCATCATGATCATCGCATCGGGCCCGCCGTGCGCCCGCATGAAGGCGAGCTTGTCCGCCTCGAAATCCGCCGCCTCCGCGGCGGCCTGCGGCATATACCAGCCCTTTCCGGCCGTGTAGCTCCCGGCGCCGACCTTCAGCCCCCTGAAGCCGAGCGCGAAGTAATGATCCATCTTCCGCGCGAGGCGGTCCTTCGGGTAATTGCTCGGCCCGCCGGTCGCGTAGCAGGGCAGCCGGTCGAACTTGCAGCCGCCGAGCAGGGCGTGGACCGGCTGGCCGAGCAGCTTTCCCTTCAGGTCCCAGAGCGCGGCCTCGATGCCGCTGATGACGATCGCGCCGAGGCCCACGCGGCACCAGAAGTTGCCGCACTGGTACATCCGGCGCCAGAGCTCGGGGATGTCGTCCACATTCTGCCCGACGAGGATCGGCTTGAAGAACTCGACGATTTCCGGGACGGCCTCGGGGCAGAAGTATCCCGCGTAGGTTTCGCCAATGCCCGTGTGAGCGCCGTCGGTGAGGACCTCGATGAAGGCCGCGCTGCGCAGCCTGCGCGCCTCGCGCAGGGACGGATCGTTTGTGCAGGGGCCCGTGAGGAGCGTGGTGCGGACGTCGGTGATCGTCATGGGTGGGCAAGGTCAGGAAGCGGCCCAGCCGGGCGGCAGGGACGCCCGGAAGCGGCTGAAATCCTCCCCGGTGGCGGAGGCGTAGGGGGGGAGGACGCGCAGCGGAAACTGCGGGTCGGCCGTCCGGAAGAGGAGCTTGTCGTAGGCGCCGTCGATGTGGAACCTGCCCTTTGAGAGCCCGATGAGGGTCGCCAGCATGGCCCGAAGCTCGACGACATCGGCTGTCCTCCGCGCGTCGTCGCCGGACACGAAGGCCAGCGCCCGCCGGTGATTCACGGAGGCCAGCGAAATGAGGAGCCCAACGTCGTGGGTCCGCCGGGCGATGGCGTAGCCAAACTCGGTGAAGAAGAAGCGCAGCCGCGGGGAGACCGTCAGCAGGTCCGCGACGAGCGCCGGATCGTCCGTGCTGGACTTGACGGCCACAAGGTTCGGATGCGCGTCGGCCAGCCTGCGGTATTCAAGCGAGGTGAGGAGCCGCTTGCTGCGCATCAGGTTGTAGTGGTGAAACGAGCTGTCGGGAAATCGGCCGCAGGTCTCGGCGAAGAAGGTGTCCAGCTCGCGGTCGTTGAGCGCGCCCCACGATGGAAGCGAAAGCTGGAAGTGACGGAAACCCAGAGCGCGGCCGCGGCCGATCCGGTCGATGATCTGGCCGAGGGAAAGCGAGATCACCCCGAGCATGGGAGTTGCGCCGGCTTCCCGTGAGCTGCGCCAGAACGCGGCCGCGACCTGGTCGAACTGCCGCTCGGTGACCGCGTAGCCCTCGCCAGCCGTGCCAAAGACGTAAAGGTGCCGGGTCAGGCCGCGGGCAAGCGTGTGCACCTGCCGGCAGAAACAATCCTCGTCGAACTCGAAACCGGCGGTCCAGGGCACGACGGCGGTCGCGAGGATGGCGGCGGGGGAGGGCGTGTCGCTCATTGGGGCAGGGGAGAGACGGGAAGGTCGGTCCGCGGGCGGATCACCCAGAGCAGGACGGCGCAGACGGCCAGGCCCAGCGCGCCGGAATAGAAGACCTTCGTGATGTTGACGTTGGCGTCGCGCAGCACACCGCCGACGTAGATTGCGATTCCCCCGACCATGGTGCCGAAGGCGTTGAGGAGACCCAGCCCGGTCGCCCGGTAGCGCGGATCGGTGATCTGGAAGAGGATCGGCATCATGTTCGCCTCGGGGAAAACCCGAGTCACGGCGTAGGCCACCAGGCTTGCCATCGCGACGCCGAGCACCGCGGTATGCGCCAGGATCAGGACGCAGGGCACGCAGAGGGAGAGCCCGATGACCCCGACCCAGGCCCTCCCCGCCGGCGAGCGCTGGCTCCACCGGTCGGCCCACACCCCCGACAGCAGGACGCCGCACAGGCTCCCGCAGCAGATGAGGACCGTGGAGGTCAGGCCCGCGCGGCCCTGGGCCAGGTGAAAGGTTTCGCCCAGGTAGGTCGGCATCCAGCCGGTGAACGACCAGCTCGTGATGCCGAGCAGGCCCCAGAAGAGCAGCGCAAGGACGAACTGGGGCTGGCCAAAGAGGCTCCGTAGCGCATCGAGGAACCGGATCCTCGGCCGGAGGGGCGCCGCAACCCCGGCCGCGGGCCGAACCTCCGCCGGCCGGTCGCGCAGGAAAAGGAGAAGGACGATGGTGTAGGCAACCCCGATCGCGCCGAAGAGCCCCAGGGCATAGGTCCAGACATAGCGCTCCGCCAGGAACCCGCCGAGTCCGCCCAGGCCGGCGCCCACCATCACGCCGCTCAGGTGGATCCCGTTTGCCAGCGAGCGCGTCGCGGCCCGGTGATAGTCCGCGATGAGCGCTCCGGCCGCGGGCAGGTAGCAGGCCTCGCTGACCCCCATGAAGCCCCGGGCCACGAGCAGCTCGGGAAAGGTCGTCGCCAGCGAGGTCAGCCAGGTTGTGGCGGACCAGACCAGGAGGGAAAAGATGATGATCTTGCTGCAACTGAAACGGTCCGCGACGTAGCCGCCGAGGGGGCTCAGGATCGCGTAGACAAAGAGGAAGACGGTGGTCAGCAGGCCGAACTGCGCGTCGGTCATCGGGATCGCCTCCTTGATCGAGCTGCGCATGGTGATGATCATCACCCGGTCCAGGTAGTTGAGGCAGCCGACGACCCACAGCAGGCCGACGATGAGCCACGCACGGGCGGGCAGGCGGGAGTCGGCGGACGTGTCGGACACGGTTGATTGGGCCCGGCCGCCCGCTAGGGCCGCGCGAGAAGGCCGGCATCCCTGAGTTGGAGCAGGGCGAGGAGATTGTCGCAGCCGGCGGCCTGGCGAAGTTTTTCGGGCAGCGCCCGCACGCACTCGACCTCGGCCGCATAGGTGCTGCGCAGGGAGACAAAGCTGCCGTCGATGTCCGCGACATAACTCTGGAAGGGCGTGTCGGAGCCCCAGATCAGCTTGGCGGGGTAGGCCTCCGCCAAGGCGCGCAGGACGGCGGTCGGGTCGCGGTAGTCGGCTGGAAACCGGCGGGCGGCCCGGGCCACGTAGCTGAGCTCGCGGACGACGCCCTCGCAGTGGATCCGGTGGGCGGAGCAGTCGAACCAGGTGTTGGGGAGTTCGGCCACGCGGTTGAGGCTCTCGAGATCGTAGCGGCAGGAGTGCGCCAGGCAGAAGCGGACCCCGGGAGTCGCCTCGGCCACCCTGAGGATAGCGGAGGCCTGCGACCATTTGTCCTCCGGGGCGACGCTGGAGTGGATAATGAAGGGGATGTTGAGCTCGGCGGCCAGTTCCAGGAATCCCCGGCCCTCCCGGAGGAGCGCCCCGACTTCGGACTGGATCATGGTCGCCTGGATCTTCAGCCCGTAAAAGGGGAAACGGGCATGCAGTTCGCGCAGTTTCCTGAGCTGGGCGGCGGGCTCCCGGAGCGGGTCGAGGATCGCGAAGGGCAGGGTCCGGCGCCCCAGGTCGGGGTACAGGTCGTAGATCTCGCGCAGCATCCGCTCGTTCTCAAAGGCGTAGGGGACCGCCTCGCAGCCGCCCGGGACCAGCTTGGCGTGGCGCATGGGCGGGACATCGAAGGTCAGGTTCGCCACCATCGGGAACACCACCCAGCGGTCGACGCCGCAGTGCCGCCCCTCGGTGACCATCGCCGGCAGGTCCTGGGCGTAAGGGTGGTAGCCGTTCAGGTAGAAGAACAAATCCACCCCGAGATGATTGTGGCAGTCGATGAGCATCGGGTTATTTCGGCTGACCCGGCAAAGGTGTCAGTTTGCCGGTCCCGCTGTAAAGGAAACACCCGCATGGGGAAAAATTTGATATGCCCACCGGGCCCCCGTATGCGTTCAGGGCATGAAAACCCCGACCCTGATTGTCAGACTCGCAGGACTCTACCTGCTCGCCAACGGCTCCATATCCCTGATCCAGATAAGCCAGTCGGTGCCGGCCGAGGCGCGGTTCGGCGGGGCGGGGGCGATGACGATGATTTCAACCTATCAAATGTACGCGGTGGCGGGCGTGGTGGTCGGCCTCCTGGGCGCCTGCTGCGCCGGGCGGGTCGCCCGGTTGCTCACGTTTGATGCCGGGCGTGAGACGTGAGGTCCCATACGGGTAATACCCCGTATCGGCTTTCCGCCGGGCGGGGTAGGGTGGTCGCAACAAACTATGAAGACCAACCCGCGAAATACCTACGTAACCCGTGAGAGCGTCCTGATGCTGCTTTCGGACGATGAAGTCGCCGCCGTGTCCACCGCCGAGACGGCGGCCCACCTGGCGGCTGGAGACGAGTACCTCGACATGGAGCACCTCGATCAGGGCGTGCAACGGGCCCCCGCGGGCGAGCCGCCCATGGGCCGCGTGCTTCCGAAGAAAGCCGTGCACGAAAAGACGTGGGCAAAGATCATCAAGCAGTTGCCCGCACCCTCCGGCGTGAAGACGCCGGTCGGCGGTCGCTGAGGAACCCGTCCCCCGCACCATGGCAGGGGCGAAAATGCACCGGAGCGGGCGCGTGGGGTGGCTGCGCGCCGCGGTCCTGGGCTCGGATGATGCGATCGTGTCGACCGCGAGCCTTATGATCGGCGTTGCGGCGGCCTCCGCCTCGAAGACGGCCATCCTGGTCGCCGGCGTCGCCGGCCTGGTGTCCGGGTCAATGTCGATGGCCGTGGGCGAGTATGTCTCGGTCAGTTCGCAGCGCGATGCGGAGCAGGCGGACATTGGCCGTGAAAGGAAGGAACTGCGGGAGCAACCCCGGGCCGAGTTGGAGGAACTGGCGACTTTCTATGTGAGGCGGGGGGTGGAGCGCGACCTGGCCATGAGAGTCGCGAAACAACTCAGCGCGCACGACACCCTCGGGGCCCATCTGCTCGATGAACTGGGCATCCACCAGGGAGATCTTTCGCGCCCGATGCAGGCGGCCTGGATATCGGCGGCAAGCTTTGCCACTTTCGCCACGGTCCCGATAGCCGGTCTGCTCCTCGCCCCGGCGGCCCTGCGCATGCCGGCGATCGCCGTGTTTTCGCTCCTCAGCCTGGCCGTTCTCGGCGCGTTTGGCGGCTACCTTGGCGGAGCGCCGGTGGTTCGGGCGTCGCTGCGGGTCATATTGGGGGGAAGCCTTGCGATGGCGGTAACCGCGGCGATCGGCCATCTCCTCGGCGTATCGCTGGGATAGCGGGCGAAGCCCCGCGGGCGCCTAGGGCGTCTTGATTCCGCGGATCAAGCCGGCTGCGCCGGCGATGATTGCCACGGCGCCGCCGATGAGCAGCCACATGGTCTTGTCGGTCGGGTCCCCCGTGAAGAAGCGGGAGAAGCCGGAGGCGTTGGAATTGGAGGCATTGACGCCGTAGACGATGAGGATGACTCCGCCGACGAGCAGCGCGAGTGAGATGGGTTTGTTCATGGGGAATTTGGCAGCGGGCCGGAGCCAGAATAAGCCCAAAGTTCCGCGCTGGCCATGGGGTGAAACCCGTATCAACCATGAATCGAGGGACCGGAGGGGGGCTCGAATGAACCAATCCCGGGACGCAATTGGGTTGTCTGCCGCCCGCGCAATCCCCACACCTGTCTTGTGAGACTCCGCGGATTCTGTTTGCCGGTCCCTCTGGTCGCCGTGACGGGGGCCTTTGTCCTCGGCGGCTGCGCGACCAAGCCGTTTGGCGCCCCGCCGGCCGCCTACGAGCAGCCGGCGAGCCAGAAGGCCGCCGGCGGGAAGACGGCAACTCCCGTTCGTGACGGGGTGGAGTCGTCATTGGTGGGGCTTACACCGCTTTCGGGGGCGGGAGCGGTGATCGTCGGGGCGGCGGCGGCGACAATGTCGCTGGTCGACGGGTCGTCGAAACGGACCGAGATAGCCCCGATCAGGGACGGATCAGCGGGCGGGAACTGAACCGGCAGGTGGGCCCGCCGGGGGCGCCACAACCCAGGACCACATCCGGATCATGGGCATGTCCAGGTGCCTGATCCATTTGGGGTTCATCGCGGCCAATGGTTTGTCGCCGAACGCGTCCTGGATCCCGAGGAGTTGGAATCCCCCGGCCTCCGCAGCCCTTTCAATCGCCCCGTCGGGATGAGGCACGCTCTCCAGGGCGAACTCATCGCCGGCGGGCGTCTTGAAATGGGCCAGGATTCCCTGCGCGGCCCGCACCGGGTGAATTTCCGAGACATGGAGTTCGCCGGCCGGACCGAGCGCGCGGCGGGCTGCGGAGAAAAACATCGGAAGATCCCGGATGTGCTCCAGCACCAGGGCGGCGACCAGGGCGGCGAAGCAGTGCGCCTCCAGGTCGTCAGCCGCCGGAAAGCGCGATTCAATCAGGTGCACATCCGTGAATCCCTTCAGCTTCTCCCTCGCGACCGCCAGCATGCCGGGGGACGGATCGATCCCCGTGACGTGATTGCCCTGCGCCGCCAGCCTCACCGTGTGCCGCCCGGTTCCGCACCCCACCTCCAGGACGCGGCGGCCGGTCAGGTGCCCCCACTGCGCCGGGAAAAAGCGGTCGTCGATCGCCACAGTTGGGTTTGGGTAGCGATCATAGTCGGCCGACCAAAGGTCATAGCCTTCGCGGTTTGAAATCGGGATTGGGCGGGGGTTCATCGGTCACCCAAGTTTTCCAACCCGCATACTGTCAGTTCCAGCCCCTTTGTCCGTTTCACGTACGACCGGCCGGTGAGAGGTGAGAGCAGGTAGTTATTTCCCTTCGGATAGTACCCGCGGAATGCCTTGAGCGCCTTCGCTTCGAACTCGTCGGGATTCCATTTGCACTCATAGGCATCCACGGCCTCGCGGCTGCGGGGGCGGATGAAATCGACCTCATTCCCGCCCTTGTCCCGCCAGTAGCGCACGGGTTCGTCGGGCCATTGCGCCTGGAAGGCCTCGATCACCAGGTGTTCCCACAACAACCCCCGATCGGCCGGCCGCAGCGGATCCCAGCCGCGGGCGAAGCTGACAAAGCCGGTGTCGAAGGCATACGCCTTGGGCTGACGGACGATTTCCCCCTGCCCGCCGCCGTGAAACGGCCTCACCAGCGTGAGCGCCTGGGTGATCTCCAGCGCCTGGAGATGGCTTTCGACCGTCGGTCGGGAGATCCCCAGCGCCGAGGCGGTCTTGGTTATCTCCAACTGGCCGCCACTCTGCCGCAGCACATATTCAAAGAGGGCGTTGAACCGGTTGATGTCGCGAAACGCGAACAACCTCTGGATGTCGCGGGCGAAGAACGAATCGAGCCACTCGCGATAGAGCGATGGCTGCTTGCCCGCCGCCAGCAGCGCCGGCGGCAGGCCGCCGTGATAGAGTCGCTTCTCCAGGGATGCGCCGAATGCGGCGAGTTCGCCCGTCAATGCCGGCAGGAGATGCAGCAACCGCTTCCGGCCAGTCAGCGTGTCGCTGAATTTCCTGCTGGCAGCGAGGGTGGACGAACCTGTCGCCAGCACCTTCAGTTTGGGAAACTCATCGGCCGCAATCTTCAGCACCCGGCTCGGGTCGCGCAGCTGATGGATCTCATCGAATACGACGATGGGCCGGTCGCACTGGCGAAAAAACAGCACGGGATCGCGCACCATTTCCTCGGTCGCCGGCAGGTCGCAGTTCACGTACAGGCTGCGTTCCGCGCCCAGGCTTTGGGCCAGGGTTGTCTTGCCCGAGCGGCGAACACCCGCCAGCCAGATGATCGGTGCCTCGCCCCATAGCTGCTCGAGTCGGCCCTGCCAATAGGGGCGGTTTATCATGATAGCGTACTTAGCATTTGGTCAGAATAAATGTAAAGTATGTTTTTACAGGCGGACTGTCGTCCTCGGGATCAGCCCCGGTTGGGATTGCCGGAGCATTCAGCAAAAGGCCGTGCAGGCCCAGGGCGCCCGGCTTTCGTTTTTGGTGGTGCACCGGTTTTAGGGTCTGGCGGTCACTGCCGCTTTCCGCATCATGACTTCCTTGGATTGCATGAGTCCCTTCAGTCGCGCCATCAGCCCGGATTACGAGGCCCTGCTCCGCTGCATCGCAAGGACGGGCACGCCCCGCAGGGTCCACGAGACGCTTGACGCCTGCAACTCCGGGGCGGCTACTGCCTGGGCAGCGGGAACAGCTTCGCGAATTTCGTGCCGCTGGACAACTACCTGGCGATGCTGGATGAGGGGCGGCGGTACGGGTGAGGGGTGGGAGTCAATGACTGCAACCCGACCCCCTGGAATTGTCATCAATCGGAAATCTTTGGAGAGGGCAGCCATGCCCCCGAGAAGCCGGCGCATTGCAGTCCTCGCACGATTGGCCGGCAATCTCGCATCAGGCCCCAAATCAGGCCGGAGCGAAAATTTTCCATCATCAAGATCAGCAGGCCGGTGTTCAGGCCAAAATTATATTTCGATTGCCAAAATTTCTGTGGAGTTGGGCTGCTGAACATCGGATTGAACGAGGCGGCAAACCCGCACGGGTCGCGTTTCCCGACCTCCGTTTTCAGAAAATAGCCGATGGTCGGAAGGACAATCTCGGGCGCAAATGGAAGGGACGCCGCGGCTGCTCCCGCCGAGATGGTCCCGTCGTCCGGCCCAAATGGAACCCCGCGGGCATGATACCCCAGGAAGCGCACCGTGCGGCCGCCGACCCTGCGCACGCAGGGCCCGGGACCATCGCAAGCCGTGATGCCCCAGCTCAGTTTCGAGTGGCATTGGAAGCCCAGGGGATTTCGCCGGCAGTATTCCCGCTGGACATAGGTGGCGCGGCGGCTGTTTTCAAAATAGTCCGCCGACCTCTCCCTCATGAATTCATCCTGCAGCCCGCGAAAATCGACCCAAGCGTGCATGAATTGGTGAATGAACAGCGGCCCCGCGTAGAGATAATCGTAACCATAGACGCGTTTCCATTGGTAGGTTTGCGTCCAGGCGCGGTAACTTTCCCGGGACAACGGATGGGTGGGCGACCCCAGGGCCAGGACATAAAGGAGCAATCCCTCGCTGTAACCGCGCCAGCGGTTTTTCAAGAAGCCCTTCCCCGGAACATGGCCATGGCTCAGGCTCAGGGCTCGGTTGCATGCCCATTGCCAATCCACCCTGCGCCAGATTTTCCCGATGCGTTCGCGAAGTTCCCGCTCCCGGGCGCCGTCCCCGGAAAAATATTCCCGGGCAACGAGCATTCCCAGGATCAAAAGCCCCGTGTCCATCGTGGATAGTTCGCATCCCGCTGCGCGGGCGCCCTTTTCCATATCCAGGAAGTGATAGTAAAAACCGCGATGGCCCGTCGCATCGGGCTGGGCGCCCTGCGGGCTGGAGGCAAAGAACCTGACTGCGTTCAAGCTGCGTTTCAGCGCCTCGCCTCGGCTCATGAAGCCGCGTTCGACCGCGACAACATAGACCGCAAACGAGAATCCGGTGACCGCAATGCTCGAAGGGGCAAGCCTTGAGGTATTGTCGCGCACCAATCCGTTGGAGGGATTGCATTCACGGGCAAAGTAGCCGAATGACTCCTTCTGCAGCCGGTGCAGCATCTTGTCGTGGGATTGCGCCATTGAAGCCGGTTCCGGGTAATGCCTTCCGACTCAATCGCAACTGCAGCCATGCTTTGTCGTCTTTTTTATTTTCCGCATGAAACGGATGATCGCGGCATGACCGGCTTCCAGCCTGAACCGGATCTCGGGTGATCATACGGTGAAAATCGGGAAGGTGGTAGGGGGTCTTACCCGCATAAGGTCGTCCCATGCCGGGAGCGGACCTGAAGCAGTGCCGTCAACGCCGGGGTACACCCCATATTCCCCGCGTTGCCGGACGCGTATGCTCTGGCGGTGAAATTGCAATGAATCCGGACGACGCAGGTGGGATACCCGCCTGCCCGTCGTCTCAACCGTCAGTCAACAATCCATGAATACCACAAAAAAAGAAAACGATAGAAACGAAAAGTCACGCCATCCCGATCCGACCGTCAAAACCCACAGTTCACATGCTGTAGGAACTGGAATTGGCGCGGTCGCTGGCGGAGCCGCAGCCGGAGCCGCGGTGGGAACGGTCGCAGGACCGGTCGGCACCGCCGCAGGAGCAGCCGTCGGAGCCGTCGTGGGCGGTTTAGCCGGTCACAGTGTTGCGAAAGCTGTGAATCCATCCGCTGAAGATGCCTACTGGCGCGAGAACCATCGCCGGCAGTCTTTCGCGGGAAACCGATCATACGATGACTATGGCGCAGCCTACCGGAACGGCTACGAAGGGTATGCGCAATATGGCGTCAAGGGCGGCACATTCGAGGAACGCGAAGTGGATCTGCGGCGGACCTATGAGGCGAATCAGCCGAAACTAGCCTGGAACGATGCCCGCCCCGCCTCGTATGCCGCGTGGCAGCGGCTTCATGAGGGGAAGCAAAAGGGGCCAAAAGCCGCCTAGGGCTCTGAACAGCGAATCAATGGAAGGCCGCGCCCGTCTTCTGGGCGTGGCCTTTTTTGCGGGCGGGCGAAGGGGTTATGACGGGTATTGTGATGTCCGGGGTGCGCTGCTCTCCGGCTATTGACACTTTAACGTACATGGACGATATAACGTACATATGAAAGCCATCACCTACACCGCCGCCCGCGAGAGCTTGGCCTCGACGATGAACCGCGTCTGCGAGGACCACGATCCGGTGGTGATCACCCGGAATCGCGACCAGGCCGTGGTCATGCTCTCATTGGAGGACTACGAATCGCTTCAGGAGACCGCCTACCTCTTGCGGGTCCCCGCCAATGCCCGGCGACTTCTGGCTTCGATCGACTCCCTTGAAAAGGGTAAAGGCATCAGGAAGAACCTGGCGTCGCTGGCGCAATGAACATCCTGTTCTCCAGCCGTGGATGGGACGACTATGTCCACTGGCAGCGGACGGACAGAAAGCTGGTTAAGAAGATCAACGAATTGCTGAGGGACATTGCCAGGGATTCCTATTCGGGGATCGGGAAGCCCGAGCCACTGAAGTATGCGCTGAGCGGGTATTGGTCCCGGCGCATTACCGAGGAGCATCGGTTGGTTTACAGGGTGGAGGGGAAGACGATCAAGGTGGCGCAGGCGCGGTATTATTATGAGTAGGGATGAGGCTCTGAGATTTGTCATCCTAGGGTGTATCAGTGCTCATGACGCGCAATTCGGCGTCGGATTGAAACGGCCGACCGATGAGCATGAACTTGAGCAAGCTCCACGTCATCTGATGGATTGAAAGGAACCACTATGGCATCATCCACCGACAGAAAGCCGGCAACCCGCGGATATGCGCCGGTCAACGGACTGAAGATGTATTACGAAATCGAGGGAACCGGCGATCCGCTCGTCATCATCCCGCCTGCCTTCGGCTTTGCCGGGCAGAAGTCATTTCCCGAGCTGGTTAATCGGCATACAGTCATCACGGTCGATCTCCAGGGAAACGGTCGCACGGCCGACATTCCGGAGCGTCCGCTTTCCATCGGGCAATACGCCAAGGATGTCGTTGGCTTATTGAGTTTCCTTGGAATTCCAAAAGCCGACTTCTTTGGCGAAAGCTACGGTGCCAGCACGGCGCTCATGATCGCATGTGAACGCCCCGAACTTGTCGGCCGCGTCGTGGCCTTCGGTGCAACCTTCGGCCCTCCAAGGGACGCCTTGAACACCGACATTCTTCGCTTCGACAGCCCGCCGACTCCCGACTCCAAGGGCATCCGCCATCAGAAGGAGATGTACGGGAAAGTGGCTCCTTATCCGGATTACTGGCCCAGGATTTGGGCGAAGATCGGCGGAATTCAATGGGAGGGATTTTCGAGTGACCAGCTGGCGTCGATCAAGGCCCCGGTGCTGATTGTCGTCGGAGACCACGATTTTGTCCGCGTCGAGCACGCCGCCGACGCCGCAAGGCGAATTCCCAACGCCGAACTCGCCGTGATCCCGGATGCCAGCCACTTCGTCCTGTTCTCGGAACCTGAGAGGGTGAGCCCGGTGGTAAAGTATTTCCTGGAAAAGCCAGCGAACAGAAGTCGGCTGGCGAATGCCGAGACGGGATATTGGCCGGGGGAGACGAGATAGGTCCAGCGCTTGTCCGGCGGAAGGAAGTGGAGACGGAACCAACGTCGCCACTACGTTTGTAGTTGACTACGGTCGTAGTGTCATCTCTTCTTGTCCCATGAAAGAATTCCCCGTCTCCACTCGGTACACTGGAGAAGAGCTCAAGCAACTCGATGCCACGGCAAGACAGTGCAAGATTTCGAGGGCCGAGCTGATTCACGCCCGATCCCTGGGAAAGATCGTCACGACCCATGAACTCGCCGATTGGGCCGAGTCGGAACTTGCCAGCACCCGATCCAAAAAGGGCCGCCATGCATCCCGTGCTGCTTGATTCTTCGTTTCTGATCGACCTCGAACGGGAAATCGCTGCCGGAGTCGCAGGGCCTGCGATAAAGTGGCTGCGACAAAGTCGCGGTATCGAACAACGCCCATTGATCGTAACCTGCGTTTCAGTGGCCGAATTTCTCGAAGGGTGCGATGATGCCCGCAAGGGCATGGAGTTCATCTGCCGCTATACCCCCCAAAACATTGGGTTTCAGCACGCGACAAAGTGCGCCGAGCTTCAACGGCGGGCGATGAGGAGTGGCAGGAAATTTGGGGAAAACGACGCATGGCAGCTTGCATTCGCCGAACGCGCCAACGCGTCGATCGTGGGACGCGACCGAAAGGCGTTTCTTCACCTCCGCGACCGGTACGAACAATACGCAGCGGCTTGACCGTTCCCCCGGCGAGGCGGCAAGGTGACGCAAGAGGGGTCGTAGCAATTGGGTTGCCTACCCTGGGCGCCAGGTCCACACCTGAATTGTGAGACTTTACAGGTTCTGTTGCCTGTTCCCGCGTTCGCCTGATGGGGACTTTCGTCCTGGGCGGATATGCGGCAAAGCCGTTCGACGCCCCGCCTGCCGCTCACGAGGATCCGACGAACCCGAAGGCAAATGGCAGGAAGCCGGCAACCCCCGTGCATGACCGACGTAGCCCCGATCAGGGAAGGATCAGCGTGCGGAATCTGACTCTGTGACGCCTACGTCCCGCTCTGCGGGACTCTACGGTGCCCTGGTTTCGTGCATCAAGCCACCCTGCCCCTTTGAAATCGCCGGTATGAGGTTCCGGTAGCATGAATGGATCATTGACGGATTTGGCCTGTCTCCTTGCGCGGCGCCACATGTCCCGAAAACACATTATCGCGTTTTTGCTGCCGCTTTTTGTTTCCGCATGTGGAGGTGTGGCTGACAATCGAGGAATCAACGTCGTTGCGGTCGTTCTTAAAAGTGACGGCGTTCCGGTAATTGGAGAGCCGATCGACATCTCGTTCGGCAATCTCCATCAAAAAGTGGTGACTGATTCAAATGGTGAGGCGAAGGCAACATTCACCTACATGTGGGGCGGCTTGTTCTTGGTGATTCCTCCACTTGGGTATGTGCCTCGAAGAAGCGGGAAACCCGGGTATTCTGTTCTCGTCCGTGGAAAGGCTATCACGATTCCCAGCGACTCCTCTGCAACAGCCTACGATTCACAGATTGACGAATGGAAAACTACAATGCGGATCGATCTGAAGGAGTGAAGCAAATCGGAAGAACGTGAGGCCCGCATGGCGTTTCTCGGCACCCGAAAATTGAGAGGGTCAGGTTGAATAAGTTGACCCGTGCTCGGCCGGGCGGCCCTCGTGGGTTCCGAAGTTTCGATCCCAACTACCCGGCTTCGCCCCCGACGGGGCTACGCCGCGGGGCTACGGGGTCAGGCGGCCAGAAGCATAATCCACTGTCTATCCGCACGATTTCGGACGAAACAAGGGATCAACTCCTGCCCGAGAAACACCATCTCGATAGCCGAACTCATGAATCACCACTCCATTACCTCGCAGCCGATCTCGCCCATTCCGGTGGACAACCTCCGACGCGACCTGGCAATCGCGCGTCCCAACAAGGCCCAAGGCCTGGCTCACCTCGGCATCGTGGGGGACACATATACCATTCTGCTGAGCGGCGCCGACACCGACGGCCGTTATTGCCTTATCGACATGCTTGTTCCGCCGGGGGGCGGCCCTCCGCCTCATCGCCACGACTTCGAGGAGTCGTTCACCCTTCTCGAAGGCGAAATCGAAGCCACCTTTCGCGGCAAGAAGTCGGTCGTGCGGACAGGTGAGACCGTCAACATCCCGGCGAACGCGCCTCATTCCTTCACGAACGCTTCCAAGAAACCGGCACGGTTGCTGTGCATCTGCGCGCCGGCCGGGCAGGAGGAATTCTTCCTTGCGGTGGGAGTCCCGGTGGCCACCCGGACCGCGCCGGCACCCAAGCCCGGCAAAGCCGCGGAGGCGAAAATGAAGGCGAAAGTCGCCGCGCTTCTCCCGAAGTTTCGTACGGAAATGGTGGGGGCGTAGGGCAATTTCAGGGAGGCACTGCTGGTCGAGAGGGTCATGTTGGGAGAGTTGACCTGTTGCAGCGGCGTATTTTCGGATTACGGGGTTCGTTCCCGGGACGGGTGGGCCGCCTTCGTCCCGCTTTGCGGGACTTCTGCGCCGACGACCCGGCTTCGCCCCTTGGGGCTTCGCCGGGGTCCGATCTTTTCCCGGCGCTTTGCGCGGGAAAAGATCGGAGAGGGAGGGATTCGAACCGCCGAGCCCTGACAACACAACTGGTTCGTCAACCGTGTATTTGTGTTGTTATGAGTGAGTTAGAACAGAGAACAAGATAGAACGAGTCACAACGAAATCAAACCAGAAATAAACTTTTGTCCAAATCTTGGCCAAATATTTCCACTGTTTTCGTCGCAATCGGCCTTAGAAAGCGGCGCGTTCTTGGTCAGCGACAGGTGGCTATTCGAGCAGATCATCGTAACGACAGCGGAGCGCCTTTTGCAGCCGCTTAATCGTTGTGGCCAAAATATCCAATTGGCCGGCTTCAATTTTCTGGATGGTCCGCGGAGCGAGGTCCGCCATTTCCGCCAACTTTTCTTGCGTGAGACCGGCGGAATGTCGCTGCCGACGGACATTCTCCCCAATGGATTGCAGCCATAGGTTCTTCGCAGTTGATGCTCTCGCAGCGGACACGCCCCATTAGGCCGTATTTCTGATCCGCGGAACACGACCCTATAGGGCGCCTTTCCGTACTCGCAACACCGGGGTAGCGCCCGCCGGACTGGCTGGTGAAAAAACATCATCGGAAAAAATCCCGGCGCTGCGCCCACTGCGGCCATCGCTTCCCAATCAATCCGCGCGTTGGCAGCCGCCACCGCTATTGCGCCAAGCCTGCGTGCGCCCGAGTCAGTCGGGCAACGGCGCGACGAAGGTGGCTAAAGAAAAACGGCGGCAAAAAATATTTCGAAGGTCACGAGAACACGGAGCGGGTGCGCACCTGGCGCGATCAGCATCCCAAGTATTGGCGCAGGGATGGCCGAGTCCAACGCTCGCGGCGGAAAAAGTTTGGGCTCAGCAAAAGCCTTTCAGCCGCGCTGAGATACGTTGCGCTACAAGATATGATTGACACGCATCTCGCTCTGACAATCGGCATTATTTCGGACCTCACCGGCGCTACGTTACAAGATACGATAGCCAAGGAAATCCGCCGGCTCATGCTGCGGGGATATGCCATCCTGCGCCGCATTCCCACCCGAGAAATCACGTGAACGAGTCAC
>CAITEC010000135.1 GCA_903891325.1 uncultured Opitutaceae bacterium
CCACCTCGGAATGCAGCTATTTGCCGCTGGCGCGGGGCAGATGATAGGTCGTCTCAAAGGACAGCGACAGGTGCCGGGAGACGAAGATCTTCACCTCGATTTTTCCGTTGGCGGAATCCCCGGGAATCACCCGTCCCGATATCCGCCTCCGGGCGCCGTCGGAACGGATCGCATGCCCGGTGAATGAAAACGGAAGCCCCCGGGCAAAGTCGCGAAGGGTCGCGTCGCTCACGTTGATTTCCAGGCGGCCGTGCTCATCCCAGAATGAGTACGGAAACACGTCCGCTGCATAGGTCGACGCGTAGGTGTCCCCCGTTCGGACAAACCGGGGGACCATCAAGCGCACGCTTGCGACGTAAATGAATGTCCTGACGGGCGCCACCTCCACGACCGCATAGCGGTCGACGGGCGCCTCCCCGGCCACCGCTCCGCTCGCCGGGGCCGACAGCAGAGCCAGGAGCAGGAGGTGTCGAAGGGTTTTCACGCGTTCTTGTCGGGCCGCAAACCGGATAGGCGACATTGGATGGCTCGGCCAGCCTCCTTTTTCGCGTTGCACGGTTCCGGCGTGCCGCCTGACTGGTGGGCGCATGGCCAAATCGCCACAGGCTGTCTGGGGAGGACGGTTCAGCGCGGCTCCCGCCGCGCTGATGCTGGCGTTTAGCGAGTCCGTTTCGATCGACCGGCGGCTGGCGCCTTTCGACATTGCGGGCAGCAAGGCCCACGCCGCGATGCTCGCCCGGGTCGGGCTCATCACCCGGGCCCAGGGCAGCGCCATCCAGCGGGGGCTGGACGCCATCCTCGTGGAAATCCAGGCCGGCCGGTTCAAGTGGGACACGGCGCTGGAGGACGTCCACATGAACATCGAACGGGCGCTTGCCCGGCGGGTGCCGGCGGCCGAGCGGCTCCACACGGCCCGGAGCCGGAACGACCAGGTGGCGACCGACATCCGGCTTTTTCTCAAGCACGCCTGCGCCGTCCTGCGGGAAAAGCTCCGGCTGGCCGGCCTGGCGATCCTCGCCTCCGCGCGGGCCAACGCCGACATCGTCATCCCGGGGTACACCCATCTCCAGCGGGCGCAGCCAGTGCCGCTCTCCCACCATCTTTTCGCCTGGCTGGAGATGCTCGAGCGGGACCGGGGCCGCTTGGCCGTTGTCGCCGCCAACGCCAACTGGTGCCCGCTGGGTTCCGGGGCGATCGCCGGGACGACGCTGCCCATCGACCGGGAATTCACGGCGAGGGCGCTCGGCTTCGTGGACGCGAAGGGCCGGCCCCAGGTGACACAGAACTCGATGGACGCGGTCGCCGACCGGGACCTTTGCATTGAGTTTGCGGCCGCCGCAGCCCTCGCGGGCACGCACCTCTCGCGGATCGCCGAGGACCTGATCCTCTGGAGCAGCGCGGAATTCCGGTTCGCCGAGCTTCCCGAAGCCTTCTCGACGGGCTCATCGCTGATGCCGCAGAAGAAGAATTTTGACGCCTGCGAATTGATCCGGGGAAAGTCCGCCCGGCTGCAGGGCAACCTGCACACGCTGCTCACCCTGGTGAAGGGGCTGCCGATGACCTACAACCGGGACCTTCAGGAGGACAAGCCTCCGGTCTTCGACAGCTTCGACCAGACGGCGATCTGTGCGGATGTCCTCGCCGGGGCGATTGCCGGGGTCCGTTTCAATAAGGAACGCTGCGCGGCCGCCGTCGCCGATCCGTCGCTCCTGGCGACCGACCTGGTCGATTACCTGGTGCTTCGGGGCGTGCCGTTCCGGGAGGCGCACCACGCGGTGGGAGCGGCGGTGGCCCTCTCCGAGCGGAAAGGCGTGCCCCTGAACCGGCTCGCGACCGCCGACCTGCGGGAAGTGCATCCGGGGTTTGGGAAGGATTGGGCGAAGGTATTCAACCTCGGCCGGGCGCTGAAGGGAAGGACGGGGACGGGCATGCCCGGCCCCGCGCAGATCCGGCGGCAGTTCGCGCGCTGGGGCAGGCTCCTGAAAAGCTGACGCGCCGGCGCGGCCCGACCTTTCATGCCGAGCATCCGGATCCTGCCCGATCGGGTCGCCAACCAGATAGCCGCAGGCGAGGTGATCGAGCGCCCGGCGGCCGTCGTCAAGGAACTGGTCGAGAACGCCCTGGACGCCGGCGCGACGCGGATCTCCGTCGAGTTCCAGCACGGGGGCAGGGCCCTCATGCGCGTGGAGGACAATGGCGCGGGCATGGACCGCGACGACGCCCTCCTGGCGCTCCAGCGGCACGCCACGAGCAAGCTGGCGGAGGCGTCCGACCTGGACAGGCTCACGACCTTTGGTTTCCGGGGCGAGGCGCTGCCCTCAATCGCCAGTGTCTCGCGCTTCACCCTGCAGACCCGCACGGGGCAGGGCAGCTCCGCCACCGAAATCCTGGTGAACGGCGGGAAGCTGGAGCACACCCGCGACTGCGGGCGCCCGATGGGAACGACCATCGAGGTGGCGCACCTCTTCAACTCGGTCCCCGGGCGCAGGAAGTTCCTGAAGACCGACCGGACGGAGTCGGCCCATATCGCCCAGGTCGTGCGGCTGTACGCGCTGGCCTTCCCCCGGGTCGCCTTCACGCTGGTCGAGGACGGGCGCACGGTCTTCCGCTCGCCTTCGTGCACCACACTCATCGAGCGCGTCACGGAAATTTTTGGCGGGCAGCTGGCCGCCGAGCTGGTCCCAATCGATGCGGCGGGCCCCGGCATGGGCCTGCGCGGGCTGATCGGGCGCCCCGGGGCCGGGCGCGCAACCCGGCACGAGCTGATCACCTTCGTCAACTTCCGCCCGGTGGACAGCCGGGCACTCAACCAGGCCCTGATCGAAAGTTACCACGAGTCCCTCCCCAAGGGCCGCTATCCGGTCGCCGTCCTCTTTTTTGAGTGCGACCCGGCCGCGGTCGACGTGAACGTCCATCCGGCCAAGCGCGAAGTCCGGTTCCGCGCCGAGCCCCTCGTCCGCGGATTCGTGATCCGAAGCGTCCTTCAGCGTCTCCGGGAACTGCCGGCCCCCGGGTCCGTGACCGTGGCGCCGGCGCCGTCCGCGCCCCCGGCCGACTTCCCGTCGCCGCCGCCCCTGCCGACCCGCGACTATCCGGCCCCCGCCGCGCATCCCGGGAGTCGCCCGCCCGCGGCGGTGGGCGAGGGACCGCTCGCCCCCGTGGTCCCGCCGCCGGCATCCCTCCCGGGAAGCGCGCCGGCGTGGCGCTTCATCGGGCTTGCCCACGGCGGCACGGCCATTTTCGAAACGCCCGCCGGCCTCATCCTGCTCGACCGCCGCGCGGCGCACGAGCGGGTCTGGTTCGAGCGCCTGAGGGCGGCCTTCAAGGCCCACACGGTCGAGGGCCAGCGGCTCCTCCTTCCCGGGCTTCTCGAGCTCGACCCGATCGCCTCGGCCCTGCTCGTGGACCGGCAGGCCTTCCTCCGGGAGAGCGGATTTGAGATCGCCGCCTTCGGGCGCAATGTCTTCCGGGTCGAGGCGGTGCCCGCCTGGATGGATCCGGGCGACGCGCAGTCCTTCCTTCGGGACGTCCTGGCGGCATTCCGCGAGGGAAGGCTCGGCGGCGGGGACCTCGACGTGGCTAGGGAGGAACTGGCGCGGATGGCCGCTTCGCGCGCGGTCCGGCTTCCCGCCCACGCCGGGGCGCAGGAACTCCAGGCGCTGGTCGCCGAGCTCTTCGCGACCGGGAACCCCCTGACCAGCCCGTCGGGTCGCCCCACCTGCATTGAAATCAGCCAGGGCGAGCTCGCGCGGAGGTTTCAACGATGACCCCCGCGTGGCTCGGCATTTGCTTCCTGGCCCGGGTCTGTCCTAATCTCCCTTTTTCCTGACCATGACATTCACTGACAAGGAGTTTCGCCTTCTCATCGAGCGCCACCTCGTTTCCACGATGGCCCGGCACACCGCCTCCGCGACACCGCGGGACTGGTGGGTGGCGACCGCGCTTGCGGTCCGCGACCAGATCCACGGCCGGATGATCGACACGCAGGCCGTCCACAACGAGAAGAATGCCCGGCGGATCTATTACTTCTCGCTGGAGTACCTGATCGGGCGGCTCTTCGAGAGCAACCTGCTCGCGACGGGGCTGACCGAGACCGCCCGGGGGGCGCTCAAGCTGCTGGGGGTCGATTTCGACCAGGTCCGCGAGGCGGAGCTGGACATGGGCCTCGGGAACGGCGGCCTGGGGCGGCTGGCGGCCTGCTATCTGGACTCGCTGGCAACCCTCGATTTCCCGGCCCTGGGCTACGGCATCCACTACGAGTTCGGGCTATTCAAGCAGGAGTTCGCGGCGGGTTTCCAAATAGAACGGCCGGATCGCTGGTTTCTCTTCGGAAACCCCTGGGAGGTTGTCCGGGCGGAGTACAGCCAGGAGGTCAAGCTCTACGGCCGGGTCGAGCAGGTCTTCGACGAGCGCGGCCGCTCCCGCCCGGTGTGGACGGGCACCAAGACGGTCCTGGGAGTTCCGCACGACATCCCGATCGCGGGCTTTGGCACGAACACGGTCAACCTGCTGCGCCTCTGGGCTTCCCGCGCGACCGACGACTTCGACCTGGAGGCCTTCAACTCCGGGGGCTACGTGGACGCCGTCCGCGAGAAGGCCGTCGGCGAGACAATCTCCAAGGTCCTCTACCCGAACGACCGCACGGAGAACGGCAAGGAGCTGCGGCTCGTGCAGCAGTATTTCTTCGTCGCCTGCTCCATGCGCGACATCATCCGGCGGCATTTCCGGACGCCGGGCAACAGCTGGGCCAACTTCTCGGGCAAGGTCGCGATCCAGCTCAACGACACGCATCCGGCCGTCGCCGTCCCCGAGCTCATGCGCATCCTGATGGACGAGGAGTCGATGAGCTGGGACGAGGCCTGGCCGATCGTCACGAACACCTTTGCGTACACCAACCACACGCTCCTGCCCGAGGCGCTGGAGAGGTGGGGCGTGCCGCTCTTCGAGCGGGTCCTTCCGCGGCACCTGCAGATCATTTTCCAGATCAACGACCGGCTGATGGTCGCCTGCGAGTCGAAGTGGCCCGGCGACAACGAGCGGAAGCGGGCCTGCTCGCTGATCGAGGAGCACGACCAAAAGCACGTCCGGATGGCGAACCTGGCCGTCGTCGGCTCCCACGCGGTGAACGGCGTGGCCGTCCTGCACACCAACCTGCTCCGCAAGTCGCTCTTCCCGGACTTCGACGCCCTCTATCCGGGGAAATTCCAGAACAAGACCAACGGGATCACGCCCCGCCGCTGGCTGCTCGAGAGCAATCCCCGGCTCTCCGCCCTCATCACCCGGATGATCGGGAGCCAGGCGTGGGCGCGCGACCTGGACCTCCTGCGCGGCCTGGAGAAGTTCGCCGACAACCCGTCCTTCCAGCGCGAGTTCATGGCGGTCAAGCGCGCGAACAAGGTGGACCTGGCGCGCGAGATCGCGGAGGCCTGCGGGCTCACCGTGTCCCCCGACGCGCTCTTCGACGTCCAGATCAAGCGCCTGCACGAATACAAGCGCCAGCACCTGAACCTGCTCCACATCCTGACCCTCTACCGGAGGCTGCTCCAGGATTCACCGCCGGACATCGTGCCGCGCGTCTTCGTCTTCGCCGCCAAGGCGGCTCCCGGCTACGACGTGGCCAAGAACATCATCCGCGCGATCAACGTGATCGGCGCCCGGATCAACGCGGACACCCGGATCAACGGGAAGCTCAAGGTCGCGTTCATGCCCAATTACCGGGTGTCGCTCGCCGAGAAGATCATCCCGGCCTCGGACCTCTCCGAGCAGATCTCGACAGCGGGAAAGGAGGCCTCCGGGACCGGGAACATGAAGCTCGCGCTCAACGGCTCGCTCACGATCGGGACCCTCGACGGGGCCAACGTCGAGATCCTCGAGGAGGTCGGCGCCGACAATATCTTCATCTTCGGGATGACGGTCGACGAGGTCGAGGCGCTCCGGAAGTCCGGATACCGGCCGCGCGACTGGTATGAGAAGGACGGGGAGCTGAAGGCCGCCGTGGACTGGCTCCGCAGCGATTACTGGACCCCGGGCGAACGCGACGCGTTCGGGGCGGTCGGCGGGACGCTCCTGGAAGGGGGCGATCCCTTCATGGTCCTCGCCGACTACCGCGCCTACGTGGACTGCCAGGGCAGGGTGGACACCGCGTTCAGGGACCCGGCCGGGTGGGCCCGGAAGGCGATCCTCAACACGGCGCGGGTGGGGCGCTTCTCCAGCGACCGGTCCATCCGCGAATACGCCCGTGACATCTGGGATCTTCCCGCTATGCCGATACCATGAGGATCATCCTTCTCTTCCTCCTGTCGGCCGCCTGTGCGCTGGCCGAGGGGATCAAGCCGGCGATCGTCTACGATTTCGGCGGAAAGTTTGACCGCTCCTTCAACCAGTCCGCCAGCGAGGGCGTCGCCCGGTTCACCCGCGAGACGGGAATCGCATTCCGCGACTTCGAGGTGACCAACGCGACCCAGCGGGTCCAGGTCATGCGGCAGTTCGCCCGGCACGGGTACAACTTCATCGTCGCGGTCGGCTTCAGCCAGGCCTCCGCGGTCGAGCAGGTGGCCCCGGAGTTTCCGGATGTGCGCTTTGTGATCATCGACGGGAACGTCGACCTGCCCAACGTCGAGTCGGTCAATTTCCGCGAGCAGGAATCCTCCTTCCTCTGCGGCATGGCGGCGGCCCTCTCGTCGAAGACCGGGAAGATCGGCTTCGTGGGCGGGATGGACATCCCGCTTATCCGCAAGTTCGCGCTCGGCTACGAGGCGGGCGCCCGCCACGTGAATCCGAAAATCGAGGTCTTTGAGAATATGACCGGCAGCACTCCCTCGGCCTGGAACGACCCGACCCGGGGGGCGGAGCTTGCCAAGAGCCAGTTTGGCCGCGGCGCCGACGTCGTCTTCCACGCCGCCGGCGGAACGGGCATGGGCGTCATGCAGGCCGCCCAGGACGCGGGCCTGCTGAGCATCGGCTGCGACAGCAACCAGGACTACATCCACCCCGGAAGCGTCCTGACCTCCGCGCTCAAGCGCGTGGACGTGGCGGTCTACCGTGCGGCCACGGCCGCCCGGAACGGTAGCTGGGTCCATGGGCACGTCACTTTCGGGCTGGCCGAGGACGGGGTCGGCTATTCGCTGGACGAGTACAACCGGGCGATCCTCACCCCGGCGATCGAGAAGCGCCTCGAGGACGCCAAGCGGGACATCGTGGCGGGCAGGGTTGCCGTGCCCGAATACCGTGAATGAATAAGGGCGAGACCGCTCTGGAGCTGCGGGGCATCGACAAGCGCTTCGGCGCCGTGCACGCAAACCGCGCGGTCAGTTTCTCGGTGCGCCGCGGGACCATCCACGGGCTGATCGGCGAGAACGGGGCGGGAAAATCCACCCTGATGAACATCGTCTACGGCTTTCACCCCGCCGACGCCGGGGAGCTCCTGGTCGACGGCCGCGCCGTCGCCATCCGCAGCCCCCAGGACGCGATCGCCGCGGGGATCGGCATGGTTCACCAGCACTTCATGCTCGTGCCCAATTTCACGGTCCTCGAGAACCTGATCCTGGGTGCGGAGGGGGGTTGGCGCCTGGCCGCCGGGCGGGCGAAGGCCCGGGCCGCCATGGAGCGGATCGAGCGGGAGCACGGGCTCTCGGTGCCGCTGGACGCGGTCGTCGAGGACCTGCCCGTCGGGATCCAGCAGCGTGTCGAGATCCTCAAGGCGCTCAACCGCGGGGCGGAAATCCTCATCCTCGACGAACCGACGGCGGTCCTTACGCCCCAGGAGACATCCCAGCTCTTCGAACTCCTGCGGCGCCTGCGCGACCAGGGCCGGACCATCATCCTGGTCACCCACAAGCTGAAGGAGATCATGGCGGTGACCGACAACGTGACGGTCATGCGCCAGGGCGCCGTTGTCGCCGGCGTGGCCACGGCGGCGACCTCCCCCCAGGCGCTCGCCGACGAAATGGTGGGCCGCGCCGTCTCGCTCGAGGTGGCGAAGGGGCCGGCCGCCCCGGGGGTCCCGCTTCTTTCCGTCCGCGACCTGGCGGTCCGCGACCGCAAGGGCGTGCCCCGCGTCAAGGGCGTCAGTTTCGAGGTCCGGGCCGGCGAGATTGTGGGGATCGCCGGGGTGGCCGGCAACGGCCAGTCCGAACTCCTCGAGGCGATCGCCGGCCTGGTCGAGCCGGAGCGCGGCGAAATCTCCGTCTCGGGAAGGCCGGTAAACGGGCTGGACCCGCGCGAGCGCCGCGCGCTGGGCCTGGCGCACATTCCCGAGGATCGCCTGAGGATGGGGGTGGTCGCCGCCTTCCCGGCGCGGGACAACGCCATCCTCGGCTACCACGACCGGGCCGGTTACAACCGCGGACCCTTCACCCGCCCCGCGCGCATTTCCGGGGACTGCGCGCGGAAGATGTCCGACTGGGACGTCCGCCCGCCGGCGCCGGGACTTCGGATGTCCCTTTTCTCCGGGGGAAACCAGCAGAAGCTCGTCCTCGCCCGCGAGATCGACTCGAACCCCGTCGTGCTCCTGATCGGCCAGCCCACGCGCGGCGTGGACATTGGCGCCATCGAGTTCATCCACCGGCGCCTGGTCGCGCTTCGGGACGCGGGCAAGGCCCTTCTCCTTGTGTCCGTCGAGCTCGATGAGATCCTCGGGCTGGCCGACCGGATCCTCGTCATGGCCGGCGGGGAGATCGTCGGCGAACTCTCCGCGGCCGAGGCAAGCGAGGAAAAGCTCGGGCTGATGATGGCCGGGATCGGAAAGGCGGCGCACGGATGAGCGCGGAAAGGGCAGCCCCCTCCCTTCGTTGGCTCGAGGCGCTCGTCCTGCCGCTCGCCAACCTCGTCCTGGCGCTCCTCCTCTCCGGGCTGATCATCCGGCTGATCGGAGAGAGCCCCCTGGCCGCATTCCGGCTCATGCTCTCCGGGGCCTTCGGGTCGCAAGAGGCGCTGGGCTACACGCTCTACTACGCGACCAACTTCATCTTCACCGGGCTCGCCGTGGCGGTCGCCTTCCACGCCGGGCTCTTCAACATCGGGGCCGAGGGCCAGGCCTACATCGGGGGCCTGGGGGCGGGGCTGGTCTGCCTGGGACTGGGATCGCTCCCTTTCTGGCTCGTGGCCCCGCTGGCGATAGTTGCCGCCGCGCTCTTCGGGGCGGGCTGGGCCCTTGTCCCGGCCTGGCTCCAGGCCCGGCGCGGGAGCCACATCGTGATCACGACGATCATGTTCAACTTCCTGGCCTCGGCGCTGATGACCTGGCTGCTCGTGAACATCCTGATCAAGCCCGGTCAGCAATCGCCCGAGACCCGCGAGTTCGCCCCCGGGACCTGGCTGCCCTCCGCCCACGATCTCCTTGCGCGAATCGGCCTGTCCTTCGCCCCGTCCCCCCTGAACCTCGCCTTCGCGCTCGCCATCGCCGCCTCAGCGCTGGTCTGGCTCGTCATCTGGCGGACCCGCTGGGGCTACGCCCTCCGGGTGGCCGGCAAGAATGCCGCCGCGGCGCGCTACGCGGGCATTTCCCCGGCGCGGGTGACGATTGCCGCCATGCTCCTCTCGGGCGCCCTGGCGGGCGGGCTGGGGCTCAACGAGCTCATGGGTGCCGAGCACCGGATCCTCCTGGATTTTCCCGGCGGGGCCGGCTTTGTCGGAATCGCGGTCGCCCTCATGGGCCGGAACAACCCGGTCGGGATCGTCATCTCCGCGATTCTCTTCGGCGCCCTCTACCAGGGCGGCTCCGAGCTCTCCTTCGACATGCCCCACGTGAACCGCGACACGGTGGTCGTGATCCAGGGCCTTGTCATCCTGTTCTGCGGCGCCCTGGAGAACGTGCTCAAGCGGCCGCTCTCGCGGCTTTGGTCGCGCTGACGCCATGGAGACCTACACCCTGATCATTCTGCTCCTGGCCGCCACGATCCGCGTGGCCACCCCGCTGGTGCTCGCCGCCCTCGGGGGCCTGTTTTCCGAGCGGGCCGGCGTGATCGCGCTGGGGCTGGAGGGAATGATGCTCGGCGCGGCCTTCGCCTCCGCCGCGGTCGCCGCAGTTTCCGGCTCGGCCTGGCTCGGCCTGGGTGCGGGCATGGCCGCGGGCGTGGCCCTGGCGCTCCTGATCGCCGTGGCCTGCGTGACTTTTCGCGGCAACCAGGTGGTGGCGGCCATGGCCGTCAATATCGTCGTCGCCGGGATCTGCCCGATGCTCGGGTTGGCGTGGTTCGACCTGGGCGGGCAGACACCCCAGCTCTCCAATCCCGGCCAGCGCTTCGCCGAAATCATCCTGCCCGGCGCTCATGCCGCCCGTTCCGTTCCCGTCCCGGGCCTGCTCTACGCCGAACTGGTGAGCGGCCACAGCCTGCTTGTCTATCTTGCCGCCGCGATCGTGCCGGCCGGGGCGTGGGTCCTCTACCGGACCCGCTTCGGGCTCCGGCTCCGCGCGGTCGGGGAGGATCCCGAGGCGGTCGAGACCGCGGGGATTTCGGTGGCGGCGATCCGCTTCCAGGCCGTCGTCATCTCCGGTCTGCTCAGCGGGATCGCGGGCACCTACCTTGCGACCGCCGCCAGTTCCGGGTTTGCGCGCGACATGACCGCGGGCAAGGGCTACCTCGCCCTGGCCGCCATGATCTTCGGCAAGTGGCGCCCCTTTCCGACCCTCGGCGCATGCCTGCTCTTCGCCTTCACCGACGCGCTCGCCTCCCGGCTGGAAGGGGTGCCCCTTCCCGTTGTCGGGGTGATTCCCGTGCAATTTATCGTGGCGCTTCCCTATGCGCTCACCGTGCTCCTCCTCGCCGGCTTTGTCGGAAAAGCCGTCGCGCCCAAGTCAATCGGCGTCCCCTACGCCAAGGACAAGTAACCTCCCATGACACCCCAGGAACGTCTCTCCCACCACTTCTCCAGGACACCGGACACCGCCCGCGCGCTCTTTGTCGCGGCCAACGCGACCGTCATCGGCGACGTTGTCCTCGCGCCGCTGAGCAGCGTCTTCTACGGGGCCGTCCTCCGGGGCGACATCCACGAGATCCGGGTGGGGGAGGGCAGCAATATCCAGGACAATGCGATCGTTCACCTCGGCGACGAGCTTGCCGCGGTGATCGGCGCCTGGTGCACGATCGGCCACGCGGCGATCATCCACGCCTGCGTGATCGAGGACGAGTGCCTGATCGGGATGGGAGCCACCATCCTCGACGGCGCCCGGATCGGGGCGGGAAGCATCGTCGGGGCCAATTCCCTCGTGCCGCAGAACTTCACCTGTCCGCCCGGGTCCATGGTCTATGGCTCCCCCGCCAAGCTCATCCGGCCTCTCAGGCCCGCGGAGCGGGCCGGGCTGAAACCTTGGGCTGAGAAGTACGTCGAGGTGGCGAAGGCCCACGCCGCCGCTCAGCGCTCCAGCGTCAGGAAGGTGTAGCGGGCGCCGTCGCCGGAACTCTCCCGGCGGGCGACCTCGCGCGTGAAGATATCCGTCCACTCCGGAAAGGTCCGGTCGCCGGAAACGACCGCGTGGACCACGGTCAGGTAGAGGCGCGCAGCCCCCGGCATCGCGATCGCCTCCTCGAATATCCGCTGGCCGCCGCAAATGAAGATTTCGCCGGGAAGCCCCGCGGCGAGTTCGAGCGCGGCGGTCAGCGACCCGGCGACCCGGATCGGGGGAGGAAACGCATGCGAGGTGACGACCACCGGCCGCCGGCCGTCTTCACCGGCGGAAGACCACGCCTCGTAGCAGATCCGGCCCATGACAACCACCTGGCCGGCGGTCTTTTGCATGAAAAAATCCCGGTCCTCCGCGATCCGCCACGGAAGCCGCCCGTCCCGCCCGATCACGCGGTTCTCGGAACAGGCGGCGATGAGGTTGAAGGGTCGCACGAGAGTGTCGGCAATTTCACCTATGTCGTTTTTTGTGGCCCAAAGGGCCCGGCGGGGTGAGAATCCGGCCATGGTCATCGGGGTACCGAAGGAAATCAAGATCGGCGAAACCCGCGTTTCAATGACGCCGAGCCTGTGCGGCCGTTGCGCGACCCTCGGGGCCCGGGTGATCGTCGAGAAATCCGCCGGTGTGAGCGCCGGGTTCACCGACGCCGAATACCGCGCCGCCGGTGCGACGCTCGCGCCGAACTCCTCCCGCGTCTGGGCCGGGGCGGACCTCATCCTGAAGGTGAAAGAGCCGCTCCCCGCCGAGTACGAGCTCATGCGCGACGGGCAGGCGATCTTCACCTACCTGCATTTGGCAGCCGGCCGGTCGCTCACCCGGGTCCTCCTTGCCAAGCGGATCCTCGGGATCGCCTATGAGACGGTCGAAGGCGGCGACGGTTCTTTTCCGCTGCTCAAGCCCATGTCCCAGATCGCCGGCCGGCTCGCGATCCAGATCGGCGCCTACTTCCTTCAATCCCAGCACGGCGGGTCGGGCATGCTCCTGGGCGGGATCCCCGGGACCCTCCCGGGCCACGTCGTCGTTGTCGGCGCCGGAAATTCCGGGGCGCACGCCGTCCAGATGGCGGCCGGCATGGGCGCACGCGTCACGGTCCTGGACAAGGATATGCGCAAACTCGAGGCCCTGGATATCGAGTACCGCGGGCGGATCGTCACCCTGATGTCCAATCCAGCAAACCTCGCCACCGCGGTGTCCGATGCCGACCTTTTGATCGGGGCGGTCCTGATCCCGGCCGCCAAGGCGCCGACCGTCGTCTCGCGCAAGATGGTCTCCCGCATGCGCCCGGGGAGCGTCATCGTCGACATTGCGATCGACCAGGGCGGCTGCGTCGAGAGCATCCGGCCGACCTCGCACAAGGAGCCGGTCTACGCCGAGTACGGCGTGATCCACTACGCGGTCCCGAACATGCCGGCCCTCGTGGGCCGAACCTCGACCATCGGGCTCACCCAGGCGACGGAACCCTTCGTCGCCCTCATTGTTGAAAAGGGGCTCCAGCGGGCGCTTGCCGAGCACCCCGAGCTGGCAAAGGGAGTCAATACCCACGCCGGGCGCATCACCTGCGCGGCGGTCGCGCAGGCCCTGGGCTTCGACTCCTGAACACGCCCTCATGCATCATCGCCGGGGGCGGCGCCGCCGGATTCTTTGCGGCCATCACCTGCGCGGAGGCGAACCCGGGGGCGTCGGTCACTCTTTGCGAGGGCACCGCCCATCCGCTCGCCAAGGTCCGGATTTCAGGTGGCGGGCGCTGCAACGTGACGCACGCCTGCTTTGAGCCGGCAAAACTTGCCGCCCATTACCCGCGAGGAGGCCGGGAGCTGATCGGTCCCTTTAACCGCTGGCAGCCAAGGGACACGATGGAGTGGTTTGCCGCGCGTGGGGTGGCCCTGAAGACCGAGGCGGACGGGAGGGTTTTCCCGGTGACGGACGATTCCGCGACCATTGTCGACTGCCTCCAGGGGGCCGCGCGAAAGGCGGGTGTCGTCGTCCGGACAGGGACGCCCATCCGGACGGTTCAACGGAGCCAGCGCGGCTTCACCGTCACGCTGGGCGACGGCTCGGCTTCCGCCTGCGACCGGGTTCTCCTGGCGACCGGAGGCAGCCGCCCCTCGGCCGGGGCTGCGATTGCCGAGAGGCTGGGTCATCGGGTCGAGCCGCCGGTCTCCTCGCTTTTCACCTTTCATGTCGACGACGCGCGGATCCGGGGCCTGGAGGGGCTGTCCGCCCCGGCCGTTCTCATCCGGGTCGCAGGCACATCCCTTGCGGCGACCGGGCCCCTATTGGTGACCCACCACGGGATGAGCGGTCCGGCCGTCCTCAAGCTTTCCTCGTGGGCGGCGCGCGAGCTGGCGGGAAAGGACTACCGGTTCACGGTCACCGTGAACTGGGCCGGAGGACGGGCCGTCGACGATGTTGCCGGGCTCCTCGCGGGGGCGCGCGAGTCAAATCCCCGGCGCCAGATCCGCACATGGAACCCAGTCGGGCTGCCCGGCCGGCTCTGGGAGCGCCTGACCGAGGCGGCCAGGATCCATCCCGCCACCGTGTGGACCTCCGTCTCCAACGCCGCGCTCAAGGCCCTTTCAGTCGAGCTGACGGCTGGCGAATTCGCGGTGGCCGGGAAAACTATGAACAAGGAGGAGTTCGTGACCTGCGGGGGCGTAAAGCTGGCCGAGGTCGACTTCAGGACGATGGAGAGCCGGATCTGCCCGGGGCTCCATTTCGCAGGGGAAGTCCTCGACATCGACGGGCTGACCGGCGGATTCAATTTCCAGGCGGCCTGGACGACAGGATGGCTCGCCGGCCGCGCGATGGCTCAGGCGGACGCGACAATCTGAACGGTCGAAATGCCGACCCGGTCGGCCGGCTCGCTCTTCTCGCCGCCGCTGCCGCGGGTCGGAACGTTCGCAATCTTCTCAAGGACGTCGTCGCCGGCGACCAGCTCGCCAAACGCGGTGTACTGGCGGTCGAGGAACTTCGCGTCCCCGTGGCAGATGAAAAACTGGCTGCCCGCCGAATCGGGGTGCGCGGAGCGGGCCATCGAGATCACGCCGCGGACGTGGGACTTGGGGTTGAACTCCGCCTTGATCTGGTAGCCGGGGCCTCCCGTCCCGGGCATCCCCTTGGCGCCCTCCTTGGTGTTCGGGCACCCGCCCTGGATCATGAAACCCTTGATGACGCGGTGGAAGGCCGTGCCGTCATAGAAGCCGGCCTTTGCCAGCTTCTTGAAGTTCTCGACCGTTTTCGGCGCGGCGTCAGGCCAGAAGGCGATGGTCATGTCGCCATACGCGGTCTTGATGATGGCTTGCTCGGGCTTTGAAGTGCTCATGGGTTAAACTCTGCATCGCGGTTCTCGCGCGTCAACCGGACAAAATCGCGCTTGGGCAGGCCCTCGATGAAGTGCCGGCCGTACATCTTGGCAAGGACGCGGGAATCGAGGATCGTGATCGCGCCCCGGTCCGACTGGCTGCGGATCAGCCGGCCCACCCCCTGCCGGAACTTGATCAGGGCGTCGGGCAGCGTGAGCTCGTTGAAGGGATTGCCTCCGTTGTCGCGGATCCGCTCGGCCTGCGCCTCGGTGACCGGGTGCGTGGGCGGGTCGAACGGAAGCCGGGTGATGATCACCTGCGCCAGGGCGTCGCCGGGGACGTCGACCCCCGTCCAGAAGCTGTCCGTCCCAAAAAGGATCGCATTGCCCAGCGATCGCATCCGGCGGGTCAATTCCGTCCGGTCCAGGCCCTCCCCCTGAAGGAGAAGCGGCCGGCCCGCCTCGTGAAAGGCCTCGCGAAGCCCGGCGGCGACCGTGCGCATGTCCCCGTGGCTTGTGAAGAGGACCAGGGAGCCGCCCGGCACCCGGAGCGCGCAAAAGCGGATGTAGTCGGCGAGGACGTCGAGCGCGAGCTTGGCCTCCTGCGGGGAGGGCAGCGGCACGTCCGCGGCGACGTAGACCTTCATGTTCCTCTCAAAGTCAAAAGGCGACCGGACGACGACCGTTCGCGCATCCCCGGCGCCCACGCGCGCGGAAAAAGGCCCCATGTCCTCCCCGGCGGCCAGGGTGGCGCTCGTGCACAGGACCCCGACACCCGCCCCGAAGACCCGCGCCGCCAGTTCGGGCGCCACGTCGATCGGGGCGCTCCGGAGGCTGACGATCGTCTGCTTGCGGCCGCCCCGCTCGGCCCAATACACATGGTTTTCATCGCCCAGGGTCAGCCACTCGGTGATGCCCGCGCGGATCGCCCCCATTCGCAGCCGCTGCTCCAGGAGTTCGTCGCGCTCCCTCCCGTCCTCCAGCTTGTCAGCCGCCTTGCCGATTGCCCGCTCCAGCGACTCGAGGGCGATGTTCGGAGGCACCGCCGACGGGTTGGCCTCGCGGAGCCGGACGACCGGACGAGAGGCGAGGAGCCCCGTCCCGATCGAGTCAAAAAACACCCGGGAGGCCTCGAGCGCATCGGCCACCAGGCGCTGGGTCTCCGGCGAGCCGAACTTGCGCAGGAGACCGCGCTTGGTGCGCGCGTTGAAGAGGAATTTAAGCGAGCGTTCCACCCCGTAGCTGCTCAGCGAGAGCCCAAAGTGCGCCGTCGCCACCTCCGGCACGGTGTGCGCCTCGTCGAGCACAAGGAAGTCGTCGGGGAAGAGGATTCCCCGCGCGTCGGCGCCGCCGCCCTGCGCCCGGGGGCCGCCCGCGTTGATCAGGGCGAAGAGCAGCGCGTGGTTGAGAATGATCACGTCCGCCTCGCGGATCCGCGCCCGGGTCCGCTGGTAGAAGCAGTGCTCGCCGTCGCAGTATTTCCGCGCGCAGGACGATGAGTCCGCGCTCACGGCCTCCCAGACGTCCGGCCGGGGAGGGGGATTGAGCTCGTGCCGCAGCCCCGTGGAACTGGTCTCGGCCCAGGCGGCGATCCGCTGGAGCTCGGCATAGTCCTCCTCGGCGAAGAGGCTCGCCCGGTCGGCGAGGGCGTGCGAGAGCCGGGTCGTGCACAGGTAGTTGGACTTCCCAACGAGAACGGCTGCCTTGAATCCGGCGTACTTTTCCAGGTCCGGGCCGGCCTTGAAGAGCCTCCGGCAGATCGGCAGGTCCATCGTCTCAAGCTGCTCCTGGAGCGAGATCGTGTTTGTGGAGACGATCATCTGCCGCTTCGCGTCGACGGCGTGGATGATGCCCGGGAGCAGGTAGGCCAGGGATTTGCCCACGCCGGTCCCCGCCTCGAAGAGCAGGGAGGCGTCGTCCCGAAAGGCCGCCGCGACGGCCAGCGCCATTTCCTCCTGCTGCGGCCGGTGCTCGAGCCCGAGCCCGCTTTGCAGCACGCCGCCCTCCGCGAAGATACTCGCGGCAAACTCCCGGATCCGGCTGGGGAGCGGCGGCTCGGAGCCGCCTTCGTCGCTGAGGCCTATCATGAGCGTGTGGGGTTGCTCGCACCCGCCTCAGTCGCCGATCCAGACCCAGTCTCCCACCCGGACCTGGTCGTAGAGCTCGATCACGTCGGCGTTGCGCATGAGCACGCAGCCTGCGCTGTGCGGTTCGCCGATCCGGTCCTCCCGGTTGGTCCCATGAATGTAAATGTAGCGCCCGTAGGTGTCCACGTTGCCGCCTGAATTGACGCCCGGCTCGAGCCCCCGCAGCCACAGGATCCGGCTGGTGATTCGATTGCCGTCGTCCGCGTCCGCCAGCTCCGAGAAGTGACGGCCCGTGGGCACCCGGGCCTTGAAGACGACGCCGGCGGGCTGCCCGGCGCCGATCCGCTCGGCGACCTCGTGAAGTCCCCGCGGTGTCCCCAGCGAGTCCTTCACGTTGGACGGCGGGCGCCGCGAGGTTGACACCGGATAGGTGGCGACCAGCTCGTTGCCCCGGTAATACTGCAGCGTGGCCGAGCCGATCCGGACCACCAAAATCCGGTCTGTTGGCTTGATACCAAGCAGGCTGCCGGCTTTATTTGCCGGTCCAAGGGACGATTTCATGAGTACGACGCCATCATTCACAGTGGGCATCGTCGGTGCGACAGGCGCCGTCGGTCAAGAGTTGCTGCGTTTATTGCACGAACGCGCG
Source organism: uncultured Opitutaceae bacterium (assembly GCA_903891325.1). Taxonomy (GTDB): domain Bacteria; phylum Verrucomicrobiota; class Verrucomicrobiia; order Opitutales; family Opitutaceae; genus Palsa-1447. The sequence continues at coordinate 17,439 of CAITEC010000135.1, forward strand.
TTTCCCATTGCCTCCCTGAGGCTCTACACCTCGAAGCGCTCCGTGGGAAAGGTTTACGCCTGCGCCGGCAAGCATTGGACGGTCGAGGAGGCCGTTCCGGGAGCCTTTGCGGGTGTCGACCTCGCCTTTTTTGCCGCCGGCGGGGCCGTGACCCGCGCCCTGGCCCCCGACGCGATCGCCTCGGGCTGCCTGGTCATCGACAAGAGCGCGGCCCACCGGATGGATCCGGCGGTGCCCCTGGTCGTGCCCGAGATCAATCCCCAGGACCTCCGGAATCACCGCGGCCTGATCGCCAACCCGAATTGCTCGACGGCGGTCGCCCTGATGGGCCTTTGGCCCCTGCACCAGCGCTTCGGCCTGAAGCGCTACATTGCGGCGACCTACCAGTCGGTGTCCGGCACGGGCCGGCCCGCCATGGAGGAACTCGAGGCGCAGATCCAGGCGCACGCCAAGGGCCTGCCCCTGACTCACAAGGTCTACGCCCACCAGATCGCCTTCAACGTCATCCCCCAGGTCGATTCCTTCGGCCCAAACGGCTATACAGGGGAGGAGAGCAAGATGGAGCAGGAGAGCCGGAAGGTCATGGGGCTGCCCAACCTCCGGGTTTCGGCGACCTGCGTGCGTGTCCCGGTCGTCCGCGCGCATTCCGTGGCGATCAACGCGGAATTCGAGCGGCCCGTCAGCGTCGAGGCGGCGCGGGAGGCGATCGCGGCCTTCTCCGGCGCTGAACTGGTGGACGATCCCTCGCAGCAGCTCTATCCCACGCCGCTGGATTTCAGCGGCAAGGTTCGCTGCGGGGTCGGCCGTATCCGTTTGGATACCGCCCTCGACAACGGCTTGGCCCTCTGGGTGACCGGCGACAACCTCTGGAAGGGCGCCGCGCTCAACGCCGTTCAAAACGCCGAGCTGATGATCCGCGAGGGATTGCTCAAGCCGCGGGGTTAGCCTGCGGGAGCTCCGAAATCCGGCCTCTGGGAGGCCGGCTACAAGAATTCAGCGGATAATCACGTCACGGGCGGCCCGGATCACGACCGGCCCGAGCAGGCCGGAGGGCAGGAGAGGGGACGTTTCCGTATAAGGGGACACGCTCGCCCAGGTGATCCGTTTGGCTGCCGGTTGCGCCTGGTCGCCGATCATCCGGTTGGGCCAGAGATTCGTCACCTCAACCTCGAGCTGATTCTCACCCGGCTTGGCGGCGCCGGTGACCTCGACCCGGAAGGGCTCTTTCCACAGGACGCCAAGGTCTTTTCCGTTCACGCGAACCCGAGCCAGGTTCTTCACCGATCCAAGGTCGAGGAACTGATGAAGGCCGAGACCGAAGAGACGACCCGGCAGATCTACTTCCTTTCGGTAGGTTGCAGTGCCCGAGAAATACCTGATTCCCGCCTCCATGGAACTTGTCCATGAGACGAGGCGGTCGAATACCGCCAGCGGCGGGGCGCCGAGCCCCGGAGGAAAATTGACAGTCCAGGGCCCGTCCACGCGCACGCGCGGGGGAACGCTGACGTTGCGCGACGGAAGGGCGACATCGGCGGCATCGAACCAGTAGCTCGCATTCTTCCAGGCGGTGAAGACAATATGCCCGTCCCTGAAGACCGGGCCGTCCGGCAGCGGGGCGCCCGCTTCGTCCGGCGAACGCGGGAAAATCTCCGACGCTTCACCGAGGGCGGTGATCGGGTCGGCAGGCGGTTTTCCCCTCCTGAAGATCACGAAGAGGGATCCGCTGGGATCGAATCGCAGCGGCACGGTCGTCCAGTCGTTCCTGGCGTAATAAAGCGCCGCGGTCTCCATCCGGCCGGTGTCCGGGTGCCAGATTTCGGGAACACCGCTCGCCACGCGAAAAGTGCAGCGGGCCATGGCGTCCCTGGACTCCTGGTTGGAGACGAAATAGATTTCCGCGCCATCCGCGCGACGGTGAATGTAGCGCAATCCGGCAACCGAACTCGAGAAGTCCGGCTGGATCCCGAGCACCTCGTCGAGCGGCCTGCCCCAGGAGACCCGGCCGGCCCCGAACGAATGCGTCGTGACCGCCCGGCCGTCGCAGTTTCCCCAAATTTCGGCCGCGATCGCCCGGATGGTTTCGTCGCATGCAGGATAACCGGCCAAGCTGGGTGACCGGGTCGGTCGGCGCCCCACGACCCTCGCGCCGGCCTTCACCAGATCGCGGATCTTCGTGGCGACTGAAACGGTCATCCGATCCGAATCGGGAAGGACGAGAACCCGATAGGTCATGCCCCCCGGCAGGACGATGCGTCCGTCCTTAACGGACATACGGAGCAGGATCTCGGTATTGCAGACATCGAAGTCAAAACCGGAGGGCGGCTCCGGCGTGAGCGCCGCCGTGTTCAAGTCAACGGGCGCGCCCTCGCCATAATAGTAGCAGATGTCCGCAGCAAAGACCCCCTGCTGCAGGAGGAACTGGCAGCGGCTCAGGTAAGACATCCACGCGGCCGCCGGCTGCCACCAGGTGTTGGTGCGCTCAAAATTGGTCCCCCAGGGCCCCATGCTCATCCCTGGCTTGCGGTCGAGCCAGGGCTGGTGGGCGTAGCGGTGGAACACGAAGCGGTTGATGCCCAGGCAAAACTCATAATCCCCGAGGGCCTTCAGGGAATAGGGATCCTGGGCCCAGTCAGAGAACTGCGGGAACGCGGTGTAGGACTCCGCGGCGGCAATGGGTTTGCCGTAGATATGGGCGGCGCTGGCGGCCTCCTTTGCATCATCGTCGGGAGTCAGGCCCGGCCAGCGGAGCCCGACCCAGAATTCACCCATCGGCACGTCGGTAAACCCCTTGCACTGAAGCTGGTCGGCGACCGTCGGCATGTTGATACCGACAGCCTCGGCATAGAGACCCATGTGATTTTCGTGGGCCAGGCGCTGGAGGACGCCGTAGTGGTTCTCGGCGACGAGGTCCGCCAGCGTCCGCCGGTAGTCCCAGAGAAAGCGCTCAGTGTCTTCCTGGCTCCCGACGACCCGCCCGGTGAGGGTGAGGAGCCAGGGCTCGGGATCGTAGCCGCGCCTCTTGCGGAATTCATCCCGGATGAGCGGCGTCCAGTTCTCGCAGCCGGCCTCCCAACTGTCGCAGAGAACGTAGCGGAGACTTTTCCCGGCGAGGGGTCCGCTGTCCGAGATGACCGAGCCGAGCATGCCCTTTTCGAAATGGGCTGTCACGGCGGCGGCGCTGAGTTTGTCGCACTCCAGGCCGGCGGTGGCAGGGGAGGCCGGGTAGTTCGTCTTGCCGGTGGACGTGTGGCCGATCCGGACGAGGGTCCAGTCGCCCGGCGGCGCATCCCAGGTGGCGCGGCCGGTCAGGTCGAAGATCCCGCCGGAGGGGGTGATGTTGGATATGGGAAAACGCGCCGTTGAGAATTCATGAAAGGTGTTGTGCACGGCGATACCCGTCTGGTCGTCGACCGCGTCGATTCGCGGCCCGGAGAGCGCGATTTCAACAAAGGTGACGGATGGGTCCTTCGGTGACAGGTCCGGTACCCAGAGCCTGAAGTAACGGCCTATCGCCTCCGGGAATTCGGTCGTGCCCGTGAGCGGCACATCACAGACCTTGCGAAATGACCGGCCGTCGACGCCGCATTGCAGTTCCCACTTCGGTGCGCCGGGGAGCTGCCCGCGGGGCGCCTTCGCCGTCGCGATCCGCAGCGTGCTGAACGCCGCCGGCCGGCCGAAATCGAGGAGGACCCACTGGGGCTTCTCGGGCGTGGGGTGGGGAAGAAAGACGTCAGCGCCGACTGGGCCCGTGGGTGTTGTCACGCTGAGCGGCCGAAGAGGAGCGTCGCCGCGAATGGTCGGAAAGGCAAAGAGTGCGACATCCGCGTAGGTCCCGCGCACGATCAACGGCTGGGGGAGCGAGAGAGTGATCCGTTGACCGCCCTGAAATGCTGCCTCGGTCCAGACGACCTTCTGCATGGATTGCTCCGGCGTCACCCAGGGGCCGCCCGACTCGCTCCAGCCCTCGCAATTCTCCAGGGTCATCTCCAGGCCGAGCCGGTCGGCCTCGGAGAGCGCGTGGTGGACAAGTCCCCGCCATTCCGGGCTCATGAAGACGACAGGGCCCTTCACATCGCTCTGGTCGACCGTGAAGATCTGCGCGCCCGCCAAGCCGATCGATTTCATGGCCTCCAAGTCGGCCGTGATCCCCTCCTTGCTGACATTCCCACTCACCCAGTGCCACCACGTGCGCGGCTTGGCGGAGTCGGGAGGATTGAGGAAGCCCGATTCGAGTTCGTCCGCGCGAATGGCAATCGGGGCGAGAGCGAGAAGCGCCAGTGCGGCGAGGGCAATCCGGGAGGCGGTGGGGTGGGGCATCGAAAAAAGCCGGACAGGCCAGATAGCCGGGATTCGATTCGGAACGCAACCCGAGACAGCCGGCGTCCCGCCCGCATTAATTGTAGCCGGGGTCCCAGACCCCGGTCCGGCCTCTAGGCTTGCCCGGCGGAACGAAGTGGAGACGGGAGGCCGGCTACATCGGAAGCAACGCAGCCAATCAGTGCGTCCTTTAACCTTGTCAGCGCCACCCATCCACAGCTTTTCTAGGTTACCCAGTTTGGACGCCTAGCTCAGTGG
>CAITEC010000136.1 GCA_903891325.1 uncultured Opitutaceae bacterium
CCTCGTGGTCGCGGCGGCTGATCTCGGGGGGAAGGTAGAATCCGGCCTGGATGAAGGGCGTGTGCCGGTTGCCGGTGCGGTGCCGGTTGAGGTCGCGCAGCTCCGCAAGCGCCATGTTGTTCCAGGCGAAGGCAACCCGCATCCGGCGTGTCGCCGAGCCCTGGCGGCTGTACCGGTTGGCGCGGTGGCGCAGCGCCTCGGCGATGGGCTGGAGCTGGGGCAGCCACTCCGGGTTTGCCCGGTCCACGTGGACCCAGACCTTGTCGGGAAGGGCCGCGTGCGAGAGCCGCATCCTGCCCATGGCCAGGCTCGTCTCGAGCTCCTGGCGGACCTGCTCCTGGCAGGCCTTGTCCGCCTGGCTGTGCCGCATCAGCCGGGGCGACTGCTTCAGGAGTTCATCGCGGATCAGCTTTGCGGCGGCCCGCGCCTCGGGATGGGGCAGAGCGTCGAGCTGCTTCACCGTGTCCGCCCACATCCGCGATGTCTGGACGAGCCCCACGTTCGTGCGCGTTGCCAGCGGGATGAGGTAGCGGGCCCGGTCCAGCGCGTAGTTTTTCCGGAGGCGCGCGGCCACGACCGGCGTCGCCCCCGCGGGAAGCTTCAGCCGGCCCGGCTCCGCGGTCACCAGCGCGTCGAGCCGGGCGAATTCCGCATGGTAGGCCGCGAACGCCCGGCCCAGCATCGCGTTCCACCGCGGCGCCAGGTCCTCCGGGATCCCGAGGTCGGCGGCCGGCGACACGTTGGCCGCGTCCATCGCGATGTAGCGGGTGCTCGACTCCTGCCCGTCGCCCATCTGCGCGATATCAAAAATCTTGTACGCAAGCCACATCGAGATGTCGTCGAGCGCCACCGCCAGGCCGCCGGTGAGGCCCCCGATCGAGGCGTGTCCATAGTCGACAAATTTCAGGATCCGGTCGATCGACGCATCCGGGTTCTGGATGTCCACCTTGCCGAGGATGGCGGCGATGCCATCGTTGCTCCGGGAGTAACGCGCCAGCACCGAGGCGAGCAGTTCGGGCGTCACCTTGGGAAGGTCGGCGGCTGAGGGAGGGGGTACGATTGCGAGTCCGGTGACTTTCATGGTTGGCCCGATGGGGTCCGCGCAACTGAGGCAGCAATTCCAACGGGAAACAAACGTCTTTTCAAAGTGTCTATGAATGCGGGGCACTGTAACCATTCCGACGGTCCGGCCGTCATGCCTCTAGTAACGGAAAATCCAAGCCCAACCCTCCTTATGAAAATAAACCACCTTATGCTCGCCGGCCTGCTCTGCGGCGCTCCCCTTGCGGTCTCCGCCCAGGTCCGCTTCGGCGTCGGCGTGAATTTTGGCCCCCCGGTACCCGAGCCGCCCCCCCAGGCCTTTGTTGAAAACGTCGGCCCGGCCCCAATGCCGGGCTACGTCTGGGTTTCGGGCCAGTGGGTCTGGCACCATGGTCGCTGGATGCGGACACGAGGCCACTGGGCCTATCGGCCCGGCTTCGTCTGGCAGCCCGGCGCCTGGCAGCAGGCCAACGGCGGATGGGTTTGGGTGGAAGGCCAGTGGGTACCCGCCGCGCCGATGGTAGCCAGCCAGCCTCCGCCACCCGCCTCCGACGTTGTCGTGGTCGAGAGCGCCCCGCCGCCTCCGCTTTTGGAAACCTACGGCCCGGCTCCCGGGCCTGACTATTTCTGGATCGGCGGCCGCTGGGGCTGGTACGGTGGCCGCTGGAGCTGGGTCGGCGGTCGCTGGGATCGCCACCCGCACTGGCATCCGGGCGGCGGGTGGGTGCCCGGCCACTGGGACCACCGCGGGCATGGGTACGCCTGGGTGGAAGGGCGTTGGCGGTAGGACCCATGTGTCCTATGGGTCGTATGGGTCCCCTAGGACCTATACGTCCTACCAGGCCAGCCAGCGCCCGATCGGCCCCTGGTAGAGCCCCAGGATCACCGAGGCCAGCGCGAAGCCGCCCAGCATGAGCTTGGCGGCCAGGCCCACCGGGGTCCGCGCCGGACGATCGCCGGCCGGCGGGCTGTCGGGGGCGAAATAGGCCGCCTTGATCCACCCAAAATAGTAGTAGATCGAGATCACCACTCCGGCGATTGCCACGGCGAGCAGGCCGTAAAGGCCGGCGCGAAACGCCGCCACAAAGACCAGGAATTTTCCGACGAATCCGGCCAGCGGGGGTATCCCGGCGAGCGATCCCAACCCCACGGCCAGGACCGCGCCCAGGAAGGGATTGTCCTTTGCCAGCCCGGCGTAGTCGCTGGTCTCCTGGTCCGCGTCGTTGGCACCGGCGAGATGGGCCATCACCCCGAAGACCGCAAACGATGCGAGCAGGTAGGCAAACAGGTAGAAATAGACCGCCCCGACAGCCAGCGGCGTGCTGGCGGCGGCGACAACCCCCATCAGGAGGAATCCGGCGTGCGAGACCCCCGAGAGCCCAATCAGGCGCTTCACATTGTGCTGCGTCAGGGCGGCGAGGTTGCCGAAAAGGATCGTTGCCGCGGCCATCCCGCTCAGGGCGGGGACGACCAGCCACGCGTAGGGCGCAAGCACCGTCCTGACCAGCGTGAGCAGGACCACAAACCCCGCCCCCTTCGATGCGACCGCCAGCAGCGCCGTAACGGGCGTGGGAGCCCCCTGGTAAACATCCGGAATCCAGATCTGGAAGGGAAACGCCCCGATCTTGAAGGCGATTCCCGACAGGACGAGGACGATCCCGATGCTCGCAACGTAGTTGTGGGGATTGGCCGCCAGGAAGGCCGCCAGCGGCCCGTACCGAAGGCTTTCCGCGGTGTGCCCGGGCAGGAGCCGGTTGCCCGCCACGCCGTAGAGAAGCGCGATCCCGAAAAGCAGGAGGCCCGAGCTGAGGGCTCCCATGATCAGGTACTTGAGCCCCGCCTCAAGCGTCAGCGAGCTCGTCCGAAAATAGCTCACGAGGATGTAGAAGCCGACCGTGACCGTCTCCAGGGAGACAAAGAGCATCAGGAAGTGGTTGCTCTGGACCAGGAGCATCAGCGCCGCGGACACCGTCAGGATGATCGTATTGAACTCGACGCGGGGGGCCGTCTGCCGGGCGAGGGTCACCTGGCCCAGGACGCAGGCGAAAATGGACGAGACCAGGAAAAAGACCCGCATGACCTGGCCGCCCGTCGAATGCCGCAGGAGCCCGTTGAATATCTCGCGGTCCGGCCCGCCGCCGCAGAAGGTCAGGCCCAGCACCACGAGGATGGCGACCTGCCCGGCGATCGCCAGCGCGGGAATCCGGCCGTGGCTTTTCCGGGGGAGGACAATCTCCAGGATGAGGAGCGCCAGCGCCAGGCAACCCAGCGAGATTTCCGGCCAGATCGCACCCCAGTCGTTCCCGGCCGCGATGTTTTGAAGAGCGGAGAGGTCCATGGTCAGTGGGTTCGGTAGATGCCCGTCTGGAGGACCCCCTGGATGGACTGGGAGATCGACTGGGGCCAGAATCCGACAAAAAGGAGCGCCCCGAGCAGGATGAGGGCCGGCAGGCGCTCGGTCCACGACAGGTCCGTCGGCGGCTGGTCGCCGGCGGCGCGGGCGAAGGCCACCGAGGGCTCCCCAAAGAAGATCCGGGCCGCGGCGCGAAGCCCGTACACCGCCGAGAGCACGATCCCCAGGACCGCGAAGACGGTGAGGCAGTGGGAGAATTTCCAGGCCGCGACAAAGATCGTGAACTCACCCCAGAAGTTGGCGAACCCGGGCAGGCCGATCGAGGCGAACGTTGCCGCCGTGAAGAAGGCGGCGAGGATCGGCGCCTGCCGCGCCAGCCCGCCCATCTCGTCCATGTCCAGCGTCCGGGTCCGCTGCCAGATGTTCGTCGAGAGCAGGAAGAGGAGCGCGACGGAGAGCCCGTGCGCGACCATGAGAAGCACGACGCCGCCCACCCCGAGGGCCGTGCCGCAGGCGATTCCCAGGAAGGCGTAGCCCATGTGCATCACCGAGCTGTACCCGATCATCTGCTTCACGTCCCTCTGCGCCAGGGTGATCAGCCCGACGACCACGATGTTGCCGAAGACCGCCAGCCCGGCGAGGAGGTGTCCCCAGGGGGAGCGCGCCGGCGGGCAGCAGCGGAAGGGCGATCTGGATCAGCCCGTAAAGACCGAACTTCTTGAGGACGCCGGCGTGGAGCATCGCCGTCGACGTGGGGGCGGCCCCGTAGCCAAGCGGGGCCCAGGTGTGCATCGGCCAGAGCGCGACGAGGATGCCGAACCCAAAGAGGAGGAGGCCGAAGATGTGCGCCTGGGAGCCGGAGGCGAGCGGGTGCGCCGCAAGGATGTCCCGGAGGGCGATCATGTCGAAACGCCGGGCGCCGCTCTTCACGTAGATCGCGATCAGCCCGAGCAGCGAGAGCATCGCCCCGGCGGTGAGGTAGATCGTCATCTTCATCGCCGCGTAGACGCGGTCCCGTCCTCCCCAGACCCCGACCATGATGAAGGTCGGGATCAGCGCCAGCTCGTGGAAGAAGTAGAAGAAGAAAAGATTCACGCTCGCGAACGTCCCCATCAGCCCGGAGAGCATGACAAGCAGGAGCATGAGGTAGACCTTGAGCCGCTCGGCGCCGGAGCGGATGGCGCAGAGGCCCGCGGCGAAGCCGACCAGCCCGGCCAGGACGAAGAGCGGCATCGCGATCCCGTTGACGCCCAGCTCAAGCGTGATCCCGACGCCGGACAGGCCCGTCGCGTGCTCCGTCAGGAAGGCGTATCCGTGGACCTTCGGCACCGCGGAGTAATGCCACCAGACATGCAGCGCCATGAGGAAGGGCGTCGCAAAGCCGAGATACGCGAGCCGCACCGACCAGCGCTTCGGCAGGCCGAGGCCGATCGCAAGGGCGACCGCCAGCGGCGCGGCGATGGCTATCAGCAGGGGGTCGAATGGATCCGTGGTCATGGTCGTTAGAGGACTCCCGATGCGAAGAGCCAGAGGACAACCACGCCGGCGAGGAACCAGTAGACGTAGGAGCTCAGCTTGCCGACGTGGAGGGCCCGCGCGCCCAGGCCGACCATGCCGACCAGGCCGGCGCCGCCGCGGATCAGGAGCCCGGCCAGCCCGATGATGTCGATGAAATTGAGCAGCATCGCGAGCCGCTGCTGGATCTTCCGGATGTAATAATCGTAGACCCGGTCGAAGGACTCCTTGAGCGCGACGAGCGCGGCAAACAGGCCCGGGGCGGAGGCCTCAACCGCATCGCCCGCCGCGGAAACCTTCGCCGGCCGGTAGACCGCGAACGCTATCCCGGCCGCCGCAAGGAGGATCCCGATGCTCGTCGCCAGGATGACCGTCGCCGCCGCCCCGGCGGCCTCGTGGACAAGGCTGAACACCCCGGCAAAGGCGCCGGAGAAGGCCCCGGGGTGAAGCCCGAAGTAGCCGCCGACCGCCGCGAGGACGGCGAGGACCGCGAGCGGGGCGCCCAGCGCGAATCCGCCCTCGTGGGCGGCGCCGGCGGCCTCGCTGCGCGGGGCGCCGAAGAAGGTGACGAGCCAGAGGCGCAGCATGTAGATCCCGGTGAGGACCGCAGTGAGGGCCAGGACCGCGAACGCACCCCGGTTGTTGGCGTACGCCAGCGCAAGGATCGCGTCCTTCGAGTAAAATCCCGCGAGCAGGGGCAGCCCGATGATCGCCCCCACGCCGATCGTGAACGTCGCGAAGGTGAACTTCATCCGCGAGGCGAGCCCGCCCATCCTGAAGACGTCCTGCTCGCCGTGGCATCCGTGAATCACCGAGCCGGACCCCAGGAAGAGCAGCGCCTTGAAAAAAGCGTGGGTCGTCAGGTGGAACATCGCCGCCCCGACGCCCGCGGCGACCACGACCACCTCGCCCCGCTCGTCGATGCCCCTCACCGATCCCAGGCCGAAGGCGGCGACCATGTAGCCAAGCTGCGAAATCGTCGAGTAGGCCAGCACCTTCTTGATGTCGCGCTGCGTGAAGGCGCACAGGGCGGCGTAAAGGGCCGTCGCTGCCCCCACCCAGAGGATGACGGTGAGGGCGTCGGGCACCATGAGCACCTCGATCCGGCAGAGCATGTAGATTCCCGCCGCGACCATCGTGGCGGCGTGGATCAGCGCCGAGACCGGCGTCGGGCCCTCCATTGCGTCGGGAAGCCAGACGTGGAGGGGAATCTGGGCGGACTTGCCAACCGCCCCGCAGAAGAGAAGCAGCGGAATCGCCCGGCTGAAAAGCGCGTGGCCGGCCGCACCCTGCGCCCCGAGCTCGCTGAGGTTCACCGTGCCGCGCAGCCAGTAGCACATGACAATCCCCAGCAGGAAGCCGAAGTCCCCCACCCGGTTGGTGATGAACGCCTTCTTCGAGGCGGCCGCCGCGGCGGGCTTCCCGAACCAGTGGTTGATCAGGAGCCAGGAGCTGAATCCGACCAGCTCCCAGAAGATGAACATCATGAACAGGTTGTCGGCAAGGACGATGCCAATCATCGAGAACATGAAGATGGACAGGCCGGCGAAATAGCGCCCGCGCGACGCGTCGTCGTGCATGTAGCCGGCCGAGAAGACGTGGACGCACAGGCCGACGATGCCGACGATGACGAGCATCAGCGCGGCCAGGTCGTCAAACTTGAATCCCAGGGAGAAGGCGAAGTCGCCGAGCCTGAGCCACTCGGTGGCCGCCTCGAATCGGTTTCCGCCCAGCGCCAGCGCGAACGCGCCCACGGCGATGACGGCCGCGACGGCGATCGATAGGAATGAGGCCGCCCCGCCCCGCCGCCGGAGAAAGCAGGCGATGAAACCGGCCGCGGCGAGCGGCAGGAGGAGGACGAGGAGGGCGAGGGAGACGGGGGACATCCTAGTTCTTCAGCTCATTGATGTGGTCCACCTGGACGGTCTGTTTCTTGCGGAAGTACGCGACGATGATCGCCAGGCCGACGGCGACCTCGGCCGCCGCGACCGTCAGGATGAAGAACACGAAGGTGTTCCCGTCCATCGTCCCGTTGAACCGGGAAAAGGCGACCAGGGCCAGGGTTGAGGCGATCAGCATCAGCTCCAGGCACATGAAGATCACGAGCGTGTTGCGCCGCACCAGGACGCCGAGGAAGCCAATCGCGAAGAGCAGCGCGCTGACGGCGATGTAGGCGTTGAGCGAGGCGGAGATCATGGATTTCCCTCCTCCTTGCGGCTCAGGACGATCACGCCGATCATGGTGATCAGGAGCAGGAAGCCGACGATCTCGACCGGCAGCAGGTAGAGCGTGAAAAGCTGGTAGGCGTAGGCCTTGAGCGACGCGCCAACCGCGGGGATGCCCGCGGCGCCCGGCGCCGCCAGCCGGCCCCTGAGGGCGAAGGATCCGAGCCCGGCCGCGATGAGGGCGAGGGCGACCAGCCCGGCCAGCTTTGCGACCAGCGAGCGCGCCGGCGAGGTTCCGCCGCCCGTGTCCAGGAGCATGACGATGAAGACAAAAAGGGCGACGACCGCGCCCGCGTAGACGAGCAGGAGCAGGAAGGCCAGGAGGAAGGCGTCCAGGCTCACGAAGAGGCCCGCGATCCCGAGCAGGCTGAGCAGCAGGAACATCGCCGCATTGACGGAGTTGCGGCTCAGCACGATCCCCGCCGCGCAAACCGCGGAAAAGACCGAGAAGACGAGGAAGAGCAGGTGTGCCATGGGGGTCAGTGGTGGGCGCCGCCGGCCTCCTCGGCCGCCTTCTTCCTGTCCCACTTGAAATGCCGGTCCGGGAGGGTCCCCCCCATTTCGAGCAGCTTGTCCTTGTGGTTGACCATTTCCGCGCGGGTCACGCCCGACATCGAGTACTGATTCTGGAGGAAGATCGCCTCCTCCGGGCAGACCTCCTCGCAGAGCCCGCAGTAGATGCAGCGCAGCATGTCGATGTCGAAGGCCAGCGGGCCCTTCTCGACGTGGTCCCGGCCGCTGCCCTCCGGCACCGCGCCCGGGGATATCCGGATCGCCTTGGGCGGGCAGACAAACTCGCAAAGCTGGCACGACACGCACTTCTCGCGGCCGTTCGGGTCCCGGACGAGCGTGGGCGCGCCCCGGTAGCCCGGCGGGATCGCCGGCCGCTGCTCCGGGTACTGGAGCGTCTCCGCCGGCTTCACCAGGTGCCGGAGCGTGGTCCACAGCCCGGCCGCGATCTGGGGCAGGTAGGTGCGCTCGGCAAAGGTGAGCGGCTTTCGCTGGAGGGGGACGACGGCCATGGTTATTTCTGGATCAGGGCGATGCCGATCGCATAGACGACGAGGTTGGCGATGGCGAGCGGCAGGAGCTTCTTCCAGCCGATCTCCATCACCTGGTCGTAGCGGAAGCGCGGGACCGTCCAGCGCACCCACATGAAGAAGAAGAGCATCGCGAGGATCTTGCCGATGAAGATGAGGATCGAGATCGCGCCGACGAGGACGGGGTGCCCCGCGATCCCGAGCCAGCCGGCAAGCGTCGCCAGCGAAACCCAGGGTATCGGGTTCCAGCCCCCGAGGAAGAGCAGGACGAAGACGCCGGAGCCGACGATCATGTTCGAGTACTCGGCGACGAAGAAAAGCGCCCACTTGAACGCCCCGTACTCGGTGTGGAAGCCGCCGACGAGGTCGGACTCCGACTCCGGCATGTCGAAGGGCTGGCGGTTCGTCTCGGCAAACAGGGCGATGATGAAGACCAGGGCCGAGACCGGCATCGTGATGATGAACCAGGCCCCTCCCCAGAAGCCGGCCTGGCTCTGGAACTCGACCGCCTTTGCCAGGCTCATCGTGCCCGCGGTTCCCGGCGCGTTGATCCACAGGAAGACGGGGAGAACGGAGAGGGTCAGCGAGAGCTCGTAGGAGACGAGCTGGGCGGAGGCGCGCATCGCCCCGAGGAAGGGGTACTTCGAGTTGGAGGCCCAGCCGGCCAGGATGATCGAGTAGATTCCCAGCGAGGCCACGGCGAAGACCGCGAGGAGCCCCACGTCGACGTTCGCCAGCATGAGCGGGAAGACCCGGCCGGCGTGGTCGATCGAGGCCCCGAAGGGAACGAAGGTGACCGTGGAGAGCGCCGGGATCATCGCGATCACGGGGGCGAGGATGAAGTAGAGCCGGTTCACCTGGCCGGGGACGATCTCCTCCTTGAACAGGAACTTGAGCCCGTCGGCCGCGAGCTGGAAGGCGCCAAGCTTCTGGAGGAAGGGCCCGACGACGGGAACCCACCGGAACACGGGAAGGATCGTCCGGTTCGGACCCGGGCGGGACTGGATCCACGCCGAGACCTTCCGCTCAGCCATCGAGCACGCGCCGGCGATGGGGAACATGACGCAGATGACCGCCAGGCCCTTGAGGGCGACCTGCACGAGGACCGGAAGGTTGAGGAAGACGTCCATCCTAGGGCTTGAAGTGCAGGCTCTCGCCCTCGACGAAGGGCAGCCCGGCCCAGGGCGTGCGGTCGAGCAGCAGGCCGGTGTCGGGGATGTTCGAGTAAAGGGCGTTTTGGAGGGCGGGAACCGCAGCCGCGATGGCGCGCCACAGGCCGTTGAGGTCGGGGGCGGGCGCGGGGGCCCCGCAGGCGGCCAGGATGGCCCCGAGGATCGCCCGGTCGTCGGCGGCGCCCGCCGGGCCCGGCACGGCCGCCTCGAATTTCTGCAGGCGGAACTGCTGGTTGATGAAGCTGCCGGCCTTCTCGAACTGGGTGAGGCCGGGAAACACGATCCGCGCGGCGTCGCTCGTCGCGTTGCGCCGGGGCCCGACGTACACGATGCTGACTGCGGCCACCTGCGCGGGCGTGAGCGCCGGGACGATGTCCTCGCCCAGGGAAACAATCGCCTTGATCCGGCCCGCGTCGATCCCCGCGGCGAGGTCGGCGACCTGCGGGGCGGGAAGCGACTTGACGAGCCCGGTCACCAGCGCGCCGCGAACGTTGGGATTGCGGTCGGCGGAAACGAGGAGCCCGTCTCCCCTCCCCACCCGGCTGGGAAGGAACACCTCCGCGCTCAGCTGCGCGGCCAGCCGCGCGCCGAGGAACTGCTCCTCGACCGGGCTTCGGCCGGAACCCACAAGGGCGACCCCGCCCGTGCGGAAAAGCCAGGCGGCCGCCGTCGCGGCGGCGTCGATCGCGCCGGGGACCCCGTCCACGCGCGCGCCCGAGAGCCGGCCGGCCTCGCCGACCTCCTTGTAGAGAAGGCGCCCGCTGTCGGCCATCCACGTGTCGTTCACCGCGTCGTTGCGCCGCGGGGTGATCCGGTAAATCACGCCCTCGCGGGACCAGACGACCGTGTTCGCGCCGACGCTGCTCTCCGCGTCAATTCCCGGGGTTTTCCTGAGGAACCAGACCCGCATCCTGAAGCGGAAGTCCGTGCTCGTGAGGGCGCCCACCGGGCAGATGTCCACCGTGTTCAGCGAGTAGTTGTTCTCCAGCCTGCGGCCCGGGAAGCAGGTCAGGGTCGAGGAACTGCCCCGCTCGGTGAAGCCGAGGACGTCGTCCTTCGCGATTTCCTTGCAGAAGCGGACGCAGCGGGAGCAGAGGATGCAGCTCTCGTCGTCGAGCGTGACCCGGGGGCCGAGCTCGGTGCGCTTCGGCTTCACATTCTTCTCCTCGATGTAGCGCGAGTAGCCCCGGCCGTAGCCGGTGGACTGCTCCTGGAGCCTGCACTCGCCGGCCTGGTCGCAGATCGGGCAGTCCAGAGGATGGTTGACCAGGAGGAACTCCATGACGCCCTGCTGGCAGTCGCGGACCAGGGGCGAGGTCGTCCGGATATGCAGCCCGGGCGAGGCGGTCGTCCCGCAGCCGATCGCCGGCCGCGGCATCCAGTTGATCTTCTGCCGGCCCGTCGCCGGGTCCTGGATCGGGGCCTTGGTCGCGGGGTCGACGGCGGGCATGCCCATCTCGACCAGGCACATCCGGCAGTTGCCCACCACCGTCAGCTTCGGGTGGTAGCAGTAGTGCGGCACGTCGATGCCGAGCAGCTTCGCGGCCTCGATCACGTTCGTCCCCTTCGGGACGGCGATCTCCCGGCCGTCGATGTTGACGGTGACCAGGTCGGGTTTTTGCGGTGCGATCATCGAAGGGGTGCCCTCAGGCGAGCTCGAAGGCCCTGCCGTCGGCCTTTTTCTTCGCCTCCTCGTGCGACTTGAATTCCTCGGGGAACTTCAGGACAAAGCTCTGGGTGGGCCAGGCGCAGGCCTCGCCGAAGGCGCAGATCGTCCGCCCGGCGATCTGGTCGGCCACGCTCTTCAGGAGCGCCCCGTCCTCCGCCCGCGCGACGCCGTGCACCATCCGCCCGGTGATCCGCTGCATCCACCGGGAGCCCTCGCGGCAGGGCGTGCACTGGCCGCAGCTCTCGTGGGAGTAGAACGCGTTGATGTTCGCCAGGGCGTCGACCATGCTCACCGAGTCGTCCATCACGATGACACCGCCGGAGCCGCCCATCGAGCCGACCATCCCGAGCGAGTCGAAGTCCATCGGGATGTCCTCGACGCCCCAGTCGTAGTCCACCATCTCCGCGCCGACCTTGCGCTTGCCCTTGAAGCGCTCGCCGAACCTCAGGACCTTCGCGGACGAGCCGCCCGGGATGACCGCCTTGAGCGTCCGGCCGGGCAGCGGCCCGCCGCAGACCTCGTTGAGGAGCTGGCCCAGGGTGACCTTGCCGACCTCAAACTCGTAGTAGCCCGGCTTCCGGACGTGGCCGGAGACGCAGAGGATGCGCGTTCCCGTGTTGTTCGGGGTGCCGATCTTGGAGTACGCCTCGCCGCCCATGTCCGCGATGTGCTTCACATGGCAGAGGGTCTCGACGTTGTTCACGATCGTGGGGCACTGGTAGAGCCCGAGGACGGCGGGAAAATACGGGGGCTTGATCCGCGGGTAGGGCCGCTTGCCCTCGATCGACTCGATCATCCCGGTCTCCTCGCCGCAGATGTAGGCGCCGGCGCCGCGGTGCACGTAGATCTCGCAGCCGTAGGCGGTGCCCAGGATGCCCGGCCCGGTGAAATTCGCGGCCCGCGCCTCGGCGATCGCCCGCTCCAGGATCCGCGCCCCCTCGGGAAACTCGCCGCGGATGTAGATGTAGGCCTGCTTCACGTTGTTCGCGAAGCAGGTGATCATGATCCCCTCGATCAGCTGGTGCGGGTCCTTGTGGATGATGTGCCGGTCCTTGAAGGTGCCCGGCTCGGACTCGTCGGCGTTGACGACCAGGTAGATCGGCTTGCCGCTCTTCCGGTCCACCAGGCCCCACTTGACCCCGCAGGGAAAGCCGGCGCCGCCGCGGCCGCGAAGCCCGGACTTCTTCACCTCGTCGATCAGCTCCTCGGGCTTGCGCTGCACGGCCCTGCGCAGCACCTCGTAGCCTCCGTTGCGCACATAGCACGCCAGGTCGTTCCCGTAGCCGGGCTCGTCGATGTGCTGGAAGATCAGTCTGCGCTGTTCGGGCATCGTGGGTGGCGTCTGTCGGCTATTTGCGGGCCGCGGCCTCGGCGGAAATCCTGACGGCGAGCTGGCAGGCCCGGGCCTGGTCGACCTTCTCGTGCAGCTCCTCGTCAATCATGACGACCGGGCCGCTGCCGCAGCTCGCCAGGCACTCGACGAACTCGATGGTGACCTCCCCGTCGGGGGAGACCTCGCCGGGGTAGGTGTTGAAGTGCTTCTCGAACTCCTTGCAGGTCCGGTACGACCCGCTGAGGGCGCAGGAGAGCGTCCGGCAGACCTTGATGTGCCGGCGCCCGATCGGCTTCTGCCGGAACATCGGGTAGAAGGTCACCAGCTCGTAGATCGCAATCGCCGGGACCTCGAGCTTGGCGGCGATCCACTCCATCGACTCCTGGGAAACGTGGCCCAGGTCCTCCTGGACCAGGTGCAGGAGCGGCAGGGCCGCGCTGCGCTTCACCGGGTAGTGGGTGATCGCCTCGTCGATCCGCGCCAGCGTCTCGGGCTTCAGGTTGATGCTCATCGGTCGCACTCCCCCATCACGAAGTCGAGCGAGCCCAGGATCGCGACCACGTCGGAGACCATCGCGCCGACGCAGACCTTGGGCAGGATCGACAGGTTGCAGAACGAGGGTGCGCGGATCTTCAGCCGCCAGGGCACGCCGCCGCCCTTGCTGACGATGAAGAAGCCGAGCGCCCCCTTCGGGTTTTCCGCCTCGAAATAGACCTCTCCGGCCGGGACCTGCGGCCCCTCCGTCACGAGCATGAAGTTCTGGATGAGCTCCTCCATCGACGTGAGGATCTTGTCCTTGCGCGGGGCGAATATGCGGCGGGCGTCCTCCGCATACCAGGCCCCGCCGGGGAAGTTCGAGATGATCTGCCGGATGATCCGGATGGACTGCCGGATCTCCTCGGCCCGGATCAGGTACCGGTCGTAGCTGTCGCCCACCGTGCCCACGGGGATGTCGAACTCATACGTCTCGTAGCCGCTGTAGGGCTTGTCCTTGCGCAGGTCGAGCGGGACGCCGGAGGCCCGCAGGTTCGGCCCGGTGAGCCCGTAGGCGATCGCGTCCTCGCGTGAGATGACGCCGATTCCCTGCGTGCGGTCCGTAAAGATCTTGTTCCGGGTGAGAAGGTCCAGGCTCTCGTCGAGGATGGGCGGGAACTGGTCGCAGAAGGCGCCCACGCGCTCGATCCAGCCCCCGGGCACGTCGCGCATCAGTCCGCCGACCCGCGTGTAGCTGGTCGTGAAGCGGGCCCCGGTCAGCTCCTCGAAGAGCCGGTAGAGCTTTTCCCGCTCGGTGAAGGTGTAGAGGAATACGCTCCAGGCGCCGACGTCGATCGCCAGCGCCCCGATCCCCAGCAGGTGCGAGGAGACGCGGGCCAGCTCGGCGGTCAGGACCCGGATCGCCTGGCAGCGCGGGGGCATCTCCAGCTTGCAGAGCTTCTCGACGGCGATCACGTAGGCCATGTTGTTGGCCAGCGGAGCGATGTAATCCAGCCGGTCCGTGTAGGGCACGAACTGGTTGTAGGTCATGTTCTCCGCGATCTTCTCGTCGCCGCGGTGCAGGTGCCCGACAATCGGGTCGGCCTTGGTGACAATCTCCCCATCCAGCTCCATCTGAAGCCGCAGGACGCCGTGCGTCGACGGGTGGGACGGCCCCATGGAAAGGGACATCTTCTCGGAGTCGAATGCGGCGGGGGAGCTCATCGGGTTCATTCGGGCTTGGGCTTGCCCTCGTTCCAGCTCTCGTCCTTCGCCTCCGGCTCAGCGGCGCCGAGGTTGATCTCCCCGGCGGAGGCCACAAAGGGACCCCCGGCCATCGGGGCGGGCTTCAGGTTGACGTTGGTCTCCGCCGCCACCGCGGCGTCAGGCAGCGGGGCGTCGATCCCGGCCAGCGGGAACTCCTTGCGCAGCGGGTGGTGCGGGTAGCCGTCCCACATGAGGATCCGGCGCAGGTCCGGATGGCCGGCAAACCCGATTCCGAACATGTCGAAGACCTCGCGCTCGTGCCAGTTCGCGCCGGGCCAGAGGCTGGTCACGCTCGGCACGGACGGCTCGGCATCGCTCGGGCAGTCGGCGGTCACCCGGATGTAATCGTGGCGGGTCGTGGAAAGCAGGTGGTAGACGATCGTGAAGCGCGGGGACGCCGCCGAGGACCAGTCGACCGCGGTCAGGTCCGAGAGCATGTCGAAGGCAAACTCGTCGCGCAGGCACTTGAGCGCCGCCGGGATGTCCGCCGCCGGGATCGCCAGCGCCGGGTGGTCCGCGCTCGCCCGGTCCGTCGCGCTCGGGAATCGGGCCTTCAGGACCGTTGTGGCTTCAGTGTCGGGCATCGAGGGCGTATGCGGGGGGATCGCCGGGGAGTTTGCGTCAGACCGCGAGGAGATTCCTCGCCGAGCGCTCCCGTTTGACCTTTTCCTGGAGGAGGATCACCGCGTCCAGCAGCGCCTCCGGCCGCGGCGG
This sequence comes from uncultured Opitutaceae bacterium, assembly GCA_903891325.1. Lineage (GTDB taxonomy): Bacteria > Verrucomicrobiota > Verrucomicrobiia > Opitutales > Opitutaceae > Palsa-1447. The sequence goes on from CAITEC010000136.1 coordinate 14,803, forward strand.
ACAGCCGCTCACATACACATCCACCGGGACGATCCGATCGACGCCCTGAAGCACGGCGTAGCTGCGGTACATCCCGCCCGAGCTCGCGCAGGCGCCCATCGCGATCACCCACTTGGGTTCGGCCATCTGGTCGTAAATGCGCCGGACGACCGGCGCCATCTTGTAGGTGACCGTGCCGGCCACGATCATGACGTCAGACTGGCGCGGGGAGAAGCGCATGACCTCGGCCCCGAAGCGGGCGATGTCGAAGCGGCTGGCCGCGGCGGCCATGAGCTCGATCGCGCAGCAGGCAAGCCCCATGGGCATCGGCCACATCGAGTTCGAGCGGATCCAGTTGATGACCGCATCCGCCCGGGAGACGATGACCTCCCCCTCGATTTTGCTGTTGTAAGCCAGTTCGGTATGAGCGGTCACCATGGGATAGTTAGGACGTAATCAACCGCACCGTACCACCCCCAAAAAGTCACGCAAGAAGGTTTTGGGCCATCGGGTCGTTTTGAATGCAAATCGGCTATCCGGCTGGAAACAGGACCGAAGGTGGAGCGCGATCTCCGAGCGCGCTGGATTGAATGCAGCCGGCCTCGCCGGGGCCGGGGCCGGGGTCAGCGACCCCGGCCACATCCAGCCAATTGCCTCTCGCCAGAAGTCGGAATGGGGTCAGCTATTGCCGCCCTAACTCCCTGTCAGCCAATACCGTCGTCCGTTCCAGTCGCAACGGGCCCTGCAACCGGATGTCGCGGGACGAACTGCCGACCATGACCCCGAATTCGCCCTTATCAGCCACCCAGGCGGCCAATCCGGGACTGTAGAATGACAGGGCGGCGATCGGGAGGGTCACCGAAAGCGTCCTTTTCTCCCCCGGCTCGAGAAAAACCTTTGAGAATCCCTTCAATTCCTTGAATGGCCGGAAAACGCCGGGATGCAGCTCCCGCACATAGATCTGGGCTGTCTCGGCCCCCGCCCTGTCCCCGATGTTTGTCACGTCGAACCGGACCGCCCAGGCCGGCGTTGTCGAGGGATCGCCTTCGCGAACGATTCGAAGCCCGGAATAGCCGAATCGGGTGTAGGAGAGCCCGTGGCCAAAGGGGAAAAGCGGCGCCACCGGGCGGGTGTCGTACCAGCGGTATCCGACCAGCAGTCCCTCGGAATAGCGCTCGACCCCGTCCCTGCCCGGATAGGCGCCCAAGGCATGCGCCGGGGAGTCCGACAGCCGCACGGGAAAGGTGCAGGGAAGCTTGCCCGAGGGGTTGATATCGCCGAAGAGTATCCCGGCCAGGGCGTTGCCGCCCTCCATCCCCCCGTACCAGGCCTGCAGGACGGCGGGGACCCGGCCGAGCCAGGAGCCCATCTCAACGGCCCCGGCGGAAACCAGGACAACAACGGTCTTCGGGTTCGCGGCGACGACACTTCGAATCAGCTCATCCTGGTTATAGGGCAGACCCAGGTCCTTCCGGTCGGCTTCCTCGGCGTCAAAATGCTCGTCGTCGCCCTGGACGAGCCCGATGTCCGTGTAATTCCTGCCCCGCGCGAGGTTGAGCCCCGCGACGATGACTGCGACGTCGGCGGAACGGGCTGCGCGGACGGCATTGGCAATCAGGGTGGCGGAATCCGGCGCGCCCGGCGTGAGCCGGCTGCTGTAACCCTGCGAAAAGGTTACGTTTGCGCGGGGACCGACCCGGCGAAGGATTCCCTCGAGCGGGGAAACCTCGTAAAACGCCTTGAGGCGCGCGCTTCCGCCGAGGTGGCACTGCAGGCGGACCGCGTCCTCGCCGATGACGACAATTGAGGAAATTTTTTCCAGTTCGAGCGGAAGCGCCCTGTTGTCGTTCTTGAGGAGCACCATCGACTCCGCGGCCACCCTCCGTGCGACCGCCTGGTGTTCCGGGGTATTGATGGCGCCGGACGGGCCGCCCGGGTTGGGCGGGTCGAAGGCGCCGGTCGCAAGCATGACCCGGAGATTGCGCCGGACCTTGTCGTCAAGCAGGGCGACCGGGTAAAGGCCCCGGCGGATCCCATCGAGAAAGGGCTGCGCGAGGTGGAATTGATCGTAGGGAAGCTCCGTCCCCATCTCCAGATCGAGCCCGTGGAGAACAGCCGCGCGGGTATCGTGCACAGCCCCCCAGTCGGAAATCACCGCGCCCCGAAAGCCCCAGTCGCCTTTGAGTACGTGATTCAGGAGATAATCGTTCTCGCAGCAGAAGTCGCCCCGGAACCGGTTGTAGGCACCCATGACGCAGAGCACCCCGCCCTCCCGGACGGCGGCCTTGAAGGCGGGCAGGTAGATTTCCCGCAGGGCGCGCTCGTCCATCTCCACGTCCACGCTCATCCGGTCCCGCTCCTGGTTGTTACCCTTGCCTGCATGTCAACGGACTCAGCATCCGCTTGTATTAAGTCGAAATACGCTGCCGCCAATAGGCGGGATGCCGGCTGTGATGTTTGAATGCCAGGATGCGGATGTGATCGGAAAGCAGGCGATAATAGACCGCATAGGGGAATCGGGGCATCAGATACCGTCTCACGTCGCCTTCGACGATGCGCCACTGGGTAGGCGACGCTGAAATCAGCCGCACCGCTTCATCAGCCGCATCGAGAAACTGACCTCCCAGCCCGGCCACTCTCTCCTCATAAAACCTCCCGGCCTCGGTCAATTCCGCTGTGCCTTCGGGATGGTGGACTATCCGCATCAAATCGCTCGGCGAGCGGCTTGCATCGCCTCTTCGTGGGACAGGCCCTTTGCGGCGCCGCTCGAAAGCTCCTGGTCCCGGCGGATCGCTTCGCGGAGGGCCGTCTGCTCGTCGGAATCAGGCAGTCCAGAGTCGATGCTTTGCCACAACGCTTGCGCCAGGGAAACCTTCTCGGCAAGGGGAAGGGCCATGGCTTCGTCGGTTAGCTGCTTCGTGGACATGACGGTAAAATGCTCGTCGGAAAGGATGCTGTCAAGGAAGGCGCTCCCGCATGAGTTCCCTTTCAGACGGCGATCCGCAGCCCCATGTCGGATTGCAGCGCAATCGCTACCGGAACCGCTTGCGGGCTCGGAATCCGTTTCGGCATGATGCCGAAGAACTGTTCGGCTTCCTCGACGGTCTTGAGATCGAGGTAGTGTTTGCGGATGATCGCCTCGGAATTGCCCGCCTGGATCGCCGCCTCCCCGATGGATCGAAACTTGGCGACGAAGTAGCTGATAAACGAGTGCCGCATCACGTCATGCGCGAGCGGGAATTTCTCGGCCACTTTTTCGCGGATATGCTGCAAGTTGGCCGGGATGATCGGGAACTTGTCCAGCGGGTACTTCCGCAGCCATGCGGCGAGATTCGGCTGGATCGTGACCGGGCGCGGTTCGCGGACCTTGGAAACGTCGCCGTCGATGCGGATGACGCCTTCGGCGAGCTTCACATGCTCGGGCCTGAGCCGGAGGATTTCTCCGGTCCGCAGGCACGGCCGGATGCCGGCAAAGAGGCAGAGGGCAAAGAACGGCAGGGCGGCCGGATAGTTGGCCTCAACGTAGGCCATCAAGTCCGCTGTCTGCTGCGGGGCAAAGGTAATGGCCCCGCTGCGCCGCCGCCGGATGCGCCGTGCCGGGATTTTCACAAGCGGGTTGTCCGCAATCCAATCCCGTTGCAGCGCGAACTTGAGGAAGGTGGAAACGATGCCGCGCCGGTTGTTGTAGGTCTTGAGCGCTGCCCGCCTGGCCTCGAAATATCCGATGAGGCGCGCGCCGGTAAGCTCGCCCACCGTGGCTCCCGGGAAGTGTTTTTGCAGCCGCTTGAGATCGCGCTTCATGCGCACGAGATAGGGCTCGGAAAGCATGTCCTGCTCCCGTTCGTGCTCTTTCATGGCGACGTATTCGGCGACCGCCTCGGTCAGCGGCTTTTGGCTCACCGGCTCCCGATAGTTCGTGAGCGCGAAGTCGAGGTAGAAGGCAAGCGGATGGGGTTTCCCCGCAAGGCGCCGAAACGCCGTCTCGGCTTCGTGGAGCTGGTCGTCCGTCAGCCGTGTGGCGGCGGCACGGACGCCGGTCTCCCGCTGGAGATGCTGGATTTCGAGGGTCTGGCGCTCGGCTTCCGCCTCGGCCCGGGTCGGGAAGTTCTTGCGGACCCGCTTGCCGTCCAGCCAGCCGGAGACGCGATAAACGACATCCCCGGAGGGATTCGTGAACTCTGAGATTTGGAATGTGGCTTGATTCATGTCCGATTTGCCACGTCAACTGGCAAATCGGTTGTCGGGATTCTCCCCTCAGAGGGGAAAATTGGCGGAGAGGGAGGGATTCGAACCCTCGGTACCCTTTCGAGTACACATGATTTCCAATCATGCACATTCGACCACTCTGTCACCTCTCCTTGTCTCAGGCCCGTTTGGGCGAACAGTCAAAAGCGCATATCAGGGGGGGGACATCAAGGATTTTCGGGGCGGTGACCGCCGGGCGGCACCGCGATCGAAACACCCCGGGAGCGGCGCTTGCCCTGCCAAACTACCTGACAATCAGCGAATCCCAGCTACTATTGCCGGCGTGAACCGCTGGAGCCTGCCTAACTCTATCCCCGGGCTACGAGAGGTCGGGCAAACCATTTCCGGGGACGGGTCGTTCCAAACGGACGCCGAATTTGGCCCGTCCGCCGCCCGGCAGCTCCTCAGCCGGTTGCCCGAGGACTGCCAGGTCTGCTTCGTTGATCCAAGAGCGTCGGCGCCTTCCGGCAGCAGGGCGCGGGGCTACGTCCTCATTCGGCGCAAGGGCGAACGACTTTTCACGCGGACATCGTCGGGCGGCGCGTGGGGCGAGTGGAAAGAGGAGCCGTTGGAAAGCGTCAGCGCGGTCTTCCTGCAATCCCGTCTCGCGAGGACGGTCGCCAATGACACGGAGCCGTTCACGATCGGGCCGATTCCGGTGCATCAGCGCCGAGAACACGCACGGTAGGAATGCGTTGATCAATTTCCAAATGGCGCCAAACCAGCGTGCCCGGAGGTCCCGCTCCACCTCGGAAAGCAAAGCATAATTGATGAACGCGCGCCGCACGGGCTTCCTCTTCCGACTGGCCGCTGCTCTTTTCCTGGGCTTCGGCGCGGGGAGCGCCCGGGCGGACGACGACGACGATTATCCCCGGTCGCCCGACACCTGCCTTGAGACCCAGGTCGCGCTCGCGCGGCTCGATTTTTCGTGCGGGGCGATCGACGGGGACTTCGGTTCGAAGACCGAGTCGGCCCTCCGCGCGTTCCAACGGCAGAACGGCATTCCCGTGACGGGCATCCTGGACTCCGCCACCTCCGATATTCTCCAGCTCGACTCACCCGCGCTCTCGACGACATCCGTCTCCCAGTACGACCTCGACCATCTCCAGCCCCTCAGTACCACGTGGGTCGGCAAATCCCAACAGACGGAGATGGGCTATGAAAACGCCCTGCAATTGGTCGCCGAGCAGCACCACTTGACCCCCGTCCTCCTCAGGCACCTGAATCCGGGAGTCGACTGGAAGGCGATAACCCCGTCAGTCGTGATCCGCGTGCCCGATGTCGAGCGCCGCGGCACGCGGAGCCAGGCCGCGCGCGTCCAGATCAGCCTCGATTGCATGACCCTTGATGTCCTGGATGCGCGGGACCGCGTGATGGCTCATTTTCCGGTGAGCATTGCGCTTAAGGTCGCCAAACGGCCCGTCGGGGAGCTCCACGTCACCGTCAAGGTCTCGAATCCGGATTACACGGTCGATCCCGGCAATTTTCCCGAATCCGCCGAACTGAACGCGCTGGGCCACACGCTCGTCCTGCCCCCCGGCCCGAGGAACCCGGTCGGGCTCGCCTGGATCGGCCTCGATCGCACCGGCTACGGCATCCACGGCACCCCCGAGCCCGCGAGGATCGGCCGCGCCGAGTCGCACGGCTGCTTCCGGCTGACCAATTGGGATGCCCTGGCCCTGCTGGAGTACGTGGCCATCGGCACGCCGGTCAGGGTCGAGCGCTGATTATCCATAGGTCATATAAGTCCTATAGGACCTATATGACCTATAATTTTCGTCCCGCTTCGCGGGACCGAAAATAATGCCCAGGACAGGACTCGAACCTGCACGCCTTACGGCACACGCCCCTCAAACGTGTGTGTCTACCAATTCCACCACCTGGGCGGCTGAAACGAAGGAAGGCGGAATAAGGGCAATCCCGCCCGCTTTGTCGAGCCTTGAAATAAATCTTTAGACTTTACCCCTTATGGCTACAGTGCCCCGACCCGAGCCTTAACCCGTGAACCTGCAACCCATTAAAGACGCCCTGCTCGCCTCCTACGAGGCCGACGGCGGCATCAATCACCTGGACGGGGTCAACCTCCCCTCCCAGCGCTCGATCAACGAGCTGGCGAGCGACTGCATGCACCTGCTCTTTCCGGGCTATTTTGAGGATTCGGGGCTGAAAAAGGAGAATGTCCCGGCCCATATCGACCGACTGCTCGCACGGGTGGACAGCCGGCTGACGGCCGAAATCCAGAAGAGCTTCACCTTCGCCAAGGACCCAAACCCGGCCGGCCATGCCCGCGAGGCCGCCACGGAGACCCTGCGCCGTTTCCCGGAAATGCGGAAGATCATCCAGACGGACGTCGCCGCCGCCTACGACGGGGATCCCGCCGCCCGAAGCGTCGAGGAGATCATCCTCGCCTACCCCTGCGTCCTGGTCATTTCGCTCCAGCGCCTGGCCCACGTCCTCTACCTGCTCGGCGTCCCCCTCCTGCCCCGGATGCTCACCGAGTATGGCCATGAGCGCACGGGCGCGGACATCCACCCGGGCGCGGAAATCGGCACGCACTTCTTCATCGACCACTGCACGGGGGTCGTGATCGGGGAGACCGCGACCATCGGCCAGCACGTCAAGCTCTACCAGGGCGTGACCCTGGGAGCGAAGTCCTTCGAGGTCGATGAAAGCGGCAACCCCGTCAAGGGGGTGAAGCGCCATCCCGACATCGAGGACAACGTCACCATTTATCCCGGCGCGACGATCCTCGGGGGCACCACCGTGATCGGAAAGCACGCGGTCATCGGTTCCCACGTCTGGCTCATGAAGTCGGTCCCGCCCAACAGCGTCGTCTATTACAAGGGAGACCTCATGTCCGTCGTCCGCGAGCAGCCGGGGAAGCCCGAGCTCAAGTCGACGCCGATCAGCATCAACCAGAACGACTGGGTGATCTGACCGGCGACGGGCCGGCTAGCCTGTCCGCTGGCGATCGGCCAGCGCCCAGGCGAGGTCGCGCGCAAGAAAGGGCCCCCGGTAGACCAGGCCGGTGTACACCTGCACGAGGGTCGCCCCCGCGTCGAGTTTCTCGCCCGCGCTCTCCGGGTCGGTGATTCCGCCGACGCCGATGATCGGGAGGCGTCCCCCGGTCGCCAGGGCGATGTACCGGATGATCTCCGTCGAGCGGTGCCGGAGTGGCGCGCCGCTGAGCCCCCCGGCCTGGTCCACGGTCGAGAAAAAGCCGGGCCGCTCCAGGGTCGTGTTGGTCGCGATCACCCCGTCGAGGGAAAACGCGTCGACTACCCCGAGGACCGCGTCGATCTGGGGAAAGCTGAGGTCCGGGGCGATCTTCAGGAGGATCGGAACGCGGGCGCCGCCGGCCCTCAGGGCCCGCATCTTGTTCGCCTCCTGGATCGCCCCGACGAGCTCGCGCAGCCGGCCCTCATCCTGGAGCTGGCGGAGCCCCGGGGTGTTCGGGCTTGAGACGTTCAGCACCAGGTAGTCCGCGAGATCCGCCAGGTGGCTGAAGCTCTCAAGGTAATCCTGGGCCGCCGCGTCGACGGGGACGACCTTCGACTTCCCGAGATTTATCCCCAAAGGAATCGCCCTTTTGCCCTTTCCCGGCTGGGAGCGAAGGCGGGCTGCGATCGCCGCGGCGCCGGCATTGTTGAAGCCCATCCGGTTGATGACGGCCTTTTGCGCCGGATAGCGAAAAACCCGCGGCCGGGGATTGCCCGGCTGCGCGATGGCCGTCACCGAGCCGATCTCGACGTGTCCGAAGCCCAGGGCCGCCGCCCCGGGCCAGGCCAGCGCGTTCTTGTCGAAGCCGGCCGCCAGCCCCACCGCATTGGGAAACTTGAGTCCAAAGGCCGCCACGGGGCGCCCCAGCCCGGCGGGAAGCCGCGTCCAGGCCTCCATCGCCCGGCGCAGCGGGGAAAGCCGCCCCAGGAAGGTCAGCGCCCGGACGCTCGCCTCGTGGGCATCCTCCGGGTCCATCCGGAAAAGGGCTGGGCTGACGACTTTTTCATAGAGAAAACCCATTTGGGTAGTGCAAGCGCTAAAGCGGGAAATTAAAAGCGGAAAGATCGTCATAAAAGCCGCTATCCACCAGCAATTTGAGACGCTCTTTTTTGAGCTTGTTTTTTCAACCTGCGCTCGCACGCTGCGGCTCAATTTCTAGCGCATTCATGGCAAAACCAACTTCCACTCTCGAATGGTGCATTGTTCGGCTCGGCGAAGACCACAATTGGTGGGTCGCGGAGACCAGCGACCCGGTCCGCTGGGACGTGGACGGGCTGAGCATCATCGACCCCCGGCAGGTCGCCTACCTGATCGAGCTGGTCGACGCGCTGCGCGACTACGGCTTCAACCAGGACATGTTCGAGGCGGCCTTCATCTGCTTCCGGATCGAGAAGGACCTGAGCGGCGGCAAGGTGCGGCTGAAGCGCGTCAAGGAGCCGCTCTTTGACTCCGACGAGAAGCTCTTCGCGCTGCCCGACACCCTCGACGAGGAGAACGGGCCCTACGCCGACCTGCTCGACCACCTCACGCGCTGCCGCGTGAAGATGCTCAACGACCTGTTCGCCTTCGAGGCGAAGCTCTCCGTCGACGAGGTCGAGGACGAGATCCGCGAGGACCAGAACGCCCACTTCATCGAGGGCAAGGCCGTCCACACCTTTGAGGAGCTGACCGCCATTCTCGACTACATGCCCGCCGGCCACGAGACCGACGAGGAGGCCCCCGTGAAGGACGTCGTCGACGACAGCGAGGACGAGATTCCCGAGCTCGACGAGGCCGAGGAGGAAAAGCTGAAGAACGACGAGTCGCTCAAGTGGGACGAGGACGACGGCGACGAGGACGAGGACGCGGAGGCCAAGGACGGCGACAAGGACAAGGACGATGACGACGGCGAGGAGAAGGAGAAGGCCGACGACGAGGACGAGGACGCCGACGAGAAGCCGCGCAAGCGCTCGACGAAAAAGAAGTAGGTCGCGTTACCGGAGCAGCGCTGCCATCTCGCGTGCGAAATACGTGAGGATCATGTCCGCCCCCGCGCGCTTGATCGAAAGGAGCGACTCGTGCCGCGTGCGGGCGAGGTCGAGCCAGCCGAGCCGGGCCGCGGCCTGGATCTGGGAATATTCGCCCGAAACCTGGTAGGCCGCCAAGGGCTTGCGCGTGCGCTGGCGCACCTCCCGGATGATGTCCAGGTACGGGCCGGCCGGCTTCACCATCAGGATGTCCGCGCCCTCCGCCTCGTCGAGGGCCGCCTCGATAAGCGCCTCGCGCCGGTTGGCCGGATTGAGCTGGTAGGTGCTCTTGTCGAGCGGGCCGCCGCCGCGCGAGGTCCCGACGGCGTCGCGGAACGGACCGTAATAGGCGGAGGCAAATTTCGCCGCGTAGGCCATGATGCCGGTCTGATCGAAGCCCGCCGCGTCGAGCGCGCGGCGGATGGCCCCCACCCTGCCGTCCATCATGTCGCTCGGCGCCACGAGGTCCACCCCGGCCCGGGCGTGGAGCACGGACATTTCGACGAGGATCCCCACCGTGCGGTCGTTGTCCAGGTCGTCGCGCCCGGCTGTCAGGACGCCGTCGTGCCCGTGGGTCGTGTACGGATCCAGGGCGATGTCCGTCATCACGGTCATCGCCGGGACGGCCTTTTTCACCGCGCGGATCGCGCGCAGGACAAGCCCGTCCTCGTTGAGGGCGGCAGTGCCCTCATCGTCCTTCAGCCGCGCGTCCAGCTTTGGAAAGAGCGCGACCGCGGGGACGCCGAGCTTCAGGAGCGCGCGGCACTCCTTCACCAGGTCGGCGACGTTCAGGCGGGACACGCCCGGCATGGACGGAACCGGCTCCGGGGCGCCCTTCCCGTCGACGACAAAGAGCGGGGCGATGAAGTCCGCCGGGCGCAGCACCGTTTCCTGGACCATCGCCCTCAGGCCCGCGGTCCGGCGCAGCCGCCTCGGACGGTGGACGAGGCTCAGCTTGAATTTTTCAGGCACGGGGTGATTCAAGGCCGGATTTCGGGTCGCGGAAAGCGAAAACGACTGTTTCCGCTTTCCACCCCCGCCACTTCCCCATTTCCTATCCCCGTGCCCATCCGTCTCTTCGACTCCCTTTCGCGCCAGGTGCGCGAGCTTTCGGCCGCCCAGCCGGACGGGGTCTTTCGCTTCTACAATTGCGGGCCCACGGTCTACGCCCCCGCGCACATCGGCAATTTCCGGACCTTTGTCATCAATGACGTCCTTCGCCGGATGCTCGAGCTCGAGATGGGCCCGGGCAAGGTCCGCCACGTCCGCAACATCACCGACGTGGACGACCGGACGATCGGCCAGTCACGCAAGGAGCAGCGGCCGCTGGGGGAGATCACCCGCATGTGGACGGGCATCTTCCACGCCGACTGCGACGCCCTGAACTGCCTGCGCCCCACCGCGGAGCCGACGGCCACCGGGTACATCCGCGAGCAGGTGAGCATGATCGAGGTGCTCATGGAGAAGGGCAACGCGTACCGGGCCGCCGACGGGTCCGTGTACTTCAGGGTCGGTTCCTTCCCCGGGTACGGGGCCCTCTCCCGCGTCAAGGAGCGCGAGCTCAAGGTCACCAACAGCGCGTTCGACGCCGACCACAAGGACGACGTGGGGGATTTCGCGCTCTGGAAGGCCCACAAGCCCGACGAGGACGGTGACGTCCGCTGGCCCGGGCCCGCGGGCGCCGCCGAGGGCCGCCCCGGCTGGCACATCGAGTGCAGTGCGATGAGCCGGAAGATCCTCGGCGACACGATCGACCTGCACACCGGCGGCGTGGACCTGCTCTTTCCCCACCACGAGAACGAGATCGCGCAGAGCGAGTGCTGCAACGGGGTCACCCTCGCCCGCCACTGGTACCACACCGAGCACCTGCTGGTCGACGGCACGACCATGAGCAAGAGCAAGGGCAACTACTACACGCTGGGCGACCTGGTCGCGAAGGGACATTCGCCGGTCACCGTGCGCTATGCCCTGCTCGCGGGCCATCCGCGCAAGCAGCTCAATTTCACGCTCGATTCGCTCCACGCGGCGGAGAGCGCGCTCGCCACCCTGCGCGCCTACCGGGCCGCCCTGCGCCGCCTGAAGCCCGCCAGCACGGGCGTCTACGACAAGGTCCTGGACGCGCTCCGCGACGACCTGAACACCCCCGCGGCGCTCGGCGCCCTCTTCACCGTCGTCAACCGGGGGGCCGACGGGGGGAACCTCGCGGATTTCGAGCGGGTCATCTTCGCCCTGGGCCTGGACCTCGACCGACCGGCGGGGCTGCCGGCGACGCCGCCGGAGGTCGCCATCCTGGCCGAGAAGCGCTGGGCCGCCCGCGGCGCCCGGGACTTCGCGGCCGCCGACGCCCTTCGCTCGGAGCTCGCCGCCGCCGGCTGGTCCATGCTAGACGGCAAGGACGGCTACAAGTTGGAACCGATCAAAAAATGACCATGACCCCCATTCAGGAGCTGCGCCATTCCTCGTCGCACGTGCTGGCAACGGCGATTCTGCGCCTCTTTCCCGAGGCGAAGCTGGACATCGGGCCCCCGACGGACACCGGGTTCTACTATGACATCGACCTGGACCACAAGCTGACCGCCGAGGACCTCGAGAAGATCGAGGCCGAGATGCGGAAGGTCGCCGGGGAGAACCAGCGGTTCACCCGCAAGGAGGTCTCGCGCGAGGAGGCCGTGGAGATCATCAAGGCCCGCGGCCAGGAGCGCTACAAGCTGGGCCGGCTGGCCGACATCCCCGCCGACGAGAAGATCTCGTTCTACGAGAACGGCGAGTTCATCGACCTGTGCGCGGGCACGCACGTGAACTACACCTCGAAGATCAAGGCCTTCAAGCTGCTCTCGATCGCCGGCGCCTACCACCGCGGGGACGAGAAGAACAAGCAGCTCCAGCGGATCTACGGGACGGCGTTCCCCACCAGGGAGGAACTCGCCGCCTACATCCAGCAGCAGGAGCAGGCCCGGCTGCGCGACCACCGGACGATCGGCAGGGACCTCAAGCTATTCGCGATCGACGACGACGTTGGGCAGGGCCTCATCCTCTGGACGCCGAACGGGTCGGTCATCCGCCAGGAGCTCCAGAACTTCATCAGCGAGGAACTCCGCAAGCAGGGCTACACCCAGGTGTTCACGCCCCACATCGGCAAGCTCGAGCTGTACAAGATCTCGGGGCATTTCCCGTACTACAAGGAGTCGCAGTTCACCCCTCTGGTCGAGAACGAGTCCCTGGCAAAGCTCCTGGGCGAGGGGTGCTCCTGCGCCGACATGATGGCCCGGCTGGACGCGGTTTCCGCCCGCCTGGCCTCCCAGATCAACCAGCGGACCGGCCGGGAGACGATCGGGCCGGACCGGGTGCTGCCCGATGGCCAGCTGCTCGACGGCTTCATGCTGAAGCCGATGAACTGCCCCCATCACATCAAGATCTTCGCATCCCAGCCCCACAGCTACCGCGACCTTCCGGTGCGGCTGGCGGAATTCGGGACGGTCTACCGCTGGGAGCAGTCCGGCGAGCTCAACGGGATGACGCGCGTCCGCGGGTTCACCCAGGACGACGCCCACCTCTTCTGCACCGAGGAACAGATCGCCGCCGAGCTCGTCGGCTGCCTGGCCCTCGTGAAGATCGTCCTGACCACGCTGGGCATGAATGACTACCGCGTCCGCGTCGGCCTGAGGGACCCGGATTCCAACAAGTACACCGGCGACCCCGCGAACTGGGACAAGGCCGAGGCCGCGTGCCGCGACGCCGCCCGTGCCCTGGGCACCCCGTTCACCGAGGAGGCCGGCGAGGCGGCCTTCTACGGGCCGAAGATCGACTTCATGGTCAAGGACGTGATCGGGCGGGAGTGGCAGCTGGGAACCGTCCAAGTGGACTACAACCTGCCGATCCGTTTCGACCTCTCGTACATCGGGGCCGACAACAAGCCCCACCGGCCCGTGATGATCCACCGCGCGCCCTTCGGCTCGCTGGAGCGGTTCTGCGGCGTCCTGATCGAGCATTTCGGAGGGGACTTTCCCGCCTGGCTGTCGCCGGAGCAGGCGCGGATCGTGCCGATCAGCGAGAAGGTGATCGACCACAGCCGCGGGCTCCTGGCCGCGCTGCGGGAGGCCGGCGTCCGCGCCTCGATCGACGAGCACAGCGACAAGCTCGGGGCGAAGATTCGCCGGGCCGAGCTCGAAAAGGTGCCCTACACGCTCGTTGTCGGCGCCAAGGAGGTCGAGACGCAATCGGTGAGCGTGCGCTCCCGCGCCCGCGGCGACGAGGGCAGCATCCCCTTCGCCGCCTTCCTGGAACGCCTGGTCGCCGAGATCAAGACTCGGGCGCTGCCGTCAAAAAAATTGTAGCCGGGGGGAATTTTGTAGCCGGGGTCCCAGACCCCGGACCGGGCTCTGAGCTTGCCCGGCGGCACGAAGTGGAGACGGGAGGCCGGGGATTGAAATTCGAGAATAGGACCCCAAGCACCGGGGTCTTGGACCCCGGCTACAAGAATCCGAAATTTCAGGTCTCAGGTTTCAGTCAATATATCCTTCTTCCCCGTGCTCCGCCAGGTCCACGCCCTGGCGCTCGACCTCGACCGGGAGCCGCAGGCCGACGACCAAATTGACGACCTTCGCCAGGATCACCGTCGCCGTGATGGCCAGCGCGATCGTGATCACGATCGCCTTCACCTGCTCGAGCCAGAGGCCTCCGTGCGCGACCAGGGCGGCCAGGCCGTTCGCCTTCGCGGCGTCGTTGGCCGCGGTCAGGTTGGGGTTGACCGAGGCCGAGGCAAAAAAGCCGGTGAGGAGGGCCCCGATCGTCCCGCCGATCGCGTGGACGCCAAAGGTGTCGAGCGCGTCGTCATAGCCGAAGTGGGCCTTCACCTTCGTCACGAAAAAATACGGGATAACCGCCGCAAAGGCCCCGATGATGACCGCCCCGGTCGGGGTCACGAAACCGCATGCGGGGGTGATCACGACCAGTCCGGCGACCGCCCCCGAGCAGAACCCCAGGATGGAGGCGTGGCCGCTGAACGCCTTCTCCATCATTCCCCAGGTGAAGCAGGCGACCGCGGTCGCCAGGGTGGTCGACGTGAAGGCGCTCGACGCAATGCCGTCGGCGCCCACCGCCGAGCCGGCGTTGAACCCGTACCAGCCCACCCAGAGCATCGCCGTTCCGACCATGCAAAGGACCATGCTGTGCGGGGGCATCCGCTCCTTGCCGAAGCCCACGCGCGGCCCCAGGATCATGCAAAGGACGAGGGCCGACCAGCCCGAGCTCATGTGGACGACCGTGCCGCCGGCAAAATCGATCGCCGTGATCCGCGCCTGCGGATTGCCGATGCCGCTCATGAAGCCGGTCACGCCCCAGACCATGTGGGCCAGGGGAAAGTACACGACGAACATCCAAAGCCCGGTGAAGAGCAGGACGGCGCTGAACTTCATCCGCTCGGCGATTGCGCCCACAATCAGCGCAGGGGTGATGATCGCAAACATGAGCTGGTAGATCGCGTAAACGTTCTGGGATACCCAGAACCCGTAATTGATGTTGGGGGCCGAGGTGACTCCCTGGAAAAAGGCGAACTCACTTCCCCCGAAGAGCCCATTCCCAAAATTGGTCCCGAAGACCAGGCTGTAGCCAATCGCCCACCAAAGGATTGTCACAAGACCCGCAATTCCAAGGCATTGCGCAAGGATTGAGAGCACATTTTTCCGCCGCACAAGTCCTCCGTAGAACAGCGCCAGGCCGGGCAGCGTCATGAAAAGAACAAGGGCCGCGCAGGTCATCATCCAGCCGTTGTGGCCGGGCCCGGGTATCCCCGTCAGCGTCCTGCCGGGGTTTCCGTTGGTTATGTAAGCCTCAAGGGCGGTCAGGCGCTCCTCGGGCGTGGGCACCGGCTGGGCGGCGAGAAAATGCGTCGAGGCGACAAGGCCTGCGAGACAGGCGACAGCTAGCGCCAACGGGGTCCGGACGGGGCATTTCATGGGGTGATGAAGGCATGGATGAACCATGCCCAATCGACCGTGACAACAGGAATTCTTCCTGAAGCGAATCAGGTGTCGAAATAATTTACCCAATCCACGAACAAGCGCGCCCGGAGATCGCGCTCCACCCAAATTAAAAATCAAACCGCCGCTTCGCCGCGCTCGTCGGTCCGGATACGGACCACCTCGTCGAGCGACTGCACCCATACCTTGCCATCGCCGATCTTGCCGGTCTTTGCGGCCTTCACGATCGCGTCGACCGCCTTGCCGGCGACGTCGTCGGCCACGGCGATCTCAACTTTGACCTTTGGCAGGAAATCGACCGTGTATTCGCTCCCGCGGTAAATCTCGGTGTGGCCCTTTTGCCGGCCGAACCCCTTGACCTCGGTCACCGTCATGCCCTCGATGCCTGACTCGGCGAGTGCCTCTTTAACCTCCTCCAGTTTGAAGGGCTTGATGATGGCGATGATCAATTTCATGCGGGATTGGGGGCTTTTTTAGTTGTCTTACAATTAAGCGAACGAGCCCCGATTAAGCAAGCATTGTGCCAGAGGGCCCGTTGCCGCGCGGGCGCCGGTCACTCCTCCGGGCTCAAAATGGAGATGTGCAGGTCCTTGAGCTGGCGCGGCGTCACCGGCGTCGGGCTGCCGGCCATGAGGTCCTGGCCCTTCTGCGTCTTCGGGAAGGCGATCACGTCGCGGATGCTCGACGTACCGCAGAGCAGCGCGACAATCCGGTCCAGGCCGAAGGCAATGCCGCCATGGGGCGGCGCGCCGAAGGTGAATGCCTTGAGCATGTACCCAAACCGGCTCTCGACGACATCCCGCGGAATCTTCAGGACATCCTCAAAGACCTTCTTCTGCAGCGCCGGCTGGTGGATCCGGATCGAGCCGCCGCCCAGCTCCATGCCGTTCAGGACGACGTCGTAGTGCTGGCCGCGGACCTTGTCCGGGGCGCTGTCCAGAAGCCCGATATCCTCGGGGACGGGCGCGGTGAAGGGATGGTGCGTGGCCAGGTGGCGCTGCGACTCCTCGTCGTAGGTCATCAGCGGAAAATCGATCACCCACAGGAATTTCCAGTCGTCGGGCCGCAGCTTCATCCGGCCGCGGGCCTGGAGCAGGTTCGCCGCCTCGAGCCGGATCCGGCCGAGGATGGCGCAGGCCTTCTCCCAGGGCGCCGCCGCAAAGAAGACGATGTCACCGTCGGCGATGCCCAGCTCGCGCGTCAGCGAGGCCTTCTCGGCCTCGGAGAAGAACTTCACGATGGGCGACTTCCACTCGCCTCCCTCGACCTTGATAAAGGCCAGTCCCTTCGCCCCGAGCGACTTGGCGACATCCTCAAGGTTCTTGAGCTCCCCCTGCGTGATGTCGGCGAGCCCCTTCGCGTTCAGGCCCTTGATCACGCCGCCGGAGGCGACCGTCGACTGGAAGACCTTGAACGCGGAGCCGCGGAAGGTCTCGGTGAGGTCGGTGAGCTCCAGCCCGAAGCGGACATCGGGCTTGTCCACGCCGTAGCGGTTCATCGCCTCCACAAAGGCCAGGCGCGGAAAGGGCGTCGGCAGGTCCGAGCCGAGGACGTCCTTCCAGATTTTCTTCAGCATCCCCTCGAAGAGGGCGTAGATGTCCTCGCGCTCCGCGAAGGAAACCTCGACGTCGACCTGGGTGAACTCCATCTGCCGGTCCGCGCGGAGGTCCTCATCGCGGAAGCAGCGGGCGATCTGGAAATACTTCTCAACGCCGGCAACCATGAGGATCTGCTTGAACTGCTGGGGGGACTGCGAGAGCGCGTAGAAATGGCCGGGGTGGATCCGCGAGGGGACGAGGTACTCCCGGGCGCCCTCCGGCGTGCTCTTGAAGAGGGCCGGGGTCTCCACCTCGATGAAATCCTCGGAGTCAAAGTAGTCGCGGACGGCCTTTGCCGTCTTGTGGCGGACCAGGAGGTTCCGGCGCATCTTCGGCCGGCGCAGGTCGAGGTAGCGGTAGGTGAGCCGCAGGTCCTCGCCCACCTTGTCGCCGCCCGCGTCATCGAGCGGAAAGGGCGGGGTTTCGGACACGTTGATAATCTCAAGGACCGATCCCTCAACCTCGATCGCGCCGGTCGGAAGGCCCGGGTTGACGGTTCCCTCCGGCCGCGGGACGACCTTTCCGCTGACCCCGATCACCGACTCGCTCCTCACCCGCGCGGCCTGGGCGCCCAGGGCGGCGTCCACGCTGGGGTCAAACTTGACCTGGGTGATCCCCTTCCGGTCGCGCAGGTCCACAAAGATGATCCCGCCGTGGTCGCGGATGGAATCCACCCACCCGAGGAGCGTGACGCTCGTTCCGAGATCGGCTTTGTTCAACTGGCCACAGTGATGGGTTCGGCGCATGGGACGTAAAAAAAGAAAATTAGAAAACCCCGGCCGGGAAACCGCAAGCGAAGAACCTCAGAACAGGGGCTCGCCCGTCATGGCCGCCGGCTTTGGCAAGTCCATGAGCTTTAGGAGGGTCGGCGCAATGTCGGCCAGCCGTCCGCCCTCGCGCATCCGGGTCTTCCCCGCGGCGAAACCCTCCCCGACGACGAAGACCTCGACAAGGTTCAGCGTGTGCGAGGTGTGGGGGGCGTTGTTCACCGGATCCCACATCTGCTCGCAGTTCCCGTGGTCCGCGCAGATGACGGCGCTTCCCCCCACACTGGCCAGGGCGGCCAGGAGTTCCCCCACCCCCCGGTCGGTCGTCTCGACCGCCTTGATGGCCGCCGGGAGCGAGCCGGTGTGGCCGACCATGTCCGGGTTGGCGTAATTGACGACAATCAGCCCGTACTTCCCCGAGAGAATCGCCTCCTTTGTCGCCTGGGTCACGGCCGCGGCCGACATTTCCGGCTGTAGGTCGTAGGTCGCCACCTTCGGGCTGGGCGGGCAGGTCCGCACCTCGCCCGGGAAGGGCTCGGCCCGGTAGTTGTTGAAGAAAAAGGTGACGTGCGGGTTCTTCTCGGTCTCCGCGCAGCGGAACTGCCCGATCCCCGCGTCGCTCACGACCTGGCCGAGGATATCGTTGAGCCGGGGCGGCTTGGGAAGGATGACGTGGACCGGCAGTCCCGCCTCGTACTCGGTCATCGTCGCATAGTAGAGGTCGAGCTTTGGCCCCCGGTCGAAACCCGAAAAGTCGTCGAGGACGAAGGCCTTCGTGATCTCGCGGGGACGGTCCCCGCGGTAGTTGTAGAAGAGCACGGAGTCTCCATTGGCAATCACCCCGATCGGCCGCCCATCGGCGCCGACCACCCAGGAGGGAACCACGAACTCATCCCCCTTCTGGGAGGCGTTGGTCGGCTTGTCGTAATAGGCCTGGACGGCGGCCTCTGCACTCGGCCCTGAGAATGCGGCGCTTTTCCCGGTGAGCATCGCGTATGCCCGGCTCACACGCTCCCAGCGGTTGTCGCGGTCCATCGCCCAGAACCGCCCGCAGACGGTCGCGATCCGGCCGATGCCGATCTTCCGGCACTGCTCCTCGACCTGGCGCACGTACCCGAGCCCGCTGGACGGGGGGGTGTCGCGTCCATCGGTGAAGGCGTGGATGAAGACCTGGTCGGCCGCGAGCCCGTCGGCCTTTGCCTGGCGGAGCAGGCCGTAGAGATGCTCCAGCATGCCGTGGACACCCGCGTCGGAAACGATCCCCATCAGGTGCAGCCGGGAGCGCCGCTCGACGACCCGGTTGACGGCCGCCCGCCACACGGCGTTTCCCTCGATCCGCTTTTCCGAGAAAAGCTTGTTCAGCCGTACGAGTTCCTGGTCGACGATCCGTCCCGCGCCAATGTTCTCGTGCCCGACCTCGCTGTTGCCCATGACCCCGTCGGGCAGCCCGACGTCGGTCCCCGAGGCCCTGACCAGCGCGAAGGGATACTTCGCGTGGAGCAGGTCGTCGCAGGGCTTCACGGCCAGCTGAACGGCGTTGTACGCGTTCTGTTCGGGATGGGGGTTCTTTCCCCAGCCGTCGCGAATGATGAGAAGGACCGGTTTGCGCGTTGCGCTCATGCCCAAAGAAAGGGGGGGCCGCGGGTAAAGTCAAAACACGGGTTAGCGGCCCCGCGTAGCGTCTCAAAAAATCTGACGAGCCCCCTTCGCGGCCGGCGGCAGCCAATCCCAAACTCGCCGCCAAGACAGCCCGCCAAGGGCAGGCTGCAGTAACTGCAGCCCGGATTTGGCGGGCACGGAGGCGGCGATGAGGCTGCCGAGGGCCGCTGCGGGAGCTCGTCAGATTTTTTGAGACGCTACGCGGCGCAGGCGTGATCGACTTTTTTGAGCCTGCGGCTAAATGAGAAGATGTGAGTGAGATTAATATGACACCTGAATCCGAACCCTCGGTGAGCCCACCAGGGGCCTCGCGGCCGGATGAGGCATTGTATGCTGCGCTGGTAAAGGCGGATCGGTCGGAGTCGCTGGTGCCGCTGGTTGCGGGGCTGGCGCGGGAGATCAATGAGCACCTCACCCGCGTGCTTGCGGCGGTTTCCCTTGCGAAGGCCGCGGACGGCGACCCGTCGCTCGCGAAGGCCGAGGAGGCCTGCCTGGCGGCCCGCGAGACTGCGGACCGGATGCTCGGGCTCGCCAAGGGTGGCGGCGACCTGCAGATGGTCGTGTCGCCAAGGGAAATCCTCACCGAGGCGGCGAAGATTGCGGGGGCGGGCTCGTCCGCGGAGATATCCTTCCATGTCCGCGAGGGCGTCGATCCGGTCCGCGTCGACCGCGGCCAGGTGGTCCAGGCATTTCAAAACCTTGTCCGCAATGCCCTGGACGCCCTGTCGCCTCCGCCCCAGCGCCCCCGCATCCAGCTTGCCGCGGGCAATGTCGCGCTTGCGGAAGGCCGGATCGCCGGGCTCCCGGCAGGGGACTACGTCGAGTTCGAGGTCCGCGACAATGGCTGCGGTATTTCGGCCGAGAATCTTCCAAAGATCTGGGATCCCTTCTTCACCACAAAAAAGCACGGCTCGGGCCTGGGCCTCTCCGCCGCGGTTGCAATCGTGCGGCGGCACGGCGGCGAGATCGGCGTCGACTCGGACCCGGCTGTCGGGACCGTCATCACCGTCTTCCTGCCCGGCGCGGCCCGCGCACCCGAGGTCCGCGCCCACGCCGCGCCCTCCCAGCGCTTCCGGTCCGGGCGCATCCTTGTCATGGACGACGATGAGATGATCCGCTCCCTGACGGGGAAAATGCTCGAGCAGTTCGACTACAAGTTCGACACGGTCAGGGACGGCGAGGAGGCGATCGCCCATTACCGCCGCTACCTGGACATCGGCCGCCCCTACGACGCGGTCATCCTCGACCTGGCCATTGCCGGCGGCATGGGCGGCGAGGAGACCTTCGCGAAGCTTCTGGCCATGGACCCGGACGTCCGGGGAATCGCGTCCGGCACCGGTGAGCGCAACGCGCTGGCCGAGCGCTGCCTCGCGCTCGGCTTCTGCGGCTGCCTCCCGCGCCCCTACCGGCCCTCCGAGCTGGGGAAAGTGCTAGGGACAGTGCTCAGCTCATCATGATGTAGCCAAGTCCGATGTAGCCGGGGTCCTAGACCCCGGTGCTTGGGGTCCTATCTCCGATTCCAATCCCCGGCCTCTCCGAGGCCGGCCGGGGTCTAGGACCCCGGCTACATAGGAAGACGATCCTATTCCTTCCACGTATACGCATGGCAGAGCGCCACGCCCGCGGCATCGGCCTCGTCATACGCCAGCGTCGCCCCGTGGCCAAGGAGGGCCATCACCGTGCGGGCCATCTGCTCCTTGCTCGCCCGGCCGGCGCCGACAACGGCCTGCTTCACCCGCAGCGGGGCGTAGTCGAAGATGGGCAATTCCCGGAGCGCCGCCGCCGCCATCGCCGCGCCGCGGGCCGCGCCCAGGATCTGGGCGGTCTGGAAATTCTGCACGTAGATCGACTGCTCCATCGCCACGTGACGGGCGCCCGAGTCCGCGAGAATCTCCGTCACAGCCACGTGGATCTCGGCAAGCGCCGCGGCCATCGGCCGGCGCGCCGGCACCCGCACCGTCTTGCACCGGAGCAGGACGGGCTTCCGCCCCGGTGAAAACTCGATGAGCGCCAGCCCCGTACCGCGCAGCGACGGGTCCACGCCAAGGACGCGCCCGTTAAACGGCGGCCGGGTCCCCAGCACCACCGCCACCGCGCGCGGAACCCCCTTCCCCTCCAGCTTCGCCTTCCACATCTGCCGCACGTTCATTCCCCCTATAAAATCCCCCACCCCCGCATTGGCGACTCGATAGTGACTCTCCCCGCATTGGCGCGTTTCCATTGCTGCGCCCCGTTCGAAAACGGGAGGCCCCCGTAGCAGCATTAACGAAGCTCATTGGTCGCCTC
>CAITEC010000137.1 GCA_903891325.1 uncultured Opitutaceae bacterium
CGTCAACCGATTGATGTAGCCGGCCTCGCTGAGGCCGGGCCGGGCATTGGGATCGATGTAGCCGGCCTCCTAGAGGCCGGATCCGGGGTCTCGGACCCCGGCTACAATTTACGGCCTGAACTCCGCCTGGTCGGCGTAGGGGGAGATATCGACCGCGCGAAGGCGGGCGCCGCGGGACAGGGGGCTCAGGCAGAGGGTGATCACGTTCTTCTTTCCCGGTCCGAAATTGAGCCAGCACTCCGGCAGGTAGAATTGGCGCTGGGGGCCGGCCTCCCAGTAACGGCCAAGTTCGTGTCCATTAAGGTAGATGAGCCCGTCGCCGGCGGCATCGATGCCGGCTTTCCAGGGCACCCAAATACCCGCCACCGGCGCGGGCATTTCAAACTCGATGCGGTACCAGGTTGCCAGGGCCGTTGTTCCGCCCGACGGAGCGTCAGCGAGGGTGCCCCTTTCCGGGACCGTTTCAGCGGCATCCAGCCGGCTCGTACTCCAGCCCGTTGGACTCGCGCCCGGCGGAATCGCGAACCATTTTCCTGCCACGCCGCCCAATTCCCGACCCAGCCGCCAGTCCGAAATGGGCTTCAGGGTTTCAAACTCCGTCCGCTTTGCCCCCAGCGCCGCCCCGCGCAAGCCGGACTCATCCTGCAACTCCATCCGTATCTTCCCCTGCCCTGCCTGGGTGTAGAGCACTTCGACGGTATTATCACCCGGACGCAGCCGGTCGCCGACCGACACGTCGCGCCCGTCCGCTAGCGTCGATAGCCGCCCGTTGACCCAGACCGCCATCTTGTCGCCCGGAAGACCGGAAAGCCGCAGGGTGTCCATCGCGGCCGCGTCGCCCGCCGACAGCGTCACTTCGGTTCGGTAGACACAGGGGCGGGCGTCGAGGACTCCCAGTTCGGGAAGCAGGTCGCCGGCCTTCACTTCCGCCCAATCCGCAGCGCCGGGGTCGCTTCGGACCTGCGCAGCCGACGGGTGGATCGGAGCCGGGATCCGGGTTGGCCGGGACGGCGGCTCAACCGGCTTTGGCAGCCACTCCATTCCTTCGGGATTTGCCTGGCGGCGGCCGTCCGCATTCCGGGAAGCCGGAATGCTGCGGCCAGGGTCGAATTGCCAGGTCACGCCACGGGCGATTCGCAGCACCTCGGATCCGAAGGGCTTCAAGTTGTAGTTCACGCGAATGTCCCCCATGTTTCCCACCCAGATGACCGACGTGCCCCGCACCGCGCTTGAAACCGAGCGATTGCGGAAAAACACCCAGGTCTCGCCGGTGAGGTCCTTGAGGACACCGACGGCTACGTCCGGACTGGAGGACTCCACCTCGCAGACCACCGGGCGGGACCGAGCCAATTCGCCGCCGTGGTCGCGGAGCATCCGCGCGATGGCCGCCAAGGCCAGGTACTTGTCCCCGACCCCGCCGGGCTCCCTGATGGGCGCATCGTAGTCGTAGCTTGTCGTCTGGTCCCGGGATCCCCAAAGCCCAAAGTTCGTCCCGCCAAAGATCATGTACCAGTTCAGGATGGTTGCTCCGTTTTGCACGGCGAGCAGGGCATGGGCCGTCAACTGCGCGCCGCTGATCCCCGGCTGATCCTCGGCCAGCAAACCACCCACCTTGGAAAACCAGCCGCCCTGCAGTTCGGCAACCATCGGCGGGGCGTCCGGCTGGGCGGATTGAAGCTCCTGCAGCCGGTCCGCCGATGCGTCTATCTTCATCCGCGGGTATAGGTTTACCGCATCAAAGACATCGCTGAGCTCAGGGTCGTCGCTGTCCCGGCACTGGCTGGTCTCACAGGTAAAGAGCGGCACATCAATGCCGTTGGCGTGCGCGGCCCGGCTAAGGACCCGGAGCTGCGCAAGGCGCGCCGGGCCGGACACCGCCTCGCAAAGCCCGTACTCGTTCTCAAGCTGGACGAGGATGACCCCCCGCTGCCCCGGGGGCTTCCGGGTGACCTGCTCGGGGGCGATCGCCCGGCAAACCGCGTTCATCCAGTGCCGGGCCCAGGCGAGGAAAACGGGGTCGTCGCCGCGAAGCCAGAGGCTGCCCGGGCTTCCGAGCCGGCCGCCGACATGCCCGATCGGCAGGAGCCAGCGCGGCAGCCCGCCGCCGTCCCACTCCGCGCAGATGTAGGGGCCGGGACGGACGATCGTGTACAGGCCGAACTCATCGTGCGCCATCCGCAGCCAGTCCCTGAGATCGGTCAGGTCGACCTGCGAATAGTCGTCCGGGGAGGACGGCCGCGTCCGTTCGTGCCAGTTCCAGGGCACATAGGTTTCGACCGCGTTGCACCCGGCCTCCTTGATCCTCCGAAACCGGTCCCGCCAAAGCTCCTTCGGGCAGCGGAAATAGTGGAATGAGCCGCTGACGATGAACACGTCCTTCTCATCAATCGTCAGGCATTCCCCGTCGTAGCGGATCCGGATTGGATGCGGAAACATCCGGGGCGACCCGCTGGCTGATGCCGTGCCGACAGCCCCCCAGGCGCCGAGCAGCCAGCAGAGGCTAAGCAGGAGTCGTCTCCCGGCCGTCACGTGTAATTTCGCCGGCCGTCCAGTGCGCTCTTCAGCGTCACCGCGTCGGCGTACAGGACGCCTCCGCCGCTGGGAATGCCAAAGCCGATCCGCGTCACCTTCACCGGCGAACCGGCCGGCATGTGCTGGGTGATATAATGGCAGGTCGCCTCCCCCTCCACATCGTTGGCAAGAGCGAGAATGAGCTCGTCGACCGTCCCCGACTCGATCCGCTCGAAGAACGACTTGAGGTTCAAATCGCCGGGTCCGACCCCGTGCAAGGGGGAGAGCCGGCCGTGGAGGACGTGATAGGAGCCCCTCCATGCGCTGCTGCGCTCCAGGGCGACCAAGTCGGGAACGTGCTCGACCACGCAGACAATTCTTTGATTGCGCTGCCCGTCCGAGCAGATCGGGCAGAGTTCCTCGGCCGCCACGTTTCCACACCTCACGCAACGGCGAATCGTGCGCGCCGCCTCCTGCAGGGCCAGCACCAGGGCGGGCAACTGCTCGGGCTTCTCAACGAGCAGGTGCAGGGCGATCCGCTCGGCGGAGCGGTACCCGATCCCGGGCAATTGCTTCAATTGCTGCTGAATCCTTTCAAGCGGGGACATGACCCACTGAAATGCGGATTGGGTGCTGCATAAAGAGAAAACCGCGCGCTTTGGCCGCTTGGGTGAAACTTCGTAGCCTCAACGTTGTTGCTTTGGGCAGTGCTTTGGCTTGCAATTGCTTGCGTTCGGGACGGCACCCTGTCCCGGGACTTTTTTTCGCATTCACCACCCCGTAAACCCACGGCAAGTTGCCTCCCGTAGAGAAGCGACGGGGCGAAGCCGTGTCTTTCCAGCATGTGCGGCATAGCCGGCCTGATTGATTCCACCCGATCCCCCGACGAGGCCCGGGAGGTCGTCGGCCGAATGTGCGCGGCGATGGTCCACCGCGGCCCCGACGATGGCGGGATTGAGTCCTGCAACGGCGCAACCCTGGGCGTACGTCGGCTGGCCATATTCGATCCGGCCAACGGCCACCAGCCGATGCGAACGCCCGACGGGCGGCTCACGGTCGCCTTCAACGGCGCCATCTACAATTTCCGCGAACTACGGGGCGAGCTCGCAGGGTCCGGCTGGACCTTCCGCACCAAGTGCGACACGGAGGTCCTGCTCGCCGCCTGGGCGCAATGGGGCCAGAATTGCCTGTCCCGGCTGCGCGGCATGTTCGCATTCGCGATCTGGGACGAGGAGACCCAGGCGCTGCATCTCGCCCGCGACCCCTTCGGCATCAAGCCGCTCTACTACCGGCAGGACGCCGGTCGCCTGGTATTTGCCTCGGAAATCAACGCGCTGAGGGCCTCCGGGGTGTTTTCGGCGGAGATCGATCCCAAGTCGGCGGCCGATTACCTTGCTTGGCTTGCCGTTCCCGCCCCCCGCACGATCTTCCGCGGGGTCTTCAGCCTGCGGCCCGGCGAGACTGCGACGTTCTGCAAGGGCCGGTTTGAGATCCGGTCGGCGTGGAGCTTCTCGTCGATCGCCGCGCCGGGGAATCCCTGCCGTACGCGCCGCGATTTCGTCCATGAGCTGCGCGCCCGGCTGGAGGACAGCGCGCGGGCCCACATGCTCGCCGACGTTCCCGTCGGCGCCTTTATCTCCGGAGGGCTGGATTCCGCCGTAGTGACCGGTCTGATGAGCCGGGTTTCCGGCGGACGGCTGAAAACCTTCTCGCTCGGCTTCGAGGAGTCCGCCTTCTCGGAGGCCGGTCCGGCCGAGGCGACCGCCCGTTTCCTCGGGTCCGACCACACAACCCGGATCCTCACCGGCAGGCAGGTTGCCGCGGATATCGAGAAGTTCGTCGCCGCATGCGACCAGCCCACGGGCGACGGGATCAATACCTACTACGCCAGTGAGACCGCGAGGGCCGGCGGTGTCACGGTGGCCCTGTCCGGACTTGGAGGGGATGAACTCTTCGGCGGCTACCCCTCGTTCCGCCAGGCCCCCCGGATCGCCTCCTGGCTTCCCCGCTGGCGAATGCTCCCCCGTGGGATCCAGGCGGTTATCCTGGGCAGGCTCCGCTCCGGGGATACCCGCCGCCGCAAGCTGGCCGATTTCCTGGAATATGCGCACACGCTTCCCGAGGTTTGCGCCCTCCAGCGCCGCGTGTTCTCCGAGGCGGGCCGCCGGGCGCTCCTGTCCCCCGGCGCGGTGGCTGCCCTGGGTGACAGCCCGCCCTTCCACCCCGAGCTTCCGGCCCTCAGGCTGGAACTGGCCGGCGCAAGTCCCCTCGAGGCGGTCAGCGCCTGGGAAATGCGCACCTACATGGCCGACGTGCTCCTCTGCGACAGCGACGTCATGAGCATGCGCCACTCCCTTGAGCTGCGCGTCCCCTTCGTCGACCGGATCCTGGTCGAATGGCTTTGGCGCCAGCCCGCGGATTTCAAGTACACCGCGGGCAATCCCAAGGGCACCCTGGCCGAAGCCGCGGCCGACCTTCTTCCCCCGGGCATGGCCGCCCGGAAGAAACAGGGATTCACCCTTCCCCTCTCCCTCTGGATGCGCGGCGACCTCAAGCCCTTCCTCGACGAGACATTCTCGGCCGCGAGCATCGAACGCAGCGGCCTGTTCAACCGGGTCGCCGTCCAGTCCCGGTGGAACGGCTTCCTCAGGCAATCGGACGGCCCGGATTGGTCCCGTGTCTGGAGCCTCGCCCAGCTTGTCGCCTTTGTTAACCGTGCGGCCCCCGTACACGCCGCACGCGGACCGGACGGCGGGACCGCTGAGATCCGACCGGGAAAGCCCGCGGAAAAGAAGCCGGCCGGCATATCCCCGCCGGCACCGGCTGCGCCCAATCCATCCCCCGCTCCGGGACCCGCGACGAAGGGATACACGCTCCTGCTCGTTCCCGAGATTTTCTCCCATCCGGGTGGAATAGCCCGGATGATGCAGGTCTATCTCAAGGCGCTCTGCGACAACGCGCCGGAGCAGAAGCGCGGGGTCAGGCTCCTGGCGCTCAACGACGCCGCGCTGGATTCGCGAGACACCCGCCGATATACCGGGGGAAGGCTGAACGACTGGTTCGTTTGCAGCGGAAAGAAGAGCCGCTTTGTCCGGGAGGCGCTTCGAATGAGCCGCGGATGCAACCAGCTCATCTGCGGCCATGTCTCCCAGCTTCCCATCGCCTGGGCGGCCTCCCTCATCAACCGCAAGCTGCGCTACCACCTGGTCGCCCACGGCATCGAGGTCTGGCGCCATTTCACGCTTCCCGAGAAGATCGCCCTGCGGGGCGCCACGAACATCCTCTGTGTGAGCGAATTCACCAGCAGGGAGCTCCAGAAGCATTACAGGCCCCGCCCCGGCCAGATCGTCGTCCTGCCCAACGCGATCGACCCGTCCGCCTTTCCGATCGGCGCGGGCCGACCGCTCGCCGATTGCCCCCCGACGATCCTCACGGTCACCCGTCTCAGCTACGCGGACCGCTACAAGGGGGTGGAGCACCTGATCGCCGCCATGCCGGCCATTCGCGCCGCGGAGCCCGACGCCCAACTCCGGGTGGTCGGCCGCGGGGACGACCTGCCCCGACTGCAGGGCATGGCGCGGACGGCGGGTCTCCTCGGGACCGGTGTGGTGTTTCTCGGGGCCCTGGATGACAAGGCTCTCGCAGCCGAGATGCGCGAGTGCCGGCTCTTCGCACTCCCGAGCAGTCGCGAGGGATTCGGCCTGGTGTACCTTGAGGCCATGGCCAGCGGCCGGCCCTGCCTGGGCGCCAGGGCGGGCGGCGTGCCGGAGGTCGTCGCCAGCGACACGGGTGTATTGGTCGAATTTGGCAATGTCCCGGCCATTGCGGCTGCCTCGATTGCCGCCTTGCGGTTCCCTTGGAGCGAGCAGAAGATCCTTGAGCATGCCCGCCTGTTTTCATTCGACTTTTTTCGTCAGCGCCTAGCGGCCATATTCGGGCCATGAAGACGAGCTATGACTATTCCAATACGCTCTATCCAGGGCACTCCCTACCGTGGCTGATGAGCCACGCGGAGCGCTCCGCCCTTCTCCATCTGCTCGAACTCACCCGGCCATCTGCGGCGATTGAGGTCGGAACTTGCCATGGGGGGTGCCTCGAGCAGATCCGCCGGCGCGCAGACTTTGTCTATTCAATAGACATTAACCCCGAGGTTGCGGCCAAGCTGGCGCCCGGTATGCCCAACGTGGATTTCCTAACCGGCGATTCTAAGGAAATGATCGGCTGCGCCCTGGATAAATGCATGCAAAGAAACCAGCACTTGGGTTTTGCCTTGATTGATGGCGATCACAGCTACGCTGCGGTTCAAAATGACATCCATGCTCTGCTCGCATACCGTCCGAAGCGGCCCCTTTGGGTCCTCATGCACGACAGCGGCAACCCGGAATGCAGGAGGGGAATCGCCGAGGCCCGGTGGTCCGGGAACCCTCACGTACACATGGTTGACCTCGACTTCGTGACCGGCGGGATCAGCGAGGACATCGAGTTTGAACGCCAGATTTGGGGAGGCCTTGGGATTGCCCTGCTTCTGCCCGAACTACGGCAGGGCGATCTCTGCGTGGCCGCTTCTGCGTCGAAGAATCAGGCGGCTTTACTGAAGGCGTCGGACCACTACCCCAGCGCGCTTCGCCGCGCGATGCGGTGGCTCCGGGTGAAAAGGAAAGGCCTGGACCGCCGACTCGATCGAATTCCGATCCTCCGACGTTCCAGACTGCAAAAGAATTCTTCCGATTCGAAATGAGTCGCGATACCAAACCCGTCGGCGAGACCGTCATCGAGGCCACCCACGGCTGGCGATTTCTGAACTTTCGCGAGCTATACGACTACCGCGATCTACTTTGGCTGTTTGTCTGGCGCGACATTTCCTCGCGCTACAAACAAACGCTCCTTGGCCCCGTCTGGTATGTCGTGCAGCCCGCTCTCACTACCGCGGTCTTCATGGTGATCTTTTCTCGGGTCGGCCGGATTCCGACGAATGGTGTACCGTCTTCATTGTTTTACCTGTGTGGTTTGCTTCTCTGGAACTATTTTTCCCAGACATTCCAGTCGACCGCTGGAACACTGGTGAACAACGTCGCTGTCTTTGGGAAGGTCTATTTTCCGCGCCTGACAGTCCCGCTGTCCTCCGTGATCTCGAACCTGGTCGGCGTCGCAATCCAGTTCGTGCTATTCACCATCATCTTTGCGATCGAGAAAACGGGCCCCAGGGCCGGCAGTTACGGCCTCACAGGCGCCGCCTGGATGCTTCCGCTCGTGTTCATGCATGTGGCGCTGCTCAGCTTCGGATTTGGGCTCTGGCTCGCCGCGCTGACTGCGAAATTTCGGGACTTTGCCGTGCTGGCCGGATTCTTGGTTCAGCTTCTTATGTACGCCTCCCCGGTAATCTATCCGCTGAGCCGGGTCCCAACCCGCTGGTATCCCCTCGCGGCAATCAACCCATTGACCTTTCCCCTGGAGGCATTGCGCTCCATGCTGCTGAACGCCGGCTCGCCAAACCTGAACTTGGGCGTCGAATCGATCACCGTGACACTAGTCACCCTGCTTACCGGGCTCCTGGTGTTTCAGCGGGTGGAAAAGAACTTCATCGACGTGATCTAACACCATGGGAATTCCGATAATCGAGGTCGAAAGCCTCTCAAAGCGCTACCGCCTCGGCGCCATCGGGGCGACATCCCTGCGGGAGACCCTGAGCCAGTGGTGGGATCGGCGAAACGGTCGTTTGCCACCATCCGAGTCCGGTGACTTCTGGGCGCTGCGCAACGTCTCGTTTTCCGTCCAGCCGGGAGAGGTGGTCGGGGTGTTGGGCCGCAACGGGGCAGGAAAGTCCACCCTTCTCAACATTCTTTCCCGAATCACGGAACCCACCTCGGGTCGCGCGCGGATCCGCGGCCGGGTCGCATCCCTGCTCGAGGTCGGCACCGGTTTCCACCCAGACCTCACCGGTCGCGAAAACATCTACATCAATGGGGCCATCCTGGGCATGACTCGTGCGGATATTCGCCGCCGGTTCGACGACATCGTCGCATTCGCCGAGATCGAGTCATTTGTCGACACCCCCGTGAAGCGCTACTCAAGCGGGATGTACGTTCGGCTCGCGTTCGCGGTGGCAGCGCACCTTGAGCCGGAAATACTTATAATCGACGAGGTTCTGGCAGTCGGCGACGCCTCGTTCCAAAAAAAGTGTCTGGGAAAAATGCGGGATGTCTCCGAGCACGACGGAAGGACCGTCATTTTTGTCAGCCACAATCTGGATTCGGTCATCCGCCTGTGCGGGCGGGCGCTCCTCCTAAGGCAAGGCCAGTTAGTGGCCGACGGTCCCGCGCCCGAAGTGGTAAACACCTATCTCGGGCAGGACCGGGTGGCGAAACCCGAAATTATCCTGAGTCAATTCCCGCGGAATGACGCCCTTAGGCAAAGTGCGATCCTGCGGATACTATCATCGGCGGATGCCGGGAAGTTGCCTTGGATATTTCCGTTTGGTGAAACGTTGGCCTTCCGGGTGGTCTTGGAGGTTGTCCGACCCGTATCCCAGTTGGAGCTTGGGTTTGCGGTCTTCTCGGCAACAGGATTCGAGATAGCATCTGCGACAAGCAGGGGCCGCACTCCCACCTGGGCGCAGTCGTGCGGCCGCTGCGAGGTTGACGTAAGCTTGCCCAGCCTGCGGCTCGCTCCCGGCCACTATTCGTTGAACCTTGGCCTTCGTTCTTCCCATGGTCAGGAGGATTTTGTCGTTGGAGCCGCGATGTTCGAGGTGACCGTGAGTCGCTCATCTGCAGAAGACTCGATAGACCTTATCCGCGCCGCATGCGTGCCCGAGACGGATTTCGAGTTCCGTCAGTCCGGCTCCTGATCGCAGGGAATGCATGGTCTGGATTAGACTTTTTTTCCGCCGCGCAGGAGTCCTGAAATTGCGCCTGGAATGCACGGTTCGCCGCGCATGTAACCGCTTTGCCTTGTTCTGCCGGCTTGCCTTCAACCGCTGGAGGCTGGCAAGAATCCGAAGCTCCCTCCGTCCGGGGCAGAAACTCGTTTGTATCGGGCTCATTGAACACTTCGGCGATATCATCGCCTGCGAACCGGTCGCTCGCCGAATCCGGGAGGATTATCCCGACGACCACATCGTATGGATTGTCAAACCGGCCTATAAGGAAATCCTCGCGTGGCATCCGGCTATAAATGGTTGCGTGAGTGTGTCCTGCCTCACCGAATTCATTCGTCTGGCAGAACGGCCCGTTTTTGACCGCGTGGTCGACCTGCATGTCAATAATCGGCGCTGCACTACGTTTGGCACCGTGCATCGCAAGCAGACGGGCGACCCATCTATCACGACTGAAAACTACTATTCGTTTGGAAGCCTGCTTGAGGCGTTCAGCCGCGGAGCAGGCCTGCCCCAACTTCACGACGCTCCCAAGATTTTTCTGCCGTCGGCGATTCGGACGCGGCGACTGCCTGTGCCGGGGCGCCCTTACATCGTCATCCACGCAAGCTCGAATGAGAACGCCCGTGACTGGACGGTCGAAAAGTGGGCGCTTTTGATCGCCCACCTGCAACGGCATTTCTCCTACGAGCTGGTGGAGGTCGGCCTTTTCACGGCCTTCAATGAACCCCCTCACGGAGTGCACGACCTCTGCGGAAAATTGTCGCTGATAGAACTGGCGGAGGTCATCCGGCGTTCCTCGGGATTCATTGGAATCGACAGCGGCCCCGCGCACCTCGCAAATGCGTCAATGCGTCCTTCGGTCGTTCTTTTGGGCCGTTACCGGGCCTTTGATTGGTACAATCCCTACACTGGATTCCTTCGCATTAATGCAGACGAAATGCTGATTCACTGTGAGGGCCCGGTGAGCAATATATCGGTCGACGATGTCGTCGCTCGGTGCCTGAAGGTTTTTGCCGACCGGCCTGGACCCCATAATTCCGATGGCAACGTCGACGCCAATTCCTGACCCGTTGGATGGCAGAGAAGCCTGCCCGAACTGCTCGGGCGAGGCGGAACCGGTCTTTCCGGGGCAGAGTTGGGGTATCCAGGGCAATCCGAGGCAATTTAAATACGTCCGCTGCACGCGCTGCGGGCTGCTTTGGGCCGATCCGCTTCCTACGCCTGCCGAGATTGAACGTTATTACAGGACAGATTTCGATTTTACAAAGTACGCCGACCGGATGGTTCTGAAGCGTATCCAGGGAAAAAGGCGCTGGCGTCGCCTGCGATCCCGGCTTGAGCATAAATTGCCCGGCCGCAACTCGCTGCTCGACGTGGGCTGCGGCCATGGCTGGTTTGTGGCGGCAGCGCGGAAGGACGGCTGGAACGCAGCGGGGATAGACCTGCCCTCATCCGCAATCGACTTTGCCAGGAGGCACTTGCTCCTTCCGGTCATCGAGTCGGACTTCAACACAACGATACTTCCACCAGGTTCCCGCGATGTGGTGACACTCTGGCATTCGCTTGAACACATGCTTGAGCCCGGGAAAACACTGTCTCGCGTACGCGAGGTTCTCGCTCCAGGCGGCCTTTTGTTGATTGCGGTTCCCAACGCTGACAGCCTAGGACTTGCGCGCGCCGGTTCTGGCTGGATCTGGCTTCAACAGCCGTTCGTGCACCCGTGGCATTTTTCGCTCCGCACGCTGGAGAGCTACCTCACTCGCGTTGGATTTGAGGTTGTCTCATGGAAAACAGAAGACACTTGGGATGCATGTTTTCTCTATGACGCATTAATTTTTCCTAAACTTGATCGGCCCGTTTTTCGACGGGTCTCCCGCATGGCGGGCCGATTGCTGAGTAAGTTGGGCGCCGATCGCACCGGAGTCGAGAGCCGCTCATACTTCCTTATGGACGAGTCAGCCAGGCTGGTGGCGTACGCGGTACAATTGGCATTTCGATCGGTGAGACCAGCAGCAGCCGACCGCGGAAGCGAATTACGGGTTCTCGCCCGTCGAATGCCATAATTTTACCCGTGATCTCATTGGCCACCAACCCGCCAACCAGCAACAGATGACGTCCGCCAGCCTATTTCGACCAATTGCGTTCTATCTCCCGCAATTTCATCCTATACCGGAAAATGATGCCGTTTGGGGTGCTGGTTTCACAGAGTGGAAAAACGTGACGAGAGCGCGGTCCCTCTTTGACGGCCATTATCAACCCCACCTTCCGGCAGATTTGGGCTTCTACGACCTCAGGGTCCCTGAGGTCAGGGAGGCTCAGGCGGCAATGGCCCGACAGCACGGTATATACGGCTTTTGCTATTATCACTATTGGTTCAATGGGCGCCAGGTTCTTGAGCGTCCTCTCCGCGAGGTTATGGCCTCAGGCAGGCCTGATTTTCCGTTCTGCGTCTGCTGGGCCAATGAAAACTGGACGCGGCGTTGGGACGGGCAGGAAAGCGAGATCATTCTGGAACAAAAGTACTCCCCCGAAGACGACATTGCCCACATACGCGCATTGATAGGCTGCTTCTCAGACCCGCGTTACATTACGGTTCACGGCAAGCCATTGCTTCTCATCTATCGGCTGAGCCGGCTCCCGGATCCGGGCGCAACAGTTGATCTGTGGCGCCGCGAACTTTTGCGCGCTGGTTTTTCCGGGTTGTATGTATGCAATGTCGAAAGCAGCGAGTCTGAGCACCAACTCTCCCGCAGATATGGCCTCGACGCTGCGGTCCAGTTTGCCCCGGACTGGACCGCATTGCCGCCCAGAATCTATCCCACAGTGCGGCGATTACCATTTTTCCGCCGCCAACCAGTCGGCCCACCCTTTACCGACAACTACATCGGCGAATACGGGCCACTAGCCCGACAAATGCTCGCCAAGTCCAATCCGGGCTACAAACGCTTTCCCGGCGTTACGCCGGGCTGGGACAACACGGCTCGTCGACGGACAGATGCAATTGTGCTCCGGAACTCCACGCCCGAAAAGTACTCGCTTTGGCTCAGCGACACGCTGGCCGCTTTTACGCCGGATTCGCCCGAGGAGAATTTCCTATTCATCAACGCATGGAACGAGTGGGCGGAGGGCTGCCATCTCGAACCATGCCAAAAGTGGGGCCACCGCTACCTCGAGGCCACTCGCGACGCGCTGGCGGCTGCCACACGCTGATCATGCCCGCAGTCACGATCGTCGTCCCATGCTACAATCACGCGGATTTCATCGGTCGCAGGCTCGAGTCCGTATTCCGGCAGTCTTTCACGGACTACGAAGTCATTATTCTCGACGATGCATCGACCGACTCTTCGCGTGAGGTTATTGTCGGTTACCTTTCACGACCCGGTGTCTGCTTTTTGGAGAATTGCTCTAATTCAGGTTCGCCGTCAATTCAGTGGAATCGGGGTGCCGCACAGGGGAGTGGCCGTTATATCTGGATCGCGGAGTCAGATGACTTCGCGGATCCCGATTTCCTATCAGTCCTGGTTCCCATCTTAGACGACAACCCCCGCGTCGGCCTTGCGTACTCGCAGTCGAGGGCCGTTGACGCGGCCGGAAATATTATAGGCGATCCCAGACACTGGTTCGATGATCTCGCCCGAGGCAGATGGCTTGCCGACTACTACTCCTCGGGTCAGGCGGAATGCGCGCACTACCTCTTGTGGAAAAACACCGTGCCCAACGCAAGCGCTGCTCTCTTTCGCCGAAGCGTGTTTAGGGCGGCGGGCGGCTCCCCTGAAAAAATGCGCCTTTGCGGGGATTGGATGACATGGGTGCGCATGCTGCTGATCAGCGATATCTCATTTACCGCGCGGCCGCTGAATTTTTTCCGCCAGCACACAGCCACGGTTCGAGCGACGACCGGCCAGCGACAATTTTCATTCGAACGATGGGCTGTACGAAGCCTGATATCGCGGAAGTGCCCCCTACCCCGTTCTGTGCGGCGTGAACTTGCACGATCAACATTCGGCGAACTGCTCTGGCTTGCGCGGCAGGATCGCGGCGCAACTCGGATCGGCACCCTGTTTAGGGGGCTGCGATCCTCATGGCCTATCCTGATTCGTTCGCCATTCGGCATTTTTGCACGGGGTACCACGGAGCCGGCCGCGGCTGACCCCGGTCGGCCCTCAGGTTGAAAATGACACCCCGCATTCATACGCCCGAACCTTCGAGAGATGCCTACCCGGCAGCAGGTTGGAAGTCGCCCGCCGAGTGGCCAGCAAAGATAAACTTTTTTTTCAGAAACCGCGCGGAGCGGCTCCGACGCCAATGTTTCCGGCAGGTGGTGGACTTTCAGAATCGGGGTAGGCTTCACTTCACGATCTTGTGGGAAAATCCTCTCGTCATCTATGCAGCCAGCCCAAGCGTCCATCGATTGCTGCCGCTGCCGCGGGGAAGCTTGGTCCTGATCGCGCTATATGACAGCCTTGAGTTTCCGCCAGCCTTGAACCGGATGCTGGCTTACCTCCGGCGCCACTTTCCCGCGGGCGGGCCTGTGACGATGATGGTCTTGACCAACACCCCTCGCGAGGCGGAACTGCTGGAATCGGCCCGTGTTCCGGCAGTTTGCGTCAATCATAACGCATTTGTCGATGACAGAGTCTTTGCCATTCGGCCTGGGATTCCAAAAAGGTACGACGCGATCTATGACGCGCAAATCTCACCCTACAAACGCCACTACCTAGCCACCGATGTGAAGAGCCTAGCGTTGATCTCCTACCTGAATCACCCGTCCCCCGAAATGGCATACGCTCGGGAGATGCGGCAGCGCCTTGGGGAAGCTACTTGGCTAAACGACCCTCTGTCCTCCGCATTCCGTAGGCTGGGATTGACCGAAGTTGCCGAGGCAACCAGCGCCGCCCGGGTCGGGCTCTGCCTTTCTGAAAGCGAGGGTGCCATGTATGCAAGTTGCCAATATCTCCTTTGCGGTCTCCCCGTAGTGACGACTCCGAGCCTTGGGGGGCGCGACTTCTTCTTTGAGCCTGATTTTGCGCTCGTTGTGGATCCCACGCCAGCGGCAGTTGCGGCCGGCGTCAACATCATGGCAGAACGGCGCCTTTCCCCTGAGAGCATCCGGTCACGAACGCTGGCCCGGATGCGCGAACTGCGGGGTCGGTTCATTTCGATCATACAGGCGCACCTCGTTGCCAGTGGGACGAAAGTGGATTTCGCCGGGCATTTTGAACATATTTTCTTCCACACGCTGCTTAAAGTCAGGTACGCCCGGCGTGAGCTGGCAAAGATCGCCCGATCATGACCGCAAAACCGACTCCGGGCTATTTTCCGCTCCTTGACGGCCTGAGGGCCGTCGCCGTGGCAGGAGTTTTGCTGAGTCATTTTTCACCGACGGTCGCCTCCCAGGTCGACGTGGGGGGGCTTGGAGTCCAACTATTCTTCGTCCTCAGCGGCTTCCTCATCACCGGACTGCTCCTTGATGCCCGCGGGCGTATCGACGAGGGCACCGGATCGATTCGAGCCGAGTGGAAGCTATTTCTCGTTCGCCGCACATTGCGGATTTTTCCGCTTTATTACGGGGTCCTTGTCCTTGGATTTATTTTCAATGTTGAACACGTGCGCATCGCCGCGCCGTGGCTCTTCACATACTCGTATAATTTTCGCATTTGGTTGGCTGGAGGATGGCCCGACCGCCTGCTGGCGCACTTCTGGTCGCTGGCGGTGGAAGAGCAGTTCTACCTGCTTTGGCCGTGGCTTGTCCTCTGCACGCCGAGACGGGCGCTTCCCTGGGTCATGCTCGGGTTCCTTCCCGTGGCATTGGCATTCCGCTTTGCATGCAATTTGGGTGAATTTGGCCCTCCGCTGGGGCAGGTGGTTCTTCTGCCCGCTTGCTGGGATCTCCTTGCTGCCGGTGGGCTTATGGCCTTGGCGCGACACAGGGGATGGACGGCATCCCCGTCTGCGGGCAAGCTTCTGAAAATCGTGTTCATAGTGGGGTTGTGCGGTCTCGCACTCGGGATTTGGCTGCATGCGGACAAGATCGGTCCATCTCCGATCGGACGGCTCCGTTACACGTTTGATGCGCTCTGTTTTGCGGTCCTGATCCACGCATGCGCAAACGACCGGATTCCCATGCTCAGATGGATCCTGGGATGCCCGGTTCTCGTTTACCTCGGGAGGATCAGCTACGGAATCTATGTTTTTCACAACTTCATGCATTACTACGGCCCGGGGTTGAGCCGCCGTTTGATTGGGATCCGTTACTTCAGCCACGAGTGGGAGCACGTGGCGTGGCTCTCGTCATGCACGTTGGCCGCTGCCGCACTCAGTTATCATTTTTATGAACGGCCCTGGCTGAATCTGAAGCGCCGCTGGTCGCTGCCAGCTCCGGGGGCGATCGCCGTCCCAATGCCAGCCCCGAGCCGGAAAGTATCCACCTAAGAGCCGCGGTTCGAAACGACATCCATGCGAATCGGACTCCTTGTGACGCTCCTGAAGGTCGAACCTTCGAGCGACAGCGGTATTGGGCTCTCGTACCGGACACTCGCCGACGCATTGGCTATTCAGGGTCATGCCGTGCACATCGTTCATCCCACAAACCGTCCCGCGGAGGTGCTTGCCGCCCTTCGGGACTTGGAGCCCCGATGGACCTACGATGTCGTTCCGGCGCTGGCCCCGCGGCCCCTTCGTTTCCTGGCTCGCGGCGGCCCTTGGCAGCGCCGGGCACTGGTAGAACGCTTTTGGACCGGGCGCTGCGCAAATGGGCCCCTGGCGCGGGCCTGCGCGACCCGCAATCTTGAGGTCATTGAGACCCATGCATTCGCCGCTCCGGCCCTGTTTTTCCTCCGTCGCCGCCGGCGCCCACCTGTGGTTTCTCGTATTTCAACAACCACCGCCCAAATGATGCTTTCCTCTGGTGAGACTTCGCGGGCCCTGCGGTGGCTGGCCCGCGCCGAGATGGCCGCCGCGAACGGAAGCGATGCGCTTCTCACCCACACTGCCGCGCATCGGGAAGAAATCTGCCGGGTTGAGGGCTACGATTCGGCCCGGATTAGCCTGATCCCGCACGGGCTGCCTGATCCCGGACTCGCGCCAGCCGAAGGAGAGAAGGCCGATTCGCCCGAGTTTCTGTTTGTCGGCAGGTTCGAACCCAGGAAAGGCATCGATGTGCTCCTAGCCGCCATTCCCAGGGTCGCCGCCGCCTGCCCAAGGGCGACGTTTGTCCTGGCCGGCGATACCGGGTCGGGTGATGCCTGGCGGATCTTCTCCGATGACCACCCGGATCTGGTGCCATCCCGCGTGACCGCGCCGGGCAGGGTGAGCGAGGCCGAGCTGGACCGGCTCTATCGGAGGTGCTCAGTCCTGGTCGCGCCATCGCGCTACGAGTCATTTGGATTGATTTACATCGAGGCCATGGGCCGGGGAAAGCCAGTGATTGGCTGCAGTGCCGGGGGAATCCCGGAGGTTGTGGCGCAGGGGCGCAACGGACTTCTGGCCGAACCCGGTGATCCATCCACCCTGGCGGAGTGCATGATCCGCCTTGCCGCGGACCCGCGGCTCCGAAGCGAGTATGGCGCGGCGGGCCGCAAAGAATTCGTGGCGCGCTTCAGCGCGGATGAATTTGCGCGGCGAAGCGCGGAGTTTTATGCAACTGTGAGGAGACGCCCGTGAATTCCCCTGCCTTAACTGTCATCATCTGCACGCATCGCCCGCGGTCTGATTACCTGACCCGGACGCTGGCGGGCCTGCAACACCAGGGAAAACCCACCTCCGACTGGGAGCTGATCGTCGTGGATAACGCCTCGCCGGACCCGGTCGCGGCCGATCTGGATTTATCATGGCATCCCGCAGCCCGCATCATCGTTGAATCGGAGCTGGGCCTCACCGCCGCCCGACTCCGCGGCATCGGCGAGGCGGCCGCACCTCTTCTGGTCTTCGTAGACGATGACAATATACTCGCCCCGGATTACCTTGAACGGGCACTGGCCCGCGCGGGGGCATGGCCAATGCTGGGAGTCTTCGGGTGCGGAAATTATGACCCGGAATGGGAACAGGTTCCTGCCGCCGGTTTTGAGCCCTACACGGCCTACCTGGCAGTGCACCGAATACCCAGGGACCGTTGGTCCAATCAGGCGTTTGACTACCCCGCCATTCCCGCCGGAGCGGGGCTGTGCGCGCGCGCGTCGGTGGCCCGCCATTACGCCGCGCAGGTGCTCGGCGACCCGCGGCGCAAGAAGCTCGGGCGGACCGGCGCCAATCTCAGCGGATGCGAGGACTTCGACCTGGCTTTGACTGCCATCGACCTGGGCTTCGGCGTTGGAGTGTTCCGGGACCTGGGACTTACCCATCTCATGCCTAAGGAACGGGTGGCGGAAGCCTATCTCCTGCAACTCGTGGAGGGCCACGCGTACTCCACGGTGATCCTGCACGCACTGCGCGATCCAGAGATGCGCCCCCCGGGAATGGGCTTTGCCGCCCGGCTTCGTGAATTTCGTCTCCGGCACGCCCTGGATCCCATTCCCCTCAGGATTCACGATGCGAGGCGGCGGGGGGAGGCACGCGCGTGGACGGATCTATCACGGTGAGTTCCCAGACCCCGTTGGTGACAGTCATTGTCTGCACGCACAATCCGAGGCGGGACGTTCTTGCCCGAACCCTTGGCAGCCTGCGCGGACAGACTCTTTCGGCGGATAAATGGGAACTGCTTATCGTGGACAACGCCTCGAAACCTCCGCTGCCCGCGGAGAGCGCCTCAAACTGGCATCGAGAGCCCAAGATCATTCGGGAACCGGCGATTGGATTGACCCCGGCGCGCCTTCGCGGCATCGCCGAGGCCAAGTCCCCCCTCCTTGTCTTCGTCGATGACGACAATCTGCTGGACGCGGACTATCTCGCAGCCTCTGTTCGACTCTTCTCCGAGTACCCCCGGCTGGGGGCAGCAGGGGGCCCAATCCGCCCCGAATGGGAGTCGCCGCCCCCACCGTGGATTCCCGAATTCCAGGGGTTGCTGGCGCTCCGAGACCTAGGGCCGGGCGATAAGATCTGTCCTGGCGGCCCCCGGCAAACCTGGCCTGATTTCGCCCCTGTCGGCGCGGGTCTGGTTGTGAGGAGACAAATGGCCCAAGCATATGCGGCAGAGGTCAACGCTGATTCCTTCCGTCGGGACCTGGACCGGACCGGCCTGAGGCTGGGCTCCGGCGGTGATAACGACCTGGTTTTCTCCGTCTTGCACGGCGGCGCCGATATCGGGTACTTTCCGCCACTTGGCCTAACCCACTTGATTCCCGCGTTCCGAATGCGCGCAGGCTACATGGCCCGGCTAAACAGCGGCATCATGCGCACGTGGACCATCGTGCTGAAAACCCACGACCAGTGTCCCTGGCCTGCCATAGACCCCTGGACGGTGCCAGCAAGGTGTGCGCGGGCCTTCTTTCGAATGCGTGCATGGCGCTCCCCCGCTCATTACATTCGCTGGAGGGGCAACTGTGGCCAGTTTCATGGCCAGTCCCTTCTCCCGATGTTCCCGATTTCACGATGAACCGCGATTCTGAGTTGCCGGGATGGCGGGACCGGTTGCTCGCCGCCTTTTGGAGGAAACGTTGGAGGGGGTTCCTCACGCTCCGGCGCTTTCTAAAACCTCCGCGGGAATCGGGAATTCGGGCTCGCACGCGCTACGGGGGCCTTTTCCTGCTCGAGCCCGGGGACGTAATCGACTCGCACGTCCTCGTGGACGGGTTTTACGAATCGGAGGTGCTGGAGGCTGTCAGGCCCTTCCTCGGCCCCGGGTCGGTCCTATGGGTGATCGGCGCGAATTTTGGGCTGCACGCGATTACCGCGAAGCGGTTGCACCCCGAGGCGCGCGTTATCGCATTTGAGCCCTCCCCAAGAACGGCGGCACGATTCATCGAAAATTGTCAGCTCAACGGAGTGGAGATCGATCTCCACTCCTACGCACTGGCAGCCCGGGATGCCGTGCTTCCGTTTTTCCTGAATTCGTCCGGCAATCCGGGCATGTCAACCCTTGTCCCGGCGGGTGACGCGGACTACGACCATAGGATCCTCGTTCCCACCCGCACTGCGGCGGGTCTTGTCGCCGAGAAATTCGCTCCCGCCCCAACGGCCGTCATCGTGGACGCGGAGGGGGCCGAATTTGAGGTTCTCAGCGGCTTCCGATCCCTCCTGTCAAACCCAACCCTTGAAATCGTCGTTTTTGAAGCCCGGAACGATTTCGCAGACTCGACCGAACCGGAAGCGTTTCGCGCCCTTCTTCGCACGGCCGGATTCACCCTCAGGCGCCTGGACCGCAGGGAACCGACCTCACACGGGCTCTCGAACTTTGCGGCGACGCGTGCCTGACCACCGAATGAACCCGGCTTCCCTGACCCGTCCTCTCCGACTCGCCGCCCAGGTTCCGAGGCTGGCCGCGTCATTCATGCGCCACGGGATTCCTGACCGGGTTCTGCTTTTCGGCTCTCTCAGCATCGGGGACGACCTGCTTTGTACAACCGTCCTGAGAGAAGCCCGCAAACGGGACCTGCCCTTTGCAATGATGACAGCCAGGCCCGAATTATTTGCGGGCAATCCCGATCCGGCGGACGTCATCCCTCCGAGCGCCTACTACGCGCGCGCCCTGCGCGGCCTTGGCAAAAGTGTGGTTCAACCCTACTACGCCCGCGCGGACCCCACCAACCCCGACCGCGACGTCTTTGCCTTCGGCCACATCCTGGCGGAAATGTGCCGGCTGGCAGGGCTGAAGGGCGAGGTAGCCCTCCGTCCCTACCTCCACCTCACTCCCCTTGAGCACACTGCCGGGAGAAGGGCGAAACGGCAGATTTCCTTCCAAAGCACGGCGGCCGGCGCCGCCCTTCCTTTTGCCAACAAGGAATGGGGTGCCGGACGATTCGCGGAGGTTGTGCGCAATCTTCCCGCCGACTTGACGGCCATTCAACTCGGCCTGGCGTCCGATCCCGCGCGTCCGGGCGCGATCGACCTTCGTGGAAAAACAACGATTCGTGAGGCGGCCGCGGTGATTGCCGAAAGCGAGGCGTTCGTCGGAATAGAGGGCTTTTTCGGCCACCTGGCTCGCGCAGTGGATTGTCCCTCCGTCCTTGTGCTCGGCGGTCGGGTCGGCCGGGAGAAGGTCGGCTACACCTGCAATGAGTACCTTTCCGCGCCGACACCCTGCACTCCCTGCGGTCTGCGCAATCAATGCATGCACGGACGCGCCTGCCTGGAAGGCGTGAGCGCCGAAGCCGTCCTTGCCGCCCTGACACGCGTCATTGCGCGGCGGGGTCGCGACCTTCCAGTCGCCATCGCCCGGATTTCATGAGCCGCCCGCCGCTGCTGTCCGTGGTGATTCCCGTCTACAATCGGGGCGAAGTCATTCGCCACACGCTCGAGAGCGTCCGCCGGGCCTCGGCGGGCCTCGACGTCGAGACGATCGTCGTGGACGACGGCTCCGACGAGCCGATTGCGCCTGTGATCGATAGGCTGGGCTACTCTCCCGCCCGCCTGATTCGGCAAACCAACAAGGGCCTGCTTTTTGCCCGGCTAGCGGGCCTGTCTGCGGCAACGGGCCGATATCTCCTCTTCCTTGATTCCGACGATCTGGTCAGTGAAGCGAAGTTCCGGCTCCAAACGGCCGCCATGCTCGAGGCGCAGGCCGACGTCAGCTACACGGACCAG
The DNA here is from genome assembly GCA_903891325.1 of uncultured Opitutaceae bacterium. Taxonomy (GTDB): domain Bacteria; phylum Verrucomicrobiota; class Verrucomicrobiia; order Opitutales; family Opitutaceae; genus Palsa-1447. The sequence continues at coordinate 21,065 of CAITEC010000137.1, forward strand.
GCCCGTTGTACGCTTGCCGGGGATTTCGACGCGCTGACTTTCGAACCGGAACCCGCGCTGAGGAATACCGGGGAAGCGGCCGACTTTTATATCAATATTCAGCCCGCCCCGCACAATCCGGTATTTCGGACGGACTACCTTCGCCATACAGTGGCGCAGGCCTATTTTCCGCCCTCAAGGCTTTACAACCCGGTCGCGGAGATCTGGTTTTATCACAATGCCGCCCCAAGGCCCGGCCGAATCATCCGTGTTCCCGGCCCGCATACGATCATTGGCAACCATCCGGGTGTGCGGCTGACAAGCAACTGGGAGCGTATGGCCATCGCATCCCTGGCGGTAATGGAGGCGTTTGTGCGCACGGTGCCTGATAGCTCCCAGACCGCGACGGCGCGCCGCCTGGTTGGTGAAGTGGCATTTCGGTCATGGCGTGGTCTTCCCCGCGGTTTTTCACCGACATTTGAGGAACGGGAACTCCAGATCACACGGCGCCTCGCACCGGGATACTCGGGGGGATCTGGGGGAGGACTTTTCAAGCTGGCCTCACTCTGCCTCGGTCGGGAACGCGCTGGCCGACTTTCCCGCCGGATCAGGGGCAAATCCTACTCTTCCTGCAGAACACTGTCAGACGGGGACGTAGCACGCCAGTTGGCCCAATTGCCGCCGCCGTGACTCCTTCTATTTTTCCCGCCTCGCCGAGAAAGATCGCTCGCAAGTTCGGGCTCGGCCGCCTGGCGTACCTTCTTTGGCATGCGCCCATCGCCTGGGTCAGGAAATCCCGGCGTGAAGGCGGGCCTTGCGCGCAGTGGATCACGGCTCTCGGCCGGCGGGGCATGATCGCCGCGGCCGGAAGGCTGACCCCACAGCCGGCCGCAGCCGCCGGCGCCTCCGAAGTTTGTTTCCTTACAGGGAGGCGTTTCTGGTTTCAAACAGCCTTTTGCGCCTGGTCGCTGCGCGAGGTTTCCGGCTGCGATCTTTCTTTCACCTTTCACGACGACGGCTCTTTTGACGTACCGCTGAGGGCCGAGGCCCAGCGGCTTTTCCCAGGCTGCCGGATCGTGACCCCCGGGGACACCGAGAGTCTGCTTGACCGATTCCTTCCCGAGTCCCAATTCCCAGCGCTCAGAAGCCAGCGAAGGACCTACATTCACCTTCGAAAGCTCGTCGACTTTCACGCAGGTCATCATGGTTGGCGGGTTGTTCTTGACTCCGACATGCTCTTTTTCAGAAGGCCCGATATGTTCATGGACTGGTTGGCGTCCCCGGACCGGCCTGTCCACATGGTCGATGTCCAAAATGCCTACGGCTACCCGTATGCCGCGCTCCTCGGCTTGGTGGGTGAACAGGTGCCCGCACGGGTGAACGTCGGCATTTGCGGGCTGGACAGCGATTCACTCGATTGGGACCGGATTGAGTCCTGGTGCGCGCGCCTGCTCTCCGAGTTCGGGACCAGTTACTATCTGGAGCAGGCCCTAGTCGCCTTGGTCCTCGTTGGGAAAACTTCCCTGCGGCTGCCGCAGGCAGACTACTGTTTGCTTCCCGACGACGCGGAGTGCCGCAGGCCGACAGCCGCGCTGCATCACTATGTGGATCTCTCCAAACGGGGATATTACCGCCACGCTTGGCGATCGATTTCGGCCCGGAGCACCGGCTGACCGGCATTTGCCATTTTCCAGGAAACGCCACTGTGACTCCATCACGACCTCTCGTTTCGGTAATCATTCCCTGCCACAATGCTTCCCGGTGGCTCCGCCAGACATTGGAGTCCGCTGTCGCGCAGACCTGGGCGCCCACGGAAATCATAGTCGTCGACGACGGTTCTTCAGACGACTCAGCGGCAATAGCCCGGTGCTTTGAATCCCGCGGTGTGCGCGTTGCGACCCAGCCAAACAGGGGCGCAAGTGCGGCCCGGAACCACGGTTTGCGCCTCGCCTCCGGTGCCTTCATTCAATTTCTGGACGCGGACGATCTCATTTCCGAGGACAAGATTTGGGCGCAGGTTGATCTCCTGCTCCGCTCGCCGCCGGGTTGTGTCGCATCGTGCCGCTGGGGCCGTTTTGAGGAGGATCCGGCAAGGACCCGCTTTGTCGACGATTCCGTATTTCGCGATTACACGCCGGCCCGGGATTTTCTTGTCCAGGCCGCCGGGACCGGCGACATGATTCAGCCGGCCGCATGGCTCTGCCGAAGGCCGCTCCTCGATGCAGCCGGACCCTGGGACGAGGCGCTCTCCCTGAATGACGACGGCGAATATTTCTGCAGGGTCCTGACCCTGGCGACTGGTATCCGCTTTGCCGCTGCCGGTTGCGTTCACTATCGCTCTGCCCTCCCCTGCAGCCTGAGCCGCAGGCGCTCACGGAGGGCCTTGGAGTCGTACCACCGCTCACACGTCCTTTTCTCCGATCGCCTCCTGGCCGCCGAGGACACGCCGCGGGTGCGGGAGGCCCTTTCAAACTACTGGGAGCGCTGCCGGTTCGAACTCTACCCCGGCATTGCCCGACTTAGCGGGGATGCGGCCGCGCGGGCCCGCGCTCTCGGCTCCCCGAGCGCAAAACCACAATTTGGCCGAAGGATGCAGATCGTCGCTTCTGCGTTTGGTTGGAGGGTCGGCCGCCGACTTCAGGAGTGGCTCACTCGCAATCATTCAAAAGGATGAAAGGGAGCATCCTAATCATTTCCAATGGTCCACTTTGCCGGAACCCGCGACCCCTTAAGGAGGCGGAATCCCTCGGTCGGGCAGGCTTCGACGTCACGGTTCTGACTGTTCGCAATCACGCGGCCTCCGAGACAATGGACGCAAGTCTGGTCGCGGGAGCGCCGTTCAGGCGCGAAATCGTCGACATGATTCCGGGTTACGCCGCGGGTCAGGCGGGGCTGCTATGGCGTCGGGGTATTCAAAGAGCCGCCCGTGGCCTGACCCAATACCTTGGGCTCCAGACGATCCGCGGCCTGGGTCCCGCCGGACCTCTCCTGCGGCGCGCGAGGGAACTAGACGCCAACCTGACCATAGTGCACAATGAGGTCCCCCATTGGATTGGTGTTCAGCTCGCGCGCGAGGGACGAAAAGTGGCCGCGGACTTTGAGGACTGGCACTCCGAGGATCTGCTGCCGGCAGCCCGTAGCCGCCGTCCCCTGCAGCTCATCCGTTCGGTCGAGGGAAACCTGCTCGGTCAAGCCGCCTACGCCACAACGACATCCCATGCATTGGCCGGCGCATTGCACGCGCGCTACGGCGGAACCCTTCCCTGCGTCATTTCAAATTCTTTTCCGCTCCAGCCTGACCCGTTCGGAAGGCCCGTCGGTCGCATTCCGTCGTTTCTTTGGTATTCGCAGACTACGGGGCCCGGCCGAGGTTTGGAATTGTTTCTGGCCGCATGGGCGCGTACGACCGAACCGAGCAGGCTTGTCCTGCTCGGGGACCCCGTGCCCGGATACGCGACGTCGCTCCTGGCGCGGATTCCGGCCGATCGCCGGAATTGGGTGGCTTTTCGGTCCCAGGTCCCGCCTGGCTCACTACCCGCTGTGATTGCCGAACACGACATCGGCCTCGCGCTCGAGCAGTCCTTCATCGTGAATCGCGACCTCACGATCACCAACAAGATCCTGCAGTACCTCAATGCGGGCTTGGCCGTCGTAGCGAGCCCCACGGCCGGGCAGCGCGAGGTCCTGGCACAGGCTCCCGAGGCGGGAATAATCGCGGACTTCATGCAGACGGGCGAGGCGGCGTCCGCGCTCGATCGGCTTCTCGCTGACCCCATCGCGCTCGCAGGGCGCCGGGCCGCGGCTCGGCGGCTGGCCGAGCAGGTCTATTGCTGGGAGCGCGAGGAACCGCGCCTCTTGGATTTGGTGGAGAGGGCCATCGCAGGATGAGCGGCAGACTACGAGTCAAGGAGCTCTGCCGGCGGCTGCTCCATTCGGCTATGTCCGCCCTGCTTCGGTTGCGCGCCGGACGCTACCGGTTCCCGGGCACGGAAACTATGCTCGTCCTCGCTCCCCATCCCGATGACGAGACGCTGGGATGCGGCGGGCTGATTTTCCAAAGGCGTCTGCAGGGCGATTCCGTGCATGTGCTCTATATTACGGACGGCGAGGCGGCGTTTCCGGACAGCAAGACCCTTGCGCCCGCTTCGGTCGCATCAATGCGCCGGGCAGAGGCGTGCAGCGCTATGCGGATTCTCGGGGTCGACCTGGCCGAGATGACCTTCCTCTCCGTTCCCGACGGGACACTCAAGGATCTCGGTGCCGCGGCTGCCGCCGCACTGGAGTCCCGGATCGCGACCGTCATTCTCCGGCTAAGGCCCGACCAAATCTTCCTTCCCTGCCGTCGCGACGGCAGCTCGGAGCACGAGGCAGCCTTCACCCGCGCGATGGGGGCGCTTGCCCAATCAGGCCTTCGGCCCCGGATTTTCCAATACCCGGTTTGGGCCCGCTGGAGCCCGCGGGGGCTCGTCAGGTTGCTCGGAGCAAAGCGCGTCTGGCGCGTTGGAGAGGAGGGGTTCTGGGACGTCAAGCGACGGGCGATCGGCGCCTATGTCTCGCAAGTCCGGGGTGTGCCGCCGGACGATGCCCCGTCCTTTCCAAGGAATTCCTCGCGTTCTTCTCCGGGGAGGAGGAGTTCTTTTTCGAAGAATAGCGTGAAAAAAGTCCTCATCGTCAGCCCCCACTTCCCGCCCATCAACGCGCCCGACATGCAGCGCGTCCGGATGAGCCTGCCTTTTTACAGGGAGGGCGGCTGGAAGCCGGTCGTCCTTGCGGTGGGCGAACCCTGGCAAATTGGCGTTCGGGAGCCGGAATTGGAATCGACGGTGCCGGCCGATGTCCGGATTGTCCGGACCCGGGCGTTCCCGCCCCGCCTGTCGCGGTTCTTCGGGATCGGAAACCTGGGTCTCCGCGCGCTGCCCTGCCTTTTTTGGAGCGGCTGCGCCGTGCTCCGCCGTGAAAAGTTTGACCTCGTCTTCATGTCGAACACCCAGTTTGCGACCTTCATCCTGGGACCGATCTGGAAGCGGCTCTACGGCGTGCCCTACGTCCTCGACGTCCAAGATCCGTGGCGCACCGATTATTATGAACGACCCGGTTCGCGCAGCCCCCCCGGCGGATGGAAGTACCAGATTGCCCGCTTCATTGCTTGGGCATTTGAGGGAAGGTGCTTCAAGCGCGCATCGGGCATCGTCAGTGTCTCGCCCGACTATATCAAGGATCTGTGTTCGCGATACCCTGGCGTGGCACGGATTCCCGCCGCAGTGATCGGCTTCGGCGCAAGTCCCGGGGACGTCGCCAAGGCGCGGGAGCATGTCGATGCAAAGCCGCCCTTCCCGCGCGGTGACGGGAGCATCCATCTTGTGTACACGGGGGCCTCCGGACCCGTGATGCCGCATGCGATCCAGGTCCTCTTCGACGGATTTCGCCTTTACCGGGAACGGCATCCCGGGCGCGCCGCCCGATTTCGCTTTCACTTCATCGGCACGAGCTACTTGCCCGAGGGCAAGGGGGTGGAATCCGTCATCCCGGTTGCGGTGGAATGCGGTGTCGCCGACCAGGTGTTCGAAACACCCCACCGGGTGGGCTTCCTCGAGGCCATTCGGCTCCAGGACGCCGCCGACGTGCTCCTCATCCTGGGATCGAGCGACCTGGCCTATTCCCCATCGAAGATCTACCTTTACTACCTGACCGGGCGGCCAATCCTCGGGCTTGTCTTCAGGACGAGCGTCATGGAGCGTCTGCTCGATGAGTTGAGCTGCGCATTCATGGTGCTGTTCAGCGAGGACCAGCCAAAGGACAAGGCATTCGCCCGGCTCGCGGATTTCTTCGACCTCGCGATTGAGGGATTCCCCTCCTGCAGCCTTCCCGCAAGGAATGATGAAGTCTTCGAGAAGCGCTACCTGGCCAGAGGGCTCGCCCGGCGGCAGTGCGAGCTCTTTGACGCAGCTTGCGGCGCAGGCCCGTGTCGGCACAAGTCATGACTGATTCAGCAGATACTCACGACTATCGTCAGGCGCGGATCGGCGAACTCGCGGTCCGGGCACGCAAGGCCCTGAAACTGCCGATCCCGATTCTTGCTGTCGCGACGATTACCGCTTCGATCGTTCTTTTCGTGAACGCAGAGTCGGGCGGGGTCGCGCTCTTACTGATCGGCCTCAGCGCCTGTTTCGCCCTTATGGTTTGGCGCGGCAGGGGTGCTGGGCTGCCCCTGATGCCGATGATCATCCTCCAGCACGTGCTCGTTTATGGCCTGCCGCTGATCGCCTCCCGGGACACTCTGGCCGTTTATTCGGACGCCTTGATGACCAAAGCGGGAGTCGAGGTTCTCTTTTTTCTGCTCGCCCTCGCAGCAGCGTGGCGCGCAGGAATGACTCTGTTAACTCCCGGGCGCCCGGTGTGCTACGCTCTTCGAGATTTCAACAAGGGGGGGACAAGGAAGCTCGGCACAATCGGATTTTCACTCATTTCCGGAGCGCTTCTCTATCAGATAGTGGAACGCAGCGGCATGGTGGATACGGTCCTTTCGGTTTTACCCGGCGAATTTTGGCCGGTGATCTGGGCCGTCATATCGGCAGGCGGCGTCTGCGGCTACTTCATCGTCTCACTGCTGATGGGCGGCGGGGCGTTCTCAGTGGGCCAGCGCCTCGTGTTTTGGCTCATTCTGATCGCCTTTTGCTACATCGCATCATCTTCATTCCTCCTTTCATCGGCAATCCTGATGCTCATCACGGTGATGGTCGGCTTCTTTTGGAGTTCAGGGCGAATCCCCTGGATTTACCTCTTCGTGGTTTTCGTGATCTTTTCATTCCTAAATGTCGGAAAGGTTGTCATGCGCGAGCGCTACTGGGGTGATCGCGGAGCGGACAATATTCCCGAATTTCCCCTCACCCAGATTCCCGAGATCTACGCCGAGTGGGCGGAAGCCAGCTACGACTGCATAACCGGAGACAACATCACAAAACAGCCGACGTTCGCCTCCTCCGATGCCGTGCCCGAACAACAGACGCTCCTCAAACGTGTCAACAACATGCAGAACCTGCTCTTTGTCATCGACGCGGTTGAGACGAACCACGTCGAGCTGCTGCACGGGCAAACCTACTCCATCATTCCGATGCTCCTGATACCCCGATTTATCTGGCCGGAAAAGCCCAGGACCCATGAAGGACAGGTCATCCTGAACGTCCACTTTGGACGCCAGGATCTTATGTCAACCGAAACGACCTATATAGCCTGGGGCATCCTGCCGGAGGCCTACGGTAACTTCGGCCCGTTCCTCGGCGCCGTGATCGTCGGCTGCTTCCTTGGTTTCGTCTTTGCGTGGGTCGAGCAGCACACGGTGAACAAACTCGTCATCTCCGTGGAGGGATTCGTCGCCTTTGTCGTCTTCTTGAGCCTTGCCGATTCCTTTGAGTTTGTCGCAAGCGTCCTGGTCACCTCCCTCGAGCAGTCTATTATTCCGATCGTCGCTGCGACCGCGTTCTTCGCACGTCGAACGGTTCTTCCGCCTAGGACTGCACCCAAGGCATGAGAAAAGTCCGGCCCGCACGCCTTGCGATCGTCCTCTCCCACCCGACGCAGTATTACAGCCCGTGGTTCCGGTGGCTGGCGGCACATACCGATCTTCGGCTCCGCGTATTCTACCTCTGGAAGTTTGGGGTTTCAGAGATGACCGACCCGCAGTTCGGAAAAGTCCTGAAATGGGATGTCGACCTGCTCACCGGCTACGAAAGCGAATTCGTGCCCAATGTCTCATCCCGACCCGGCGCGGACCATTTTCGGGGATTCAACAATCCTGAACTCCCTGCGCGGCTGGAAGCCTGGCGCCCGGACGCCCTCCTGCTTTTTGGCTACAAGTGGCTGACCCACCTTCGGGTCCTCCTGTGGGCCTTCCGCCGCGCCGTCCCGGTGATTTTCAGGGGGGACTCCCACTTTATCGGCAGGCAGACGCCCGGCCTTTTGCGAATCCTCGCCCTGCGCATCCTCTTCCGCCGCTTCGCCGCGGTGACCTATGTCGGGAAGGCCAACCGCGAGTACTTCGAGAAATGCGGCGTTCCGCCGCGCAGGCTCTTCTTCGCCCCGCACTCGATCGACGCGAGCCTCTTTGACTCCGGCGATGAGCGCCACCGCGCCGCTGCGCTCGCCCTGCGCTCCCAACTGGGCCTCTCGGCGGAGACCCGCGTCGTCCTTTTTGCCGGCAAGCTGGTTCCGGCGAAGCAGCCGCGCGAGCTCCTGAGCGCGTTCATCGAGCTCGCCCGGCCCGATACCGCAATCGTCCTTGTCGGCGACGGGGAGGAAAAGCCCGCGCTGGAAGCGCTGGCGGCCGCCGCGCGGCCCGGGAGCGTGCATTTCCTCCCTTTTGCAAACCAGACGGAGATGCCCTCGCGCTACCTGCTCGCCGATATTTTTGCGCTGCCGTCCCGAGGCCTTTACGAGACCTGGGGGCTGGCGGTGAACGAGGCCATGCACATGGGAGTCCCCTGCCTGGTCAGCGACCGGGTCGGCTGCCAGCAGGACCTGGTCACCGATGGCCTGACCGGGTGGACCTTCCCCGCCAGTGATGCCGCCGCGTTGAAGGGCAAGCTGGCGGCGGCGTTGGCTGCGGTTGGGGACGCCACGGAACGGGAGCGGCTGCGGGCGGCCGTCATTGCCAGGATTGCGGGCTACACGTATGAGCAGACGACAAGCGGGCTCATGGCGGCGCTCGGATCCCTATGAAAATAACCATCGTATCCGGATTTTTCCTCCCTGTGCCCCCGGTGGCCGGCGGCGCGGCGGAGAAGATCTGGTTTCGGCTGGCGAAGGAATTTGCGGCGGCCGGTCACGAGGTGACCTATTTTTCCCGCTCGTGGCCGGGGTTTCCCGATCGGGAGACGCTCGACGGGATCCGCATGATCCGCCTGCGCGGGTACACGCACACCCGGAGGCTGTGGCTGAACCTCCTCCTGGATTTCGAGTGGGGCCTGCGGGTCGCCCTGAGGCTGCCGCCGGGGGACTTCGTCGTGTGCAACACCGTCTCCCTTCCCGGCTACCTGGGCCTGCTCAGGCGCAAGGTCGGGCGCACGGTGGCCATCCTTGGGCGCATGCCCAAGGGACAGGGACGATTCTACGGTGGCGTGGACAGGATCATCGCAACCAGCGAGGCGGTCCGGGACCGGATTGTCCTGGAAAACCCCCGGCTGAGCGCTCGCACCCGGGTATTTCGCAATCCGGTCGACTGGGCGCTCCACAACGCCGCATCGGGAAGGATGGCCGCCCCGGCGCCGGTCACGATCGGCTACCTCGGGCGCTTCCATCCGGAGAAGGGACTGGATATCCTCATCCAGGCTGCCGCCGAACTCGCCCGGCGGCCCGGACTTCCGCCCTGGCGCCTGAGGCTTATCGGGCCGCAGGAAGTGTCACAGGGAGGGGCGGGGGCGCAGTTTGTATCCGGCCTTCGCGAGATGGCGGAGCGCGCAGGGGTCCCCGTATCGATTGAGCCCCCCGTCTATGACATTCCGACCCTCGCCGGCATTTACGGCTCCCTGGACATCTTCTGCTATCCGAGCCTGGCCGAAAAGGGAGAGGGACTGAGCGTCGCCCCGATCGAGGCGATGGCGGCCGGTGCGGTCCCAGTCGTCTCTTCCCTTGATTGCTATAAGGATGTCATCCGGAACGGCGGGAACGGCCTGGTCTTCGACCACCGCTCAAAGGACCGGGCGACCCTCCTCGCCGACCGCCTGGCTTCCCTGATAGCGGATCCTGCCTACCGGGCGCGCTTGGCCGCCAATGCCGTCGAGGACTCCCGCCGCTTCGACTACACAGTAGTCGCCAAGGAAATCCTGGCTGACTTCGAGGGTTTGAAGGTGGAGCGCGATCTCCGAGCGCGCTGAGCGACAATAGCCAAGGCAAGCGTGCCCGGAGGTCCCGCTCCACCTTCAAGCTGAACCACTACCCGAAAAAAGGAGTAAGTTGAATTTCCCCGCTACTTACTCCTTACTAATTACCACTTTCCGATTCCGATGACAGATGAGCCTCCCTACCTCGGCCAAGGCTGCGTGACTCCCTACCCGAGGCGGGAGGTGATCCTGCGGCGGGTCTGGATGCTGGTCGAGGCGTCGCTTTTTCGGCGGAGCCCCCGGCCCTTCCACTGGTTCAGGGCCCAGCTCCTGCGGCTCTTTGGCGCGGACATTCCGAGACCCGACCAGGTTGTCATCTTCCCCTCGGTGAGGATCACCTTCCCCTGGAAACTTTCGCTGGCCCCCCGCTCGATGCTCGGGCCCGAGGTCATCGTTTACAATCTGGCCCTCATCACGCTTGAGCGCGGCGCGAATGTGAGCCAGCGCACCCATCTTTGCGCCGGCAGCCACGACTACACGCAGTGGAGCATGCCCCTTCTGGTGGCGCCGATAACGATCGGAAAGAACGCATGGGTTGCCGCCGAGGTCTATGTCGGGCCCGGGGTCACCGTCGGGGAACTGGCGATCGTGGGCGCCCGTTCCGTCGTGACGGGCGACCTTCCCGCCCGGATGATCTGCCTGGGTCATCCCTGCCGCCCCGTCCGGACCCGGCAGGAGCCGGTCTAGCCCGCACCCACAGGCATGCGCATTGCCCAGATCATTCCGAGCCTGGAGGCGCGCCACGGGGGACCCAGCAAGTCCGTCCATCGGCTCTCCGCCGCCCTCGCCCGGGCGGGCCATGACGTCATCCTGATGGCAACCGGCCCGGGTCCCGACGAAGTCCGGCAGGAAGGCCGGCTCGCGGTGGAGGTTTTTCACCGTGACCGCCCGAAGGATTTCTGTCCCTCCTCGGGGCTTCGGGCCCGGCTTCGGGTGCTCGAGGCGGATATCGTCCAGCACCACGCGCTGTGGCTGAGGACGCTGCACTACGCCCACCATTTTTCGCACCGGACGGGCGCAAAACTTGTGATCTCGCCACGGGGAATGATGAACCCCTGGTCCTGGGGCCACCATCGCTGGAAAAAGAAGCTGGCGAGCCGGCTCATCCATCCGGGGGCCCTCAGGGCCGCCGACGGATGGCATGCCACCAGCGACGAGGAGGCCTCGTCGATCGCCTCGCTGGGGTTTCGCCAGCCGGTCTGCCTTGCGCCCACCGGAGTTGACGCGCCGACCGAGGCGGAGCGCGCCGCCTCCCTCCGCCACTGGCGGGAACGCTGCCCCGAGTCCGCCGAGCGTCCGGTCGCCCTTTTCCATTCGCGGTTTCACCGCAAGAAGCGCGTCCTGGAGCTCATCGACCTTTGGCTCGATCAGGGCCCGAGGGACTGGCTGCTCCTCCTGGTCGGGATCCCGGAGGGCTACACCGTCCGCCAGCTCGAGGACTACGTCCTGAACGCGTCGGGAACCGGCCGCGTGCGGGTTTTCGACGGAACCGGCCAGCCGCCTCCCTATCCGCTGGCCTCCCTTTTCCTGCTCCCCTCGCACAGCGAGAACTTTGGACTCTCGATCGCCGAGGCCCTCGCGCACGGCGTCCCCGCCCTGGTCACCGACGCGACGCCCTGGGGCGGGCTGAACCCGGTCGGCGGGGGCTGGTGCGTTCCCTGGGAGGACTTCCCGGCCGCGCTGCGGGACGCAACCGCCGAGGGCACCGAAAACCTGGCGCGCCGCGGCGCGCTCGCCCGCGCCTGGGTCCTGGAAAACTACTCGTGGGACAGGCCGGCGGCCACCCTGATTCAATTCTATGGCAGACTTCAAAGCGAAGGAGCGACCGCTCAGCGGGTTTGAGAAGGCGGTCTTCGCCCACGCGGGCATCTTCCTGATCGGCGCGACCTGGGCGCTCGGCGGGAATGCCGGATACGTGCGCCCCCCGCTTGCGGTCTGGGGGAGCCTCGGGGCATTCATCACGCTAGCGGGCGCCCTCAGCGACAAGCGCCGCTCGGATATCAGCCGCCGGCCGCTGGCGTGGCTCTGGCCCCTGGGTCTGTTCAATGTGCTGGTGATCGCGTCCTGCTTCACCCCGCTCCTCAGGGAGGTCCAGATGGGGGCGTCATCCTTCCTGACGCCGATCCCGGTACCGACCTGGCGGCCGGCGGCGGCCGAGCCCTCGAAGGCCCTCCAGACGCTCTGGCTTTTCGACGCGATTTACATCTCCTGCTTCAACATCGCGTTTGTGTTTCGGCACCGGCGGGGCCTGCGCGGTCTCATGGCGCTCGCGATCGTGAACGCCCTTGTCCTGACCGTCTTTGGCACGATCCAGCGGCTGGTCGGGGCCAAGGGAATCTTCTTTGGCGCCGTGGTGATTCCCAATGCCGAGTTCTTTTCCTCGTTCATCTATCGCAACCACTGGGGGGCCTTCATCCTCCTGATCATCGGCCTCACCCTGGGCCTGATCCGCTACCACGGCCGCCGGAACCGGACGCGCGGGTTTTTTCACACCCCGGCCTTCGGCGGGCTGATCGCGATCCTCGCCTTTGCGATCACCCTGCCCCTGAGCGGGTCCCGGTCCGGATCGCTCTTTGCCGCCATCATTTTGGCGGGGGCCTTCTTCAACTGGTTCCGCCGGATGATCCGCGACCGCCGCAGCTACGCGGAGTCGATCACCATTCCCGTGGCCGGAGCCGTCGTGGCGATTATCGTGGCCGTCTCGGCCATCTGGTACCTCGCCGGGAACGTGATCGCCGTTCGCATCGCGACCACCCAGGAGCAGGTCGCCACCATGCGGGAGCGCGGCGACATCGGCGGGCGCAATGTCCTCTATGCCGACACGCTGCACATGGCCGGGGACAGGATCTGGTTTGGATGGGGCATGGCTTCCTTCCCCCATGTGTTCTGGTTTTACAACACCCAGCCGCCCAACCCGGTCGACAGGATCCCCGTCGTCTACCACGACGCCCACTCCGACTGGCTCCAGGCCCTGGCCGAACACGGCATTTTCGGGACGGCACTGCTTGGTCTCTGCGCCCTGGTCCCCCTGGTGAAGGCCCGGCAGTCGCGCTTCAAGAACCCCGTCGCCCGGTACCCCCTGGTCGCCTGCGGGCTGGTCCTCATCTATGCGATGATCGAGTTTCCCTTCGGAAACGTGGCCGTCGTCCTCACCTGGTGGTTCTGCTTCTTCTCGGCCCTTCGCTACGCGCAGCTCGAGCGAAGCCTCATGGAGGGCTCCCATCCCGTTCCCACCGTCCCGGCGGCGGAGTTGCCGGCACACTAGCCGTCCCTATCCCAAGGCCGTGCCCTTTTCCGTCCTCATCCTGACGCTCAACGAGGAGCGCAATCTTCCCGGGTGCCTGGCGTCGCTGCGGGGTTGCGCCGACATTGTCGTCCTGGACTCGGGTTCGACCGACGGGACGGTTGAGCTCGCGCGGCGGCACGGGGCACGGGTCTTCAGCCGGGATTTCGACAACTTTGCGGCGCAGCGCAATTATGCGCAGCGGAACATCGCCTTCGCCAATCCCTGGGTCTTCCACCTCGACGCGGACGAGTCGATGACCGACGGGCTCGCCGCGGAATGCGAGCGGGCGGCGGGGCGGGCCGATGTGGACGGCTTCTATGCGGCGCCGCGGATGATGCTCGGGGGAAAATGGATTCCCCGGTGCACGGATTTTCCCGCGTGGCAGGCCCGCTATGTCCGGGCGCCGGGTTTCGAGTTTGTCGAGGTGGGCCACGGGCAGCGGGAGGCGCCGGAAATGAGGATGGCCCGTCTCCAGTCGAACTACCTCCACGATGTCTTCTCGGGCGGAACGCAGGCGGAGTGGCTGGAGAAGCACCGGCGCTACGCCCGCGCCGAGGCGTGGGCGCTGGCGGGGATCCCGCTTCGCCCGGCCGAGCTCTTCTCGCCGGAGCGGCTGCTTCGCCGGCGCGCGCTCAAGCGCCTCAACGCCTCCCTGCCCCTCCGGCCCGCCCGGCGCTTCGCGTACCAGTATCTCTACCGGCGCGGCTTCCTGGACGGGACGGCGGGCCTGCGCTACTGCCTGCTGATCGCCCGCTACGAGGGCTTCATGGCCCGGGAGAACCGGCTCATCCGGGCGGCGCGCTGATTTATTGTCGGCAAAGCGCAATCACTGCTGTCATAGTGCCCAGTCCCCCATGCGCCTGCCCCAGTATAAGATAACCCAGGACCGCCGGACCATGCTGGTCCTCCTGGCGCTGGACGGAGCCGCGGGCATCGTCGTTTTCAACATCATCGCCAATTTTCGCGGGATCGCGCCCCATCCGATCTTCAGCCCCCTGGCCTATCCGCTGCTCCTTCTCGCCGCGGCGATATTCCTGATCGACGGCTACAACGGCAGGACGGACATGCTGAGCGTCGACTACCTGAGCCTGCACACGATCGCCGTCCTCGCGGCGATGGTGGCGACCCTGCTGCTGACCTTCGCCTTCTTTCCCGTGGGCTACGAGCTGCACTCCAGCCGCGGCGTGATCGCCCTGGGATTTGTGGCTCTTATCCCCATCACGGTCGGCTACCGGCGCCTGATCTGCATGCAGACCGCCTCGGGACGGAGCGGATCGAGCTTTGTCTTCGTCGGCAGCCGCAAGGGCTGCCAGGCCTTCCGCGAGGAGTGCTGGCGGATGGGGATGCAGCAGGCGATCATCAATTCGGAGATTGGCGAGGGCGCGGAGACCGGCGACGCCCCGGGACCGGACATCCTCCACCGATCGATCGAGGCGGTTCTCGCCGACGCCGCCTCGGGCGCGATCACCGTCGAGGCCATCGTCCTGGGCGATTCCGCGACCTCGCTGCCCGCGGGATTGGACCAGCAGCTCGTCCGGCTGTTTTTCCAGGGGGTGCCCACCTACACCCTCGAATTCTTCCACCAGGTCTACTGGCACAATATCCCGCTGGACGGGCTCGACCCGGCCTGGCTTTTCCAGGAGGGATTCCGGATCACCCGGGAGCCGGTCTTTGAGCGGATCAAGCGGATCACCGACATCCTGTTCGCGACGTTCGGGCTGATCCTCGCCTCCCCCGTCTTTCTCGTGGCGATTCCCGCAATCTGGCTGGCGGAGCGGGACGGGGTCTTTTACTTCCAAATGCGGGTCGGGAAGAACGGGATTCCCTTCAGGATCGCAAAGCTGAAGACAATGCGCAGCGGCAGCGACTCCGCCGACCCCTACACCGCCCAGGACGACGCCCGCGTGACCGCGGTCGGCCGGCTGCTCCGGTCCACCCGCCTGGACGAGCTCCCCCAGCTCTGGAACGTCCTGAAGGGGGACATGAGCCTGATCGGGCCCCGCGCCGAGTGGGACCGCCTCGTCGAGGGCTACGAGCAGAAGATTCCGTGCTACTACTTCCGCCATCTCGTGAAGCCGGGAATCACCGGCTGGGCGCAGGTAAAATACCGCTACGGCGCCAACCTCGAAGACACGATCCGCAAGCTCGAGTACGACCTGTACTACATCCGGTATTTCTCATTCCGCCTCGATGCCTCGATCTTCCTGAAGACAATCCACATCATGCTCTTTGGAAAGGGGCGGTGAGCGCAGGAGCAACGCCATGAAACCCTACGACCTGGTGGTGATCGGAGGCGGTTCGGCCGGCTTCAACGCGGCCCGCGTGGCCGTCGGTCTCGGGAAGCGTGTGGCCGTCGTCGACGGCGGGCGCCCGCTCGGGGGCCTTTGCATCCTGCGCGGCTGCATGCCCTCCAAGACCCTCATCTACGTGGCGGAGGTCCTCCACCGCGCCCAGTCCGGCGGCGCGCTCGGACTCAGGATCCCGCGGGCCACCGCGGACATGAAGGCCGTCCACGCCCGGAAGCTGCGGGTCATCGCCGACTTCGCCGGCTACCGGGACCGGCAGCTCCACTCGGGGAAGTTCAAGCTCCTTCGCAGCCAGGCTCGTTTCACAGGCCCGGGAACAATCGAACTCTCAGACGGAAAGAAGATCCAATCCCGGCGCTTCCTGATCGCCACCGGGTCCCGCGCGGGCATTCCCGCGGTTCCGGGCCTGAAGGAGGCCCGGCTTTGGACGAGCGACGATGTCCTGAATATCGATTTTGTCCCGCGGAGCGTGGTCGTCCTGGGCGGCGGGGTCGTTGCCTGCGAGCTGGCCCAATTCCTTCGTCGGATCGGCGCGCGGGTGGTCATGATCCAGCGCAGTCCCCGCATCCTGCGCGACCATTCCCCCGAGGCCTCCGCCGTCGTCGAAAGCGCCCTCCGGGAGGAGGGCATCGAGCTCTTCACGGGGACGACGGTTGAGAAGGTGTCCCGGGACCGGCGGGGGGTGACGGTCGTTTTCAAGCAGGGCGGGCGGCGCCTCACCCGGCGGACAGACCACGGGCTGAACGCTTTGGGACGCGAGCCCAACACCTCCGGGCTGAACCTGGCTGCCGCCGGGGTCCGGACCCGGCCCAACGGCCAGGTGATCATCAACCGCTGGCAGCAGGCGAGCGCACCGCACATCTACGCGGCGGGCGATTGCTCCGGCCCCGTCGAGATCGTCCACGTCGCCATCCAGCAGGGGGAACTGGCCGCCCGGCACGCCGCCGGCGTCGCCGGCCTGAAGCCGGTGGACTATTCCCTGCTGCTCAATGTCGTCTTCACCGATCCCCAACTGGCCACGATCGGGGCGATGGCTGCGGACCTCAAGGCCGCGGGAACCCCCTTCCTGTCGGCCTCCTACCCGTTCAACGACCACGGCCGGTCGATCCTCATGAACGCGACCCGGGGGCACGTGACGGTCCTGGCCGAGCCCCGGCGGGGGCGGATCCTCGGCGCGGAGATCGTCGGCCGCGACGCGGGCGAACTCATCCACTGCTTCAGCGGCCCGCTGGCGATGCGGGCCACCGTCTTCGACCTGCTGCGGGCGCCCTGGTACCACCCCACCCTCGCGGAAATTGTCACCTACCCGCTGGAGGAGCTCGCCGACGCGATTCGCAGCAAGTCGGCGAGGTCCACGCGGCCCTCGTAGAGGGCCTTCCCGACGATGACCCCGGTGAGGCGGGGGTGCGTGCGGGACATCTCAACCAACCGCTCGACATCCCCGCGGCTTCCCACCCCGCCCGAGGCGATCACCCCGCAGGCGACGGCGCCAGCCATCGCCTTCTGCGCCTCGAAGTTTGGCCCGGTGAGCATGCCGTCGGAGGCGATGTCGGTGTGGATGATGGTGGCGACCCCCAGGGCGGACATCCGGGCGGCCATCGTGAGCGCGTCGATCGCGGTCACGTCCACCCAGCCCTTCACGGCCACGCGGCCGTTCCGGGCGTCGATCCCCACGGCTATCCTCTCGCCGAAGGCCTGGACCAATTCGCCGACAAAGGCCTCGTCCTCGGCCGCGCGCGTGCCGATGACCGCGCGGCTTACCCCTAGCCCCAGGAGGCGCTCGACGGCCGCCCGCGTGCGCAGACCCCCGCCGCACTGGACCCGCAGGCCCGAAGAGACAATTGCGCCGATCGCCCCGGCGTTGCGCGGTTGGCCGTCGAAGGCCCCGTCGAGGTCGACCACGTGCACCCAGGAGCTCCCCGCCGCCTTGAACGAGGCGGCCACCAGCCCGGGGTCCTCGCCGTAGACCGTCTCCTGGTCGGCCCTGCCCTGGACGAGCCGCACGCAGCGGCCGCCCTTGACGTCGATTGCCGGATAGATGGTCACGCGCCCAGGGGCGGGCTCAGGCCGCGTTCTGGGTGGGCTCGGTCTTGTCGGCCCGCCGCATCCGCGGCTTGCGCCGGCCGGCCACGACCCCGGCGTCGATCACAACCTCGACCACGTCGTCGCGGCGGGGTAATTCGTACATGACCTCGAGCATGAGATTTTCCATGATCGAGCGCAGGGCCCGGGCCCCCGTCTTCAGCTCAAGGGCCTTCTGGGCGATCGCGCGGACCGCGTCGGGCGTCAGCTTGAGCCGCACCCCGTCGATCGCAAAGAGCTTGGCGTACTGCTTGACCATCGCGTTCTTGGTCTTGAGCAGGATCTTCTCGAGGTCCTCGGCCTGGAGCTGGTCGAGCACGGAGACAACGGGCAGCCGGCCGATGAACTCGGGAATCATCCCGAAGCGGATCAGGTCCTCCGGGGCGATCTTCTTCATCAGCTCCTCGGGCTTGAGGTCGTGGTCGGCGGCGTTCACATGGAAGCCCAGCGACTGCTGGCCCATCCGCTTCTTGACGATGGTCTCCAGCCCGACGAAGGCGCCGCCGCAGATGAACAGGATGTTCGTCGTGTTGATCTGGATGTACTCCTGGTTCGGGTGCTTGCGGCCGCCCTGCGGGGGAACGTTGCACACCGTGCCCTCGAGGATCTTCAGGAGCGCCTGCTGGACGCCCTCGCCGGAGACGTCGCGGGTGATCGACACGTTCTCGGTCGTGCGCCGGATCTTGTCGATCTCGTCGATGTAGATGATCCCGCACTCCGCGCGCTTCACGTCGTAATTGGCGTTCTGGAGGAGCCGAAGGATGACGTTCTCGACGTCCTCGCCCACGTAGCCGGCCTCGGTGAGGGTCGTCGCGTCGGAAATCGCAAAGGGCACGTCCAGGATGCGGGCGAGCGTCCGGGCCAGGAGCGTCTTGCCGGAGCCGGTCGGGCCGGTCAGCAGCACGTTGCTCTTCTCGATCTCGACATCGTTGAATTCCGGGGACAGGGCCGGGGAGTCCTTCCCGGTCTGCCCGGAGTCAAAGAGGATCCGCTTGTAGTGGTTGTAGACGGCGACGGAGAGGACCTTCTTCGCGTGGTCCTGCCCGATCACGAAGTCGTCGAGCACCTTCTTGATCTCCGCGGGCTTGACCAGCCGGATCGCCGGCTTCGCGTCGGTCGCCGGCTGCTTCACCTCGCGCTCGATGATCGTCTTGCAGACGTTCACGCAGGAGTCGCAGATGTAGACGCCGGGGCCGGCGATGATCTTCTTCACCTCGGCCTGCGACTTGCCGCAGAACGAGCAGAGGGTCATTCGGGAGGACTTGGCCATGGGCGGGCGGTCCGGTTCAGGCGGCGCTCGGAACGGGAAGGGGCTTCACGTCCCGCGGCGAGGTGTAGACGTGGTCGACGATGCCGTAGGCCTGCGCCTCGGCCGCGCTCATGTAGTAGTCGCGGTCGGAGTCCTTCTCGACCTGCTCGGTCGACTTGCCGGTGTGCTTGGCAATCACCTCGTTGAGCGTCCTGCGCCAGCGCAGGATCTCCTTGGCGGCGATCGCGATGTCGGCCGCCTGGCCGCCCGCGCCGCCGGAGGGCTGGTGGAGCATCATTCGGCTGTTGGGAAGGGCGAAGCGCTTCCCCTTGGTCCCGGCCGCCAGGAGCACCGTGCTCATGCTGGCCGCCATGCCGATGCAGTAGGTGGCCACGTCGCACTGGAAGAAATTGATCGTGTCGTAGATCGCCATCCCGCCGGTCACGCTCCCGCCGGGGGAATTGATGTAGATGTGGATGTCCTTCTTGGCGTCCTCCATCTGGAGGAAGAGGAGCTGGGCGATGACGATGTTGGCCACGCCCTCGTCGATCGGGGTCCCGATGAAGATGATCCTCTCCTTCAGGAGCCGGGAATAGATGTCCATCGATCGCTCTCCGCGACCGGTGTTCTCAAGGACGATGGGTACGTAGTAGCTCATTTTCCGATGGTTACGGCTTTGCTTTCACTGAAACCGTAGCCTTTTCGACGAGGAAATCAACCGCCTTGTCGCAAATGATCGACTGTTGGACCGAGCGGATCCGGTCCTGTTCCTTGGACAGCTCCTTGGCGAGCTTCTCGGGGCGCTGGTTCGAGCGGCCGGCCTCGCGGATGATGAAATCCTCCAGGTCGCGCTCGGAGCACTCGATCTTCTCGGCGGCGGCGACCTTTGCGAGGATCAGCTGCATTTTGACCCGCTTCTCGGCGGCCTGGTGCGCGCCCTCGAAGAGGGCCTTCTTGTCCTTCTCAAGCTGCTCGGCGGGCACGCCGCGGCGCATGTTTTCCTCGATCACCTGGCGCAGGACGCCCTGCGTCTCCGCGTCGACCATGCTCTGGGGAATGGACAGCTCGACCTTGGCGGCGAGCGCGTCGGCCACCTGCCGGCGCTGGGACATCCGGTTCATCTGCTCCTTCTGGCGCTTCAGCCCGGAGCGGACCTGCTCCTTGAGGGCGGGAAGGTCGGCGACTTGCTGAGACTTGAGGAAGGCGTCGTCAAGCGGCGGGATGACCCGCTCGCGGATCTCGAGAATTTCAAGGGCGTAATCGGCCGTCTTGCCCGCGAGGAGGGGAAGCGCGGGAAATTCCGCCGGGAAGGCGATCCCCACGGTCTTCTTGTCGCCCTGGCTGAGCCCGGCGAGCTGGCGACCCAGGCCGGGAAGGTGACCCTCCTGGGCGCCCTCGACCTCCTCCCAGGTCTGCGGGACCTTGCCGAAGAGCTGGCGGTCCGGCGCGAGCTCGGCGATCGGCTTTCCCTCGAGGCTGCCCTCGTAGGAGAGCTTCACGTAGTCGCCCTTTTGGGCCGGCCGCTCCGCGGCCTTGTAGTCGGCGCGCTCGGCGCGGAGCTGCTCGATGACCGTGTCGATCTCGGCGTCGGTCGCCTCCGTGGACTCGACCTCGGAGGGAAGCCCCTTGTACTCGGGGAGCGTGAACTCGGGCTGCACGTCGAGCGTGACCGTCACGGTGACCGGCTTCCCGGCTGCGATCTCACCCTCCTCGACATTGACGATCGAGATCACGTTCAGCTTTTCCTTCTCCAGGCCGCCCCGGTAGGCGCGGGTCATGACCCGTTGCTTGAATTCCTCGGCGATCTCCTTGGCGAAGCGCTTCTCGATCATTGTCGAGGGGGCCTTGCCCGGCCGGAAGCCGGGGATCCGCGCGTGGCGGACGTATTCGACGACGACGGCGGTGTGCTCCGTTTTGACCTCGTCGGCATCAAGGGTGATGACGAGGCTCTTACGGGTGTCCGAGACGGGGTTCAGTTGAACATTCACGATGCGATAAATGGGCTGTTTTCGATGATGGAACCGTTAAAAGTACGCCCCCCCCGGGCCCGGTCAATTCGATTCAAGCGGGGGTCGGAATAGGACCCCAAGCCCCGGGGTCTCGGACCCCGGCTACATCGGACCAAGGTATCCCAGCATCTCGAGCCAACCGATGCTTGTTGTAGCCGGGGTCCGAGACCCCGGAGCTTGAGGCCCCATCTTCCGACGCCAAGCGGCCGGGATCCCATTTTCCGCCCGCCACTCTAAACCCCCAGCGCCGTCCGATAAAGCCGCGGCACCCGCTTTGTTATGGAACAGAGGGTCTCCCAGGGAATTGTGTCGGCCCAGGCGCTGAACTCCGATGCGCTGATCTCCTGGGCTCCCTGCCGGCCGATCAGGACCACCTCATCCCCGCAGCGCACGCCGGGCAGGTCGGTCACGTCCACGACCGTCTGGTCCATCGTGACCCGGCCGAGGACCGGGCAGCGCCGGCCGTGGAGCAGGACCTGGGCGCGGTTGCTCATCGCCCGGGGAAACCCGTCGCCGTACCCGGCGCAAAGCACCGCGACCCGGGAATCCCGCTCCAGGGTCCGCGTCCGGCCGTAGCTGATCGTCGTCCCCCGGGGAAGGTCCTTCACGATCCCGACCCGGGTGTGGAAGCTTAGGACCGGCTCGGTGTGGACCTGCGAGAGCATCGAGTGGGGATGCGGGAGAATGCCGAACTGGAGGAGCCCCACCCTTACCGCGTTGAAAGGGCTCGCCCCGGGCATGCTCTCCATTCCCGCGCTGTTGTCGGCGTGGACGTAGAGGCCCGGCACTCTCAGGCCGGGGCACTTTTCAATGACCGCAAGAAAACGCCTCCGCTGCTCCGCGGTGAACGCCGGATCCTCGTCCGGGCTCGCGAAATGCGTGAAAACCCCTGCCAGGCGGATCGACGGCTCGGCGGCTATCAATTCGAGCAGCGCGGGCGCCTGCTCATGCCAGACGCCCAGCCGGCCCATGCCGGTGTCAATCTTCAGGTGGACTGCAACCGGCCGGCCGGACTCCCGGCCGACGGCTCCGAAGCGGCGCACCTCGTCGGCGGTCGAAACCGACGCGGCCAGGTCGGACTCGGAGAGAAAGCGGTCCTCCTCGGGCAGCAGCGGACCCAGGATCAGGATCGGCCATCCCGGGCCCAATTCCCTGAGGGCCGCGGCCTCCGCCACGTTGGCCACCGCGAACAGGTCCGCCCCGGCGTGCATCAGGCGGCCGGCGGCCTGCGGCAGCCCGTGCCCGTAGGCGTCGGCCTTGACGACGGCCACATAGCGGATGTGCGGGGGCAGCGCGGCCCGGATCAGCCGCAGATTGCGGTCAAGCGCGGCGAGGTCGATCTCGGCCCAGCAGCGGGCCGACAGCGCCGGCCGTGCGCCTTCAAGCTCGGGCTGCTCGCTCATGGGGCTCGGTGGAGCATGGGGGTCCAGGTTGCATACTGCGGCTCCTCATGGAGAAAGGCGTCCGGCTGCGCAACGGGCCGGAAAAGATCGGCGTCGGGAGCCAGGGCGAAAAGGTACGGGAGGACATAGGGCACAATCGTGACGCCCTCGGGAAGCGGCGACCAGTGGCGGAAGCCCTCCGGCATCTTGAGGTTGCCGGTCAGGCTCGCATGGGCAACGCGCGTCACCGGGCCGCCCGGGACGCAGTGATGCCAATGGCCCCGGCGCGCGTCCGCGATTGCGGCCCATCCGGGCCCGCAGAGGGCGCGCGCGAACAGCCCGAGGCTCGTGTAGGCGAAAAACGGCCTCGGGGAGAGGACGCCCCAGGTGCGAAGCGCCATCGCCGCCGTCCTTATTCCAAGGATCGAGCCGGGGCCCTCGCAAAAGGCAAAGGCCCGCACGGCCCCGATGTCCACGGACAACTCCTCAATGCAGCGGAACAGCCCGACGCCCGCCTCCGCATCCGAACCCGTCCAGTCAAACGCGCCGCCGCCGCGAAAATAGCCCACCTGCACGCGCTCGGAGGCCGCATCGAGGAGAAGCAGCGGCTCGTGGGCCGCCCGCAGTTGGGATAGGCTGGGCATGGCCGGCATACGCTCGGCCCCCGGCGCAAAACATTCAACGCTCAAGTGGGTTTGAAGACAGATCGAAA
>CAITEC010000138.1 GCA_903891325.1 uncultured Opitutaceae bacterium
CTGACCACACCCTGTTTGAATGCGGCGAGCGTCGCCTTCGGAATCTCGAGGCCCGACTCCTGCATGTCCATCAGTGCGCCGGCGTCGAATGTGAATGTTTTGACCGGTGGGAGCTCGATACGAGCGAAGGTCAAAGGGTAACTTGCGAATCCCCCGCACCCCATTTCAACGGTATCGTGCGGGTGTTCGCCCAGATATTTTCTAATGTCGCTCTCCGGAGTGGGGGAATGGTCATTGGCTTCCCACCACCAATAGCGAACCGAAGCCAGCAGAGGAAGGCATACCACAATCGCGGCTCCGGCGAAGGGCAGGATGGCCACGCGAAATCCACCCCCGGAAGCCGAGTTCCGCGCGTCGGTAGCAAGTGCCCAGGCTAGCAGCCAACTTCCCATTGGAATGAATGGAAACAGGTGAGTTTCGCCCGCGCCCTTCTTTGCCCCGACAACCAATACAACGAGAAAACCTATCCCGCCTAAGATAATGGCGCCGCGATTTAGGCGGAAAAAATCGGACCGTCCGGCGTCTGACCAGCCTGAGATGCGACTCAGGACGGCGAGGAGCACGGGAAGAAGCAGGAACCCGGCCATCGTGACTAGATTCAGCAGGGCAATTGCTCCGACACCGTGCCGGAGGGCGAGCGCCAGCCACACAACGTAGCCAGTTAGGGAGACGCACGGAAACAGAAACGGCGCCGCTGTTGAAATCAGGGCAGTGCTCCACAGAACCAACCAGCGGGTCGGTGTCCCCCTCTTGACGAGCAGGGCGATCACAGGAGCAAAATAAAAGAGCCCGTGCACCTTTGTCCCGAAGCATCCGCCAAGCGCGAAACCGACGATGGCGAACGCCAATCCATTTCCGCGTCTCGTCGGGCCCCAGACGCCGAGGCTCATCCAGAAGAGGAGTTGGGAATCCGATCGCATCCAGACAAGCACCTGGCGGAAGAGAAGGGTCGCCCCGCAAAAATAGAGAATGCCGGCGGCTTTTGAGAATGCGTCCTGCGAACTTCTCCGGAGGGAATCCCAGACCAGGACGAGACTGCCGACCGCGAACAATGCGCTCATGAGCTTCACTGAAGACGCGGCGGGCCCAAACACCTTCATAGCCAACAGGGGCGCAAGGTACGCATTTGGGCCGTAGACCATCGAATATCGCGATGCCGCATCCACGCTGTGATAAACGGGGGCGCCCGCGGCAGCGAGGCGGGCCACGGTAACCATCGTGGGTTCCAGGTGATCATAGGGCGCACTGAGCGCGAGGTAGTGGAACGCGTAGATGGTGTAGGCGATTCCCGCGAAGATTGCCGCGCCCACAAGCAGGTTTGTCTTCCATTGCGAGGTGAACTTATCAGATGTCAGTACCGGCAGCAGAAGAATCACCAGCACGGCGATTGGAGCCACCATCCGGCAAAGCGGATCGTAATTGTCCAGTAGCTGGATGAAATTGCGGAATTCGGCCATGGGGATTAAGCGCGCCTCATTCCCGCACGGTAACCCGGCGAGGCGGAACCGCTAGACAATAGGTTGATAGGGGAAGAAAGTTCGCGGGAGAGGCTCCATGGCAATTCAATATTGCGCCCGTGCCCGGACAAAAATGAATGTGCAAGCGTTGGCTCGACTCGGGCGGGGAGATCCATTTAAATCGTACGATGATTCGGACTCGACGGGCTTGCAAAGAAAAGAGACAGCTGTCACCGTTCCTCCGGTCCTGATGCAGGATCCCAGGCATTTGGGCTCTGATTCGCGACCACCTCAGAGCAAAAGCTGGCAAAAGGTCTGGCAGCTTGGCTTGACCATTGTTCTCTGGCTGTCGTTGGTGGCCCTTCCGGGAGCGCCCGTCGTCGCGCTCGACCCCTCCTATGAGTCAGTTCTGGTTTTTTCCCATCAGCGCAATTGGCAATTTGGCCGCGAGATCAATTTCATATACGGACCCTGGGGTTTTCTGAACAGCGTGATTCACCTCGGCGCGAATGGTGCCGCGATCAGGCTGCTTTGGGAGACGGTTGGGCGCTTTTTGCTGGCTGGAACACTGGTCCTGTTGACCCGGCGATTTTCACGATTAAGGCAAGCCATCGTCGTAGGCGCCTGTGTGTTCTTTGGTTGGCTGCACGTGGACACGATGATCGGGGTGTTCCTGACCCTTGGCGTGGTGGGCGGTCTCATGCGGCGCAACGCAACTCGCGCCGAATTGGGCGGTTGGGTGATTGGCTTGGCTTTCCTCAGCGAATTTAAATTTACCTATGGCCTCATCGCGGCGATCGGGGTGTTTGCCGCGGCTGGACTGGCCGCAGTCCGTCACAACTGGCGAACCTCCGCTGGGTTGGCGGTGGGATTCCCGATTGCAATCCTCGGGTGGTGGATGGCAGCGGGGCAGGATCCCCGCAACCTTGCCTTTTACCTGCGGTACAGCCTGGAGCTAACGTCAGGCAACAACAGCGCGATGATGGCGGAAGGGAACTTTCCGCCGTTGGTTTGCGGCCTGGTGCTGGCCGCGATGGGTGCTGGGTTTGTATGGCGTCTTCTGCGAAACCATTCCGACCGGAGCTTCGGCTGCATCGCGTCGGGTTTTCTGGCGTTGGCCTGGTTTGTCGTTTGGAAGCACGGATTCATCCGTGCGGACACCCACCTTTTGGATTTTTTTGCCTACAATCTCATCGTAGCCTTGGCGATTCCAGCCCTGTGCTTTCCGGCCGAACGCTTCCACTTGTGCGATCTGGCGCTGCCCGTTTGCCTCCTCGGCATCTGGTGTGTGGACCCGGGTTTATTAGGCCACCTGCCTCGAACCGCGATGGGTCGTTTGCGTCATAACGTCGCGGCAATGTTTCGGGCCGCACGTCTGCCGGAGGAGTGGCAGGAGGCTTTCCGGATGCATAAAGAAGAATTCTCCCTTCCCGCAGCGCGACGCATCGTAGGAAACGGATCCGTGGATTGCTATAATTTCAATCAGGGAGTGGTGCTCTTGAACGGATTGAACTATCGCCCGCGGCCCGTTTTTCAAAGCTACATCGCCTATACTTTGGCCCTGGAGCTGAGCAACCTTCACTTCTATGAGTCAAGGCACTCGCCCGACTATCTGCTTTGCAATTTTGTCAGCGTCGACAGGCGATATCCCGCTCTGGATGATGCCGCGCTGGTGGCCGAGTTGCCTCGCGGGTACCAAACGGTGTTGATCGAGGGCGATTATCTGCTGCTCCGAAAAACGAGGGTCCTTCCGGCGAACAGGCTCGACCGAGAGCTCATCCAGTCTCGTACACTAGCCCTTGGAGAGATGCTAAAGCTGCCGGCGCCACCGAATGGCGCGATTTGGATTCAAGCTGATTTGCCGCTCAGTTTATTGGGCAAAGCCCGGGCGTTGCTCTATCGGACTCCGATAATGACGATCGAAGTGACCGACCAATCGGGTGCCAAGTCGAAATGGCAAATATTGCCGCACATTGCTGAAGACGGTTTTTTGCTGCAGCCGCTACTTGCGAATACGGTCGATTTCGCCGCGTTTATTGACGGACGGGTCACACACTGGATTCAGTCGGTCGAATTTGAGGCGCCAACCGGGACGGGCGCCTATTGGCAGCAGCCGCAAATCAAGCTGTACGCGTTGCCCCAAATTCGCCTTCAATTTGAGGGTGATGACGGCAAACATCATGGCCGTTAGTTGGTAAATTAGACTCCAACATTAGTTAAAGCTATCGCCAAGGGACGCGCCGCCACTTTTTAACCGCCCGCGATGCAAGCCTCAGCCCGTGTCATTGGATTCATCCCGACGAGAGATTTCCGCCGGGCCAAGGCGTTTTACACGAGGAAACTGGGGCTGAGATTCGTTTCCCGAGACGCGTTTGCTCTGGTTTTCAAGAGCGGTGGCACTACCGTGCGTGTCGTTAAGGTGGATCGCCTCAGACCCGCCGACTTTACGATTCTCGGCTGGCAGGTCGCGGACGTTCCGAAGGCGGTCAACGAGCTGGCCAAACGAGGGGTCGTCTTCGAGCGTTACGCCTGGATGAAGCAGGATGCATCCGGGATTTGGACCGCGCCCGGCGGCGCCTCCGTCGCCTGGTTCAAGGACCCGGACGGGAATGTGCTATCGCTTTCAAGCCAGTCCGCCCGCCGCGTTCGGAAATCGCGCTCCACCGGCCGAGGTTAAAAAAGAGGAATGCACCACGAGGGAATCGAACCCTCCTCTCAAGCTTGGGAAGCTCACGTTCTACCGATGAACTAGTGGTGCCTGGAATCGGGGAAAGTTTGGACGTGGGGCGTCGGTCGTCAAGCCTGCTGCCGTCAGAGGCCGAGCTGGAGCGTCCGGGCGAAGAATTGCGTCATCAGCGGGTCGTCCTGCAGCTCCGGCCACGGGCGGTTGCTTGAGATCCGGACGAAGAGCTGGGGCCCGTCGTGCTGGAAGCCGTAGCTTAGGGCGATGTGAAGGAGGCGCTTCAGGGAGTAGGGATTGATGTAGCGGACGAGCTGGCCGTCGTAGAGGTGCCAGAACCAGATGTACTGGGGATCACCGGTGCCCGAGAACAGCCGGCTCTCGGCCGGAGGGAGCGTTCGGCCGCCGACCTCAAGCGTCTCCCGGGACTGCGGCAGCGGGAGCGGCGTCCAGCCGGTTCCCGGCCAGCAGGCGTCGGGAGTGTGGGTCTCGACGAGGCTCACGGGCGCCTGACCCGGCCGCCAATAGGCGGCGTAGATGATCACCTCGACGGGTCCCCGGGGACCATCGCGCCGGTAGATTCGCTGGGCCAGGGCATCGGTCTGAAGGACGCCGCTGAATTGGTACAGGTCGCGGGTGGTCGTGACCGTCCAGCCCCCGGGGGCGTCGGGTATGACCGCCCAGAGGTCGGGCGCGGACGGGTCGGGGAGGGTCGACGGCCGGCAATTCAGGTAGAAGAAGAGGCCCAGCGCGCAAAGGACCGCCAGGGCAACCGACAGGAGGGCCTGCGCGGCGCGCGGGCGGGAAACCGGCGGTACGGGGGCAATCGGCCGGGCCGGGTCTGGGGAGGAGTCCGAATTGGCCGCGCGGGAGCGGACTCCGCGCTCCAGGAGAAGGGCAAGGCCCACCATGAGGACGGAGGTTAGAACCAAAACAGCATAGCCGGTGGCATCATGCCACAGGCCGGATATCGAAATTCCGGAATTGGCGAGCAGGGTGAGGGTCAGGGAGCGGGCGAAGTTCATCGCCAGGGCGAGCGGGGCCGCGATCGCGATCAGGAGCAGGCGGGCGGGCCAGCGGGTGACCAGGCTGGCCGAGAGGAAAAAGCCGACAAAAATGCAGGAGACCAGGCTGCGGACGCCGCTGCACGCCTCCTCCACGCCGACGGTGGCGTTTGCGAGCTGGATCACGTTGCCGCTTCCTATCGCCAGGATCCCGAGCAGATGCAGCGCGTGAACGACGCCGCGGCTGATCCCGAGCTGGAGGGCGACCGTGAGCCGGGAGTAGGTGCCCGGGGGCATGGGGGAGCAAAGCGGCCAAAGGGCGACCGCAACGCACGAGGTCCAGTTGAAGGGAAGCCACCGGACACGCTCGTCGGCGAACGAAACCAGGGCGGCGCCCAGGACGAGCGAGAGCGAGATAGCAAGCAGGACGGCTACAAGGGCGTTGGTCCACTCCAGGGCCGCGGCGTAGATTCCGCCGAGGATGAAGACCGACAGGCCGGCTCCCGCGAGGGCGACGGCCGCGAGCGTCGTGCGCGGGGCCCCGCGCAGGAAGCGGCGGGGGCCCGAAAATCGGCTCTGCCAGAGCAGGAGGACGAACACGAAGGGCATCAGCAGCCCGTGGGAAATATCCGGGTCGCCCGTCCACCCGGGAAGAAGGAAGAGGCAGAGGGAGACCGCCAGGAGACCCAGGACCGCGATGTTCGCTTTCGCGGCCAGGGACAGGTCCCGCCAGGAGGCATATCGGGGGACGGCGGTCATTCAGGAAGTTTCGCGGTAAAAAGTTCCGGTAGAAGCACGCCCTCGCAAACGGCGGTCACTGCGCCGGTCATCGTGATTGCATAGCCTTCACCAATTCGCAGGTCCAGGATCCCTCCGGCCATGTGGACGGTAAGTTCACGGTCGACCAGCCCGAGCCGGTGGGCGACGGCGGCCGAGGCGCTGGAGCTGGTCCCCGAGGAGAGGGTGTAGCCGGCGCCCCGCTCCCAGATTTCAATCCGGATGTTGGCCCGGTCCAGGACCTTCATGAACTGGACATTGGTCCGCCGGGGGAAGAGCGGATGGTTCTCAATAGCCGGGCCGTATTGCCGCGCAAGCCCCGCGGAGATGTCGGGTAGGGTGACGACACAGTGGGGGTTTCCGATCGTCGCTGCGCTGAAGGTGAAGTCGGTGTCTCCTGCCCTGAGGACTTCGTTGATCACCTCGCGCGGCGGGCCGTCGACGGGAATTTGCGCGCTCGAGAAACTGACCGAGCCCATGTCCATCGTGATCCGGCGGCCGCTGTCATGAGTCGTCGCGCGGACCTCGCCGCCGGGGGTCGAGAGGGAGAGATGCTGCGGATCGGGCGCGATTCCCCGGTCCCACAGGTAGCGGGCGAAGATCCGGGTGCCGTTGCCTGACTTTTCAGCCTCGGAGCCGTCGGGATTGAATATCCTGAGCCCGAACAGGCCGCCGGGCGCGGGCAGGGGGCCCCACAGGATGCCGTCGGATCCCGCGCCGAGGTTGCGGTGGCAGATCAGGCGGATTTTTTCCGGATCCGGGACCCGCCATTCGGGGTAATCGGCGGGGTTGAGGACGAGGTAGTCGTTGCCTACCGCCTGGTATTTGTAAAAGCGCATGGGAAGCTGCGGCGCCGGTCGCGCCGGGACCGCGCCGAGCTAGGGCTTTGCGGGAACCGGATCGCTGTAGCCGAAAAGCCCGCGGCGCCTGATGGCGTCCGCCACCGGCTTTGGAACCATCGTCTCCCAGGTCGGATCATTTTCCTTGATCCGGCGAAGGACGTCCCGTGAGAAGATATGGAGGATTTCGGGGCTGAACCCGACGATGCTCTCGATGTAGCGGTTCTGGACGAGGTGGTCGTAGAGATTGCGCAGGTGGTCGGAGACCTGGGCGTTCTTCGCGTTGATCAGGACGTTCGAGGCGAACGAATGGGCCTCCGCCGCCCCGGGATGGGTCACCTGCTGGCCGGTGGCGATGTAGCGCTCAAAGGCCTCCTGGCGCATCGGGTAGATGTAGAGCCGGACGGAATTGCGGAAGAGGCGGCCGAAGGACTCGAGGATTCCGCCCTCGAGGTTCTCGTAGTACTTCTCGTTGAAGATCTCCAGGAGGTTGTTGATGCCCATCGCCACCCCGATCATCTCCTTCGTGTAGCGCCGGAAGTAGGAGGTGAGCCGGTAGTACTCCGAGTAGTTCGAGATCAGGACGGTGAAGCCGATGTCGCCGAGCAGGTCGACGCGGGAGAGGAAGTCCCTGGCGTCGATCGTCCCGGCGGCCAGGAGATTGTTCATCGTGATCTCCATGAGGACGATCACGTCCTTGCCCTTCACGAGCGGCTCCTGGACGAACTGCGCGGTGGCGCAGGTGAGCATGTCGACATTGACATGGGTGACCGGCCGGAAGCTTCCCCGTTCGACCAGGATCGCCTTCTTGTAGAGGACCTCGGAGGGCTGCAGGACGGCGCCGTTGGAACCGAACATGACCGCGTTGGTGAGCCCGAACTGGACCAAGTGCAGCGACATCAGCCGGTTGTCGATATCCTTGAACGCCGGTCCCTGGAACTGGAGCATGTCCACCTCGATCCGCTCGGAACTGAGGTTGTCGAGGAAGGACTGGATGAGCTTCATCGGGTCGTTCCGGTAATAGCAGGCGCCGTAGACCAGGTTGACCCCCATGATCCCGAGCGCCTCCTGCTGGAGCACGCTGTCGCGGTCCCACATGCGCATGTGGAGCAGGATGTCGCTGGGTTCCCCGAGGGGGTCGGTCTGAAAGCGGATCCCCATCCAGCCGTGACCCTCGCTGTTTCCCTTGAAGCTCTTGGTGGCAACCGTGTCCGCGAACACGAAGAAGGTCGTGCGTTCGCCCCGGGTCGCCGCGAGGCGCTCGATGAGCAGCTTGTACTCGTGGTCGAGCATCAGCTTGAGCCGTTCCTGGGAGACGTAGCGCGGTGCCTTCCCGTAGATCGCGTCGCTGAACACCATGTCGTAGGCCGAGATGGACTTGGCGATAGTCCCCGAGGCGCCCCCCGCGTGGAAGAAAACCCGGGCGACTTCCTGGCCGGCACCGATCTCCGCGAAGGTGCCGTACTTCATGCCGTCGAGGTTGATCGTCAGCGCTTTGCCATTGGTCGTGAGGAGATCCTTCTGCTCGCCCATAATGCCTGTGATGTAGGGGGCGTCCGGGCGCGAGGCAATGGATAAGATTGTCAGCTAGCGGGTCGGTTTAAAGGTGGAGCGGGACCTCCGGGCACGCTGGTTTGAGACTGGAGCCTCTCAGCGCGCTCGGAGATCGCGCTCCACCTTCGCACCGCGCAATCTCATCCACAGGGAACCAAGGCGCTCGTGGATGGCGGCGGTGCTTCGCTCGAGCGAGTCGACGTCCCACGAGACGTCGGTCCAGAGAAAGTCATCGCCCATCCGGGCCTTGAAATCGGCGGGGCAGGGGACGAAATGGACTCCGGCCGCCTCAAAGTCGGCCGCCGCCCGGGGCATGTGCCAGGCTGAGGTGACCAGGGCGACGGGATCGTCGCCTGCGATTTTCCTGACAGCGAAGGACTCCTGCTCGGTATCGCGGGCGGACTCGATCAGCCGGATCCGGCTCGGGTCGATGCCGAGCGAAACTGCGGCAGCTGCGAGAATTGACGCATGGCTTGGGTTGCCGGGGCCGGGATCCGGGTGAAGCGGCGGACCGCTGACGATGAGTTCGGCTTGAGGAAGCATGCGCAGGATTCGGACACCCTCGACCAGCCGCGCAAGGCTCGATGGCGAAAGCTGGCTAGCGGCGGGCAGGGCGGCGATATCCGCATGGCCCCCGCCCAGAACGACGACATAACGGCAGGCGGCGAGCGCCGCGGGCGGCGGTATCCCGGGCGAGAGCGCGGCGATCGCCGGATAGCGGCCTTCCAATGGGCGGATCAGCCAGAAGCTGACGAGGTTGTTGCTGAGGAGAAGGAGCAGCAGCGCTCCGGCCGCAATGAGCACACGGCCCGCGCGGAGCCGCCGGGGGGAGCGGGCCAGCCAGAAGCCAATGGCGATCAACGCCAGGCAGAAGGGCAGCGGCATCAGCCAGAAGGAGACGACTTTTTTGAGCCAGAAAGACATGCGAGCGCTTATCTTGAAGCCGCCTTCGGCGGCGAGAAAGAAGAAAAGCAAGTGTAACGAGGTGGAGCGCGATCTCC
>CAITEC010000139.1 GCA_903891325.1 uncultured Opitutaceae bacterium
CGACTCGGTTGCCGGACAAGCGCGCTCGGAGATCGCGCTCCACCTCGGACTTGTTTGAAAGAATCGAAAGTTCGACTCAAGTTTCAGGTTTCAGGTCTCAGGTTTCGGAAAGAGCGGTCTCCGGTTTCAGGTTTCTGCAAGAAGCGTCCTCAGTCGACCAAGCCCGCGGCGAGGGCAAGCCCGCTTCTGGCTCGGTTGAGGATATAGAGATGGTAGCCGGGCGCGCCGCGGGCCAGCAGGTCGCGGATCTGGGAGAGCGCCCAGTCGATGCCGACGTGCTCGACGGTGTCGGCGTGGTCGCCCGCCGCCTCCAGCCGTCGGACCAGAGTCCCCGGAAGCGATGCGCCGCAGAGGGTCGTGAAACGCTGGATCTGCTTCAGCGACAGGACGGGCATGATCCCCGGCACGATCGGGACGTTGATGCCCGCAGCCCGGCAGCGATCCGTGAACCGGTGAAAGCAGTCGTTGTCGAAGAAAAGCTGCGTGGTCACGAAGGCGGCGCCCGCGTCGACTTTCTGTTTCAGGTGCAGGAGGTCGACTTCCGCCGAGGGTGCCTCGGGGTGCTTCTCGGGATAACCGGCGACCCCCAGGCAGATTTCCGGGTGCCGCTCCTGCAGCAGGCTCACGAGCTCGATGGCGTGGCGCGGGCCGTCCGACGCGGGCTGGAATTCCGCGCCCTTCGGGGGATCGCCGCGCAGCGCCATGACGTTCCTGAAACCCGCCGCATGAATCCCGTCTGCAAGCTCGGCGAGCTCGGCCCGGGAGTGGCCCGCGCAGGTGAGATGGGGCATGACGGTGAAATGAAACTCGTCCCGCAAGAGCGCGCTCACCTGGGCGGTCCGGTCCCGCGTGCCGCCGCCCGCCCCGTAGGTCACCGAGACAAAATCCGGCGCGATCCGGCGGAGCGCCGCCGCCGTCTGCCGGAGCGCCTCCACGCCGGCTTCATCCTTGGGTGGGAAAAATTCCAGCGAGCGAAGCGGTCGGCCGCTGGCGAAGAGCTCGGAAATGGGCCGGTCTGGAGACATTACATATCAACATATACGAACATGTTGATATATGTAAACTCCTAAAGTGCGGGCTCGAAAAGTTCCCCGGGCTTCTGGGGAAGGCTCGTGAAGGCGTACTCGTCGACCTGGAAGGTCCGCCTGGTCATAAGCCCATTGACCGGCGCCGCGGCGTCCGAGCAGGTGACGAGGGCAAACACCGGGCCGGCGGGGTTCGGGGCCGCGGAACCCTTCGCCGCCTTTTCCTCGGGCTTGCGCCCCAGGGAGATCGTGAACGTGCGACCGTCGAAGGTCGTGAGCGCGAAGGTGCGGGCGTTGCGGCGGGCCGCCGCCGCCTGCGGGTCCGCGGGATCGCTCGTATCCGAGAACCGCAGGGTCCCGAGGGTGGCCAGGAGCGAGGCGACCTTGTCCGCGGCCACCCTCCGGTGCACCGGAGCGCCGTCCGCGGACCAGTCGGCGTCCTTCCTTGCCCGGGAGAGCGTCAGCGTCGCGCCCCCGTCAAAGCCCGCCCGGACCCGTGCCACATCCTCCGGCCTTAGGTCGATCAATTGGGAATTTGCCCAGGCCTTCGGGTCCGTGTCGATCCACGAGCTGAGGTTCGCCAGGTAGGCCCTGTCCTCGCCGGGAAAGCGGACAAACCGGCCGCCGGAGTCGGGGCTCTTCCCCAGGCTCGCCGACCAGAGCTCGCGGCCGGAGGCATCGAGGAGGGCGATCTGGGTGTCCTTGAAGCCCAGGCGCGCCAGGCTTGCCGGGCTCGACGTGACGAGCCGCCCGATCGTCGCCGCGGCGAGGTCTCCGGTGAAACCCGAGAGCTTGGAAAAGTCGGCCGGCATCCCGTAATAGCTGGCATCGGTCCACGAGCCGTCCGGCGCGCGGGTCAGGAGGATCGTCTTGCCCTGGTCGCTGAGGCGAAGCGCCGCGGCCTTGTTCACGGTATCCGGATCGACGAGCCGGCCGCCCACGCGCGGGTCGGCGGGGGGCGCCGACAGCGTCCGGCTTGAGAGGAAAGCGGCCGCTGCAAGCGCCGCCAGGACGCCGGCGGTGACGGCGAGGGTCCTGAGCCTCATGTCCGGACCCTCCGCTTGCGCGACTGGTGGAACCACACGCCAAAGGCGATCACCAGGATCGGCGTGGCGAGCAGGTCGAAGGCGAGCAGCCGATTCTCCAGCGAGTCGATGCCCTCGCGCAGGGCGCGGCGGATCTTCCGGCGCTCGGCGCTCAGGGAGGCCTGCTGTTTCTGGAAATCCTCGATCGCCCGGGCGATCTCCGGGGTGGCGATCAGCCGGTTGCCCTGGTTCTTCTTTCCCTGGAGCTCGGTCAGCTTGGATTGGACGTCGTTAAGCTGGTTCTCGAGCGCCGCCAGCTTCTCCTGGACCTTCTCGGTGGCGGCGGCCTCCATCCGCGAGAAGACGACAAAGGGCCGGCGCGAATTGCCCTTCCCGCGGATCGAGATGAGGTCCTGCGACCCGGAGAGGAAGTCGAGCGCGTTCGCGGCGAAAGAGAGGTTGTCGTTCAGGGGCTCGGCGGTTGACGTGCCCAGGACATTGAACTTCCGGACGCTGTACTCGTCCAGGAGCCAGTCGGTGTCGGCGACGACGATGAGGGTCGAGGTGGTCTTGGAGGAGGTGAGGGAGGGGCCGCCCGCCTTCGTCTCCGCCTTCGTCCCACTTCGCGGGACTACGGCGGACTCCGTCCCGCTTTGCGGGACTGCGCCGGGTTTTTCGTCGTTAGGGACTCCGCCGGGGAAGGCGGTGTGGAACTTGCCGCTGATGAGGGCGGCGATCGTTTTCTTGCCGGTCGGTGTGATCAGGCGGGCGACGTCGTCGGGCTGCTCCATCTGCAGGGTCGCCGCATCGAGTTCGCCTGCCTTGGCGGAAGTCTGGACCAGGGGGGTGAACTCGAGGTCGGAGCCCTGCCGGAGCGCGATGGAGCCGGCCTCGATGAAGGCCATCGACTCAAGCTGGGCGGTCGGCGGCGACTTCGCGTTGAAGTCGCCCTGCTGGAGGCTCAGCCAGACCGGGTAGTGGGCCACGCTTCCGTTCTGGAGCTGCACCTCGGAGGCCCGCTCATTGTCCCCGACGAGCTTCTGCGCGTCGTAGGTGATGCCCCAGCCGCCGAAGAGGACGGGCAGATCGCTTGCCACATTTGGCGGCGGCCCGCCCATCATCGCCATCTGGCCGCCGCCCTGCCGCTTGAAGTACTGCGAGGACGGGTCGACGGCGATGAACACCGGCTTTCCCGCGAGCAGGAACTGGTCGATCGCGAATTGCAGCCGCGGCGCGAGGTTCTCCGGGTGGACGATCGCCAGCGCGTCGAGATTGGCGGGAAGCGCAGCGGCAGTCGCATCGACCGGGCTGATGTCAAAGGTGTCCTGCCATTCCGGCACGACGTACTGGCCCTCCTGGTCCGGCTGCCCGGTCATCGGGTTGCCCGGCGCACCCTGGAGCGGAAGGCTGGTGATCAACCCGAGATGCTTCTTGTCGACCGCCTCGGCGCGGTAGACCAGCTCGGAGAGGTCGTACTCCAGGAACTGCTCCCGGTCGGGATTGAGCGCCGGGATCGCGCGCTGCTGGTCGGCCTGGGTGGCCACCAGGCCGAAGTAGAACGAGTCGCCGCCCGACTCCATGCGCTGGGCCTCCAGGCCCGCCGCCGTTGCCTTTTCCTCCTCGGGCGTGTCCGGCTCCGGGTCGACGGCGTTCAGCGTGATCTTCCCATCGGACGCGCGGACGTACTGGCGGAGCATCTCGCGGACCCGCTCGGCGTAATCCTTGTAGGCGATGGGCAGCCCGTTCACGCCCTTGGAGTAGTAGAGGTCGAGGGTCATCGGCTCGCGGATCTTGCCGAGCAGCGACCGGGTCCCCGGCGAGAGCGTGTAGATCCGCTCGGCCGTGGCATCCAGCCTCCAGGGCGGGACGGAGGCGAGGTAGTTGACAAGGACGAGGCAGACAAAGACGAGGGCCGCCGCGATTGCTTTCTTTCCTGGGTTCATGGAGCGGGGATTCGGATCAGCGCTCGAGCGCGATGACATTGAGGAGGAGCGCGGAGCCGATCACCGAGAGGAAGAAGACGATATCCTTCGGGTCCACGATCCCCTTGAGCAGGGGCTCGAAATGGGTGATGAAGCTGAAATTGGCCACGGCATCGGCGATCCACACGGGCAGGAATCCCTCGAGGAAATGGGTGAAGCCGCTCAGGCCGAGGAAGAGCAGGGCAGCGCAGACCACCACGCCGACCACGAAGCTGACGACCTGGTTTCGGGTCAGGGACGAGGTGAGGGAGCACACGCCCAGGTAGGCGCCGGCCATCAGGACGGCTCCCAGGTAGCTCGACGCCATGACGCCCCAGTCGGGCGAGCCCAGGTAGGCGACGGTGATCACGAGCGGGAAGCTGAGCGCGATCGCGAGCACCACGAAGGCCCAGGCGGCGAGGAACTTCGCGACGACCGCCTCGAGCGTGGTGACCGGCAGGGTGAAGAGGAGCTCGATCGTGCCCGACCGCCGCTCCTCGGACCAGAGGCGCATCCCGACCGCCGGCACGAGGAAGAGGAAGAGCCAGGGGTAGAAGATGAAGTAGCGCTCGAGGCTTGCCGAATTGGCCTCGAAGAAGCCGCCGAAGCGCGACAGCGCGAGCGAGACGGAGATCACCAGGAAGGCCACGAGGAAGACGTAGGCCACCGGCGAGCGGAAGTAGCCGAGGAACTCGCGCTTGAAGAGGGGTTTGATCATTTTTTACCGGGTCTTATAGGTCCTATGGGTCGTATCGGTCCTATTCCGACTGGGTCAGTGAGCGGAAAATCTCATCCAGCCGCGCCCCCGGCTTCCGCGCCTGCAGTGCGGCCGGGGTCTCGTCGACCACCACGCGGCCCCTCGAGATGATGATCACCCGGGTGCAGATCGCCTCGACCTCCTCAAGGATGTGCGTGGAGAGGATCACGGCCTTTTCCACCGCCATGCTTCGGATGAGGGAACGGACTTCGTTTTTCTGGTTCGGATCGAGGCCGTCGGTGGGCTCGTCGAGGACCAGGGCGGCCGGATCGTGCAGCAGCGCCTGGGCGAAACCGACACGCTGCTTGTAGCCCTTTGAGAGCGTTTCGATCGCCTGGCCGAGGACCGGCTCGAGGTGGGTGAGCCGGGCGGCGCGGGCCACGTGGGCGCGGCGCGCCTCGGACCCCGAAAATCCCCGCACCTCGGCGATAAACCCGAGGAATTCCGCCACCGTCATCTCCGGATAGGCGGGGGCGTTCTCCGGGAGGTACCCGAGCTTCCGCTTCACCGCGACGGGGTCGGCTGCGACGTCGGTGCCGTCGACGAGGGCCGAGCCCGCGTCCGGGCGCAGGTAGCCGGTTATCATCTTCATGGTCGTCGACTTGCCCGCCCCGTTTGGCCCGAGGAACCCGAGGATATCCCCGCGCCGGACCGTAAAACTGACGCCGTCGACCGCGCGCTTGGTTCCGTAGGTTTTTACCAGGCCTTTGACTTCAATCATGGGAATGGGGAATGCGACGGAAGAGGGCTGAGATGGGCTGAATCGTCGAGTGTTCCGAAGTACGGGTTGCCGGGGATTCGGCAAGAGAAAATCGCTGTGGCTATTATAGGACCGATAGGTCGTATAGGGCGTATAGGTCCTATAGGACCTATAATTTTCCGCGCCATGAAATTCACTCCCTCCAAGCCCGCCCTCACCGGGGAGACCCTCGGGTCCCTCACGGCCCGGCTGGAGGAGCGCGGCGAGCCGGGTTTCAGGGCGCGGCAGATTCTGGACTGGCTCTACAAGAAGCGTGCCCGCTCCTGGGACGACATGACCAACCTTCCGCTGGCCCTGCGGGCCTGGCTTGACGCCACGTTCCGGCTGATGCCCGCCGAGCTGGTCCTCAACAAGCAGTCCGGCGACGCCACCGACAAGCTCCTCCTCGAGATGGAGGACCGGTCCCTGATCGAGACCGTGATCATCCGCGCCCCGCAGGAGGGCGTCGGGATCGACCACTCCCGCAAGACAATCTGCATTTCCACGCAGGTGGGCTGCGCAATGGCCTGCGGCTTCTGCGCGAGCGGGCTCGCGGGACTGAAGCGGGACCTCAGCGCGGGGGAAATCGTCGCGCAGCTCCTCCATGTCTGCCACCGCGAGGACGGGCACACCCCGCGGGCCCGGGAGGAGATCGCCTCCTTCGACAATATCGTCGTCATGGGCATGGGCGAGCCCCTTGCCAACTACGACGCCCTCATCCGCGCGCTGACCATCGTCAACGCCGACTGGGGCCTGGGCTTCGGCGCCCGGCGAATCACGGTTTCAACCAGCGGGATCGTGCCGAAGATCCTGAAGCTGGCGGACGAGCCGCTCGGCTTCCGCCTGGCCATCTCGCTCCATGGGGCGACCGACGAGGTCCGCACGCAGATCATGCCCGTCAACAGGGCCTACCCGCTCGACAAGCTCATCCCCGCCATCAAGGCGTTCAGCGCGCGCCACGGCCGGATGGTCACCCTCGAGTATATCCTGATCCGGGACGTGAACGACTCTCTCGACCAGGCGCGCAGGCTCCGGGCGATCGCCCGGGACCTCCACGCGCACGTGAACCTCATTCCCTACAACACCGTCGACGGGCTGGCATGGGTCCGGCCGAGCATCACCCGGCAGAACGTGTTTGCCGACGTGCTCCGCGACGCGGGGCTGTCGGTGACGCTGCGCCGGGAGAAGGGCCACGAT
The DNA here is from genome assembly GCA_903891325.1 of uncultured Opitutaceae bacterium. GTDB lineage: Bacteria > Verrucomicrobiota > Verrucomicrobiia > Opitutales > Opitutaceae > Palsa-1447. The sequence goes on from CAITEC010000139.1 coordinate 6,705, forward strand.
ATCGCGGCGGCCTGCGGCCAGCTCCGGCTGAAGACCGAACAGGACCGGGGCGACGGCGGCGCTAGCCCGCCGCCAGAAGGCGGTTGAGCGCGCTGACGATGGCCTTGATCGAGGCCAGCTCGATGTTCGTGTCGATCCCCGCCCCGAAGAGCAGGCTCCCGCGGGCCGACTTGACCTGGATGTAGCTCACCGCCTGGGCCTCGGCGCCGCGCCCGAGCGAGTGCTCGACGTAGCTGATCACCTCGAAGGCGGGGAGCGCCGTTGCGGCGAGCGCGCGGACAAAGGCGTCGATCGGGCCGTTGCCCTGGCCGGACAGCTTGTGGGGCTTGCCGTCGATCTCGATCGTGGACTCGCACCGGACCACGCTGTCGCGCTCGGTGGTCTTGAAGTGGCGCAGCGCGACCGGGGCGGCGCGGTCAAGGTACTCCTGCCGAAAGGCGCCGTGGATCTCCGCGGGGGTCAGCTCCGTGCCCTTCGCATCGGCGAGCTCGTTGATGATCTTCCCGATCTCGCGGTGCATGAGCTTGGGCAGGTGGAATCCGAACTCCTGCTCAAGGACGTAGGCGACGCCCCCCTTGCCGGACTGCGAATTGATCCGGATGATCGCCCGGTAGCTGCGGCCGATGTCCGCTGGGTCGATCGGGATGTAGAGGACGTCCCAGGGAGCGCCCTCCACCTGCTTCGACCACGACTTCTTGATCGCGTCCTGGTGCGAGCCGCTGAAGGCCGTGAACACCAGCTCGCCGGCGTAGGGCTGCCTCGGGGGAACCTCCAGCCGGGTGCAGCGCTCGTAGACCTCGCGGATCGCGTTGATGTCGCCGAAATCCAGGCCGGTCGCGATTCCCTGCGTGTGCAGGTTCAGGGCGAGCGTCACGATGTCGAGGTTGCCGGTGCGCTCCCCGTTCCCGAAGAGGGTCCCCTCGACGCGGTCCGCCCCGGCCAGCATCGCCAGCTCGGTCGCGGCGACGCCGGTTCCCCGGTCGTTGTGCGTGTGCAGCGAGATGATCGTCGCGTCGCGCCGCCGCAGGTGGGTGCACATCCACTCGATCTGGTCGGCGTGGACGTTGGGCGTGGAGTATTCCACCGTGGCCGGAAGGTTGAGGATGATCGGGTTCGCGGGCGTGGGCTGCCAGACGTCGGTCACCGCCTCGCAGATCTCCAGCGCAAAATCCAGCTCGGTGCTGTTGAAGCTCTCGGGGGAGTACTCCAGGCGCAGGCGCGTTCCGGCGTCGACCAGCGTGCGGCCGTCACGCCTGATCTGCGCGGTGGAGCGCGTCGCGATCCCGACAATGTCCGGCTTCTCCATCCCGAAGACGTAGCGGCGCTGCGCCGGCGAGGTCGAGTTGTAGAGGTGGAAGATCGCGCTCGGCGCCCCGCGGAGCGACTCGAGGGTCCGTGCGACCAGGTCCTCGCGGCACTGGCAGAGCACCTGGATGGACACGTCGGCGGGGATCAGCTTCTCCTCGATCAGCCTGCGGATGAAGTCGAACTCGATCTGGGAGGCGGAGGGAAAGCCGACCTCGATCTCCTTGAAACCGATCCGGACCAGGAGCTCGAAGTACTCGAGCTTTTCCTCGACGCTCATGGGCTGGGCGAGCGCCTGGTTGCCGTCGCGCAGGTCCACGCTGCACCAGAGCGGAGCGCGGGTCAGGGTGCGGGTGGGCCATTTTCGGCCGGGCAGGTCGACGGGGGGAAAGGGGCGATACTTGTTGATGGGAGAGGGCTGCATGGGAAAAAAATTGGGGACGGAGGTTGGAGGTGGGGTCAGGCGGGGCCGTCGGCGCTCGGCCGCGGCGGCAGGGAATCATCAGGCAAACGCACAACCAGCCGCTACGCGGCGTATCACCGGTCGTGCGCGTTCGTAAGTCGGAGTGCCTGAAGATGACGGATCATCTTGATTTCGCGCCTATTTGCAGGGCGCCGGCCCCGAATGTCAAGGTTGCCGGGGGGCGGGCGGGGGAATCCAAGTTTGCAAATATAATCAATGTAGATAGTTGCGTGTTATGCATCCCGTGCGGATATCCCGGGGATTTTTTGAACCCGCTGTAACTGCTCCGGAGTCGCGGGCGTCTCCCCCCATGTGCTCGACCCCTTTTCCATCCCTTCATGCCTGACGACCAGCCGTTTGACCTGGTTGGCTGTCTTGATCGTGTTCGGCTGGACGATCAGGCGGCTGCACGCGAACTGGTCGCCCATCTCTATCCCCTTGTCATCCGGATTGTCCGCGCCCACCTCCCCAGGCGGGTGCCCGAGGAGGACCTTGCGCAGGAGGTCTTCATGAAGATGTTCAGCCGGCTCGACCAGTACCGCGGCGCGGTTCCCTTCCCCCACTGGGTCTCGCGGATCGCGGTCACCACCTGCATCGACCAGCTCCGCGCGCAGAGGCGACGGCCGGAGCTGCGGCACGCCGACCTTTCCGAGAACGAGGCGGAGGCGCTCGACCGGGTGACGGCCGACGAGGGCGCGGCGCCGAACGACGCGATGGCCGCCCGGGAACTCGTGGAGCGGCTGCTGGGTCAATTGAAGCCCGCCGACCGGCTGGTGACCCAGCTCCTGGACCTCGACGGCAAGAGCATCGCGGAGATCAGCGGGTTGACCGGCTGGAACCAGACGCTCATCAAGGTCCGCGCCCACCGGGCGCGCCGGAAGCTCCAGGTCCTCTTTTCAAAACTCAAACAACAGGAGGGATCATGAATTCGAACGACCCCTGGCGGCGCCTTGCGGAGGCCGCGCGCCGCGCGCCGGACTCCCGGGATGTGACCGCGCCGCACGGCTTCGCCGCGCGGGTGGCCGCGCGCGCGCTGGCGGCGGACCGTCGCCCGCCGTCCTTCCTCGCCCATTTCTCGCTTCGCGCCTCCCTGCGCGCCCTGGGCGCGGCGGCGGCCCTGGCGGTCATCGCCGCCGGCGCCGGCTATCCCGCGGCCCTCAGGCTGCTCTCGGAGGCCCCCGCCCCCGAGCTGTCCCTTGCCGGGGGCATTCCCGCTCCCGCCAATTCCCCGGCCGCAGCCGCCGCGCCGGCGCAGGCGCCGGCAGGCGCCGAGTCCCCGGCCGCCGATGCGGCCCCCGGCGAGGATCCCGTCACCGACTTGGTCAATATCGTGTCATGAATGAATCCCCAACCCCCTCCGGAATGAGCCACGCCTTCAAGGTCGCGGTCGTCGTCCTGGTGTTTTTCGGCATCTTCGCCGCCGGTGTCTTCACCGGCGGCCTGGTCATGGCGCGAGTCGCCGGCCATCGCGCGGAGCGCTTCGGGCGCGAGCGGCGGGATGAGGAGCAGGCGCGCGAGACCCGCCGCGAGGCGGAGCTGAGGGATCACGAGCAGCAGCGCGACCAGGTCGAGCTGTCCCTCCGGCAGGCGATCCAGGCGCTGCGCGAGCAGGCCGAGCGGCAGCCGCAGCAGCGGATGCCCGGCGGCCCGGGCCCCTTCGGGCCGCAGCTCATGCAGCGGATGTTCGAGCGGATCAACCCGACCCCCGATCAGCGGGCCAGGATCCGGCCCCTGGTCTTCCAGGCGGGGGAGCAGTTGCGCCGCCTGCGGCAGGACACCGCGCACAGCACCGAGCAGATCCTCGCCCAGCTCCAGGACCAGGTCAGGGGCCTTCTCACGCCCGACCAGGTCTCGAAGTTCGATGTCATGATCGAGCGGTGGCGGGAGGCGTTCCGGAAGTACGATCTTCAGCAGCAGCTCCGCAACGAGACGCAGCGCCGCCGCGAGCGGCCCCAGTCGTGGCAGTGGCGGGACAAGGACCAGGGGCGCGATCCGGGCCAGGATGGGCCGCAGCAGGGGCCAAATGCTCCGCCCGCCTCGCCGGCCCCGAAGCAGCCTTGACGACTCTCCGAGGTGGAGCGCGATCTCCGAGCGCGCTTGTTTGGCGATGGTCGCCAAGCGCGCTCGGAG
>CAITEC010000140.1 GCA_903891325.1 uncultured Opitutaceae bacterium
CTGTTCCTGCCGAAATCCGATTGTCGCCTTCTTGGGGTCGTGAAGATGCCCCCAGCGCGGCGCCTTGGCCGCCAGCGCGGCGCTGAAGGGCTTCTTGCGGCCGCGCAGCGCACCCGGCAGCGGTTTCACGATGGACAGGTCGGGAAGGGCCACGCCGCGGGGCAGCCACGTGCGCCGGTGCGCGACCCGCGCCAGCGACAGCGGCCGGACCGGGACATAATCGGCCGCGAGCCAGGCAAATCCCGCGGGCCCGAATCGGTAGGCCTCGAGGAACGCACGCTGGTAGCTGTAGCGCTCGACCTTGTGCACCCGCTCCGTCCGATGCTCCGCCGCAAAGCCGCCCCCCTTCGGGGCGGTCCACGCGAGCACCGCGTTCCCCGCCGCCAACTCGGCGCAGCAAAACGCCGGCTCATTCGTGGAGCAGAAGGTGGGGACCCCGTAGGCCATCGCCTCAATGACCACCCGAAGTGTCCCCGCGGCGTCCGCCTTCAGCGTCCACGCGTCGATGCGGGCGTGATGGTGGGCGGTGCGGGCGGGGCCCCGCCCGACGATCCGCCCGTTCGCCCAGACCCGATAGGCCTGCGCCGCGGCAATCCGCAGGACCGCGTCCTGGCCGGCGCCCAGTTTCACCCCGGCGTGAAAACTCACCCAGGTGTTCTTGCGGCCGGTCAATTTCTTGGGCCACACAGGGAGAGCGCGGGAAAAGGCTGTGGATGGGCTCATGGATGAATCCCGCGAGCCTTGCACGCACCGGAGGGACCCTGCAAGGCACTCCTCACGTTTCCGCAAACATCCCCTCGGGCGACGCGAAGGGAACGCGATAGGCCGAAAAATCCCGGGTGTCGGTCGTGAGTACCAGGGCGTCGGGATCCCGGGCGGCAAGGGTGAGCAGGCAGCCGTCGGCCAGATCCATCCGGGGGGCGAACCGCTTGAGCCGCCCAAAGACCGCATCAAGCTCGTCGCGAAGGATGGGTACGATTTCGATTCGCCTGAGAAACCCATGAAGGGCGGCAATCGCCACCGGATCGTTGTCGAGCAGGTGTGCGGCCTCCGCCGCCACCGCCTCGCAGGTCACCATCCTCCCCGCCAGCCGGGGCAGCGTGCTCCGCGCCCAGGCGTGGTGCGTATCCCCCGCGTCAATCGCCGCAACCAGCGGCCCGGCATCAATCAGGACGGCGCGCCTTAAGGCGCTTTCGAATGGCTTCATGGGGGGATGCGGCGCGCTGGGGCCGCTTGACGACGCCGAAGAGATGCTCCAAATCGGAAAACGGACGGGCGGGCTGCCCGGTTTGCCGGACGAACACGTACACGGCCTCGCCCGACTTGACCTTGATTGTCTCGCCCCGGTCCGCGGCGGCTCGCGCGGCGCTGAAGTTCCGCTGGAAGTCAGTCAGGGTGGTTTCCATGTCAATCAGACTGTCTGACTGATATTTGCTGTCAAGGGACTCTCCCCCGGTTCGAGTGCGAAGTGCAGTTCGTGCCACACCGCCATTGTAGCAAGTGGACGTGGCGGGATCGACGGCCTATTCGGACGATTCGGGCCTGGAACGCCCAATTGCCTGAAGCCACTTTGTAAGGCGTTGGGGATAGGACGGATCGCGCCGGGCCCAGGTCATCATCGAATGCGGCCCGCCCGGTATCGTGATCACCTCGCACGGCACCCCGGCTGAAGTGAGCGCGGCCCTGAATGCCTCGGTGAGAGCCGGTTGAACCGTCTTGTCCGCGTCTCCCTGGACCAGCAGGAAGGGCGGCGCCCCTCGGGCAACGTGGTGAATGGGCGAGGCCTCGCGAAGAATCACGCGCGAACGCGGCGTCAGCTCTCCTTTGATCCCGAGGAGCCCCTGGAGCGAGGAACTGACTCCGCCGTGCATCACCGAGCCCTGCTCCAAGTCCGTCACCGGGGCGCAGCCCACGACTCCCTGGACGCGCGTGTCGTCCTTCGCCTCCAATGCGGCCAGGCAGACGATCTGGCCGGCCGCGGAGTGCCCGAAGAGAATGATGCACCGCGGATCGCCGTGGTACTCCCCGGCGTGGACCTTAACCCATCGGATGGCGGTTTGAGCATCCTCCAGGCACGCCGGCCATCGGTTGGCCGGCGCCATCCGGTAGTTGATGGAAAACCAGGTGAACCTCGCCCGGTCGAGGATGCCGAACCACGGCGTTATATCCGCGGAACTCCCGGGTTTCTCGCTTCCGCCCTTGTCCCCGTGATCCCAGCCCCCGCCGTGGACAAGGATGGCCACGGGAAAGGGGCCGGCCCCGTCGGGAACGCTTGCGTCGAGCCGCAGTATCGCCGGGCCGACGCGGCCGTACTCGATGTCGCGCCTGAGGGTGGCACCGCTCGCGAGAAGCGCGCTGGCGAGACCGATCGAAAACCATCGGACGACGTTCATCGATCAGGTCGGCTCACCACAGCCACGCATAAGCCAGGGCGGTGATCGCGAGCAGCCCGGCCAGCTGGAGCCGCCAGTCGGCAAGCCCCTCGAAGGCTGCGATGGGGCCTCCCCAGTTGATTGTGGTCTTCTCGAGCTTTTCCGGCTCGGTCTTCCGCGTGAACGCGGACACCGCAAAGAGGATGATCGTGATGGCACAGGTCCCCCAGAGGCCGCGATAGGTGTAGTTCTCGGTGATCGGATGGTGGAGCAGCGGGAAAAGCCGCGCCGCGGCCGCTCGGTCCTTGAATAGCGCGTCCACCACGAACAGGGCCGACAGCGCGATGCCCGAGAAAAATGACGCCGCCGCGCCGGCAAATGTCACCCGCCTGCTCATGATCCCAAAGACGATCGGCGGGGTCAGGGGCATGACCAGGTAGAGCGAAATCGTCTGCAGGTACTTGTAGATTCCGTCGGGCTGCCAGGCGATGACGGCGGCGGCTCCCGAGCCCAGGAGCATCGCGGCGACGATCGCCACCCGGCCCAGGGCCACCTGCCCGGATCCGCCCAGTCCGGGTCGAAAACGCATGACAAAGTCGCGCACCGCCAGGGTCGAAACCGAGTTCATGACGGCGATGAGCGACGAAAGCACGGCCCCCAGGAGCGCCGAGAGAACGTAGCCGCGGATGCCGCTCGGGAGGAGATTGTCGAGGATCCAGATGAACGTCGCCCGGCTGTCGCCCACCCCGATGCGCGGATTGAGCGCCAGCGCGATGACGCCGGGGAGGGCGAAGATAAAGACGGGGGTCAGCTTCAGGAGAACGGCGAACATGGCTCCCCACCGCGCCTGCCGGAGGTCGCTGGCCCCCAGCATCCGCTGCGCATTCACCTGGTCTATCCCCCAGTAGAAAATGCCCCCGTAGACCGCGCCGACAATCACGCCCCAGAAAGGATAGGAGGGATCGGTCCAGGGCTTGTGGATATGCATCCCGCCGGGCACCGGCGAATGCCTGACCGCCTCGCAGAGGGCGTCCCACCCGCCCACCCTGTGCAGGCCCACGAACAGGACCAGGGCCGACCCGGCGATCATGATCGGCGAGTGGATGGCATCCGTGTAGGCGACCACGCCGAATCCTCCGATCATCGTGATCACGGCGGTCACTGTTCCCATGATCAGGACGCTTTGCATGATCCCCCATCCCGTCACCGCCTGCAGGACCAGGGCCCCCGCGTACATGCAGAAGGCCATCTTGGTCACCACGCAGATGAAGAGCATCAGGCCGGAGAAGCACAGGCGCGCGGCGGGGCGAAAGCGGATCTCCAGGAATTCGGCGATCGTGAACACCCGGTTCCTCAGGTAATACGGAAGCAGCACCGCCGCGGCGAATCCCAGGCACAGGGCCGTCGTGAGCTCGACGGTTCCCGCGCAGATGCCGTAGCGGTAGGAGTCGCCGGAGAGCCCCACCATGTGCTCGGCGCCAATATTGGTCGCGAAGAGCGAGGCCCCGACGATCGGCCACTTCAGGGCCCGGCCGGCGAGGAAGAAATCGCTGCCGCCCGTCCTGCGCCGCGCCCGCACGGAGAGATAAAGCCCGAGCAGCACATTCAGGACCAGGGCCCCGATGCAAACCACCCAATCGGTCGGTGTGAGGCTTAGGCGCACGCCGCAATCACGGGGTCTTCCGGTATGCCTTCCGTATCCGGATCACCGGAAGGAGCGTCTCGGTGCCAAACTCACCGGTTGTCGTCGTGTGAGCGGCCTGGATCTTCGCGATCACGTCCCTGCCATCGACAACCCGGCCAAACGCGGCGAAGCCCTGCCCGTCCGGGTTGCGCCTGCCGCCAAAGTCCAGCGAGGGCTGGGAGCCGATCGTGATGAAGAACGCCGCCTGCGCCGTGTCGGGCTTGTCGCGGGACATCGAGATCACCCCGTCGACATGCCTCAGCCCGGTGACGCTCGTCCGCTCAAGCGGTATCGGGGGAAGGAGCTTCGGGGTCAGGGCGGGATTCTCCTCGGCCTGGATCACCTGGATTTCCACATCGTGCCGCCGGGTGTTGTCCGGCCGCACCGCCCGGTCGAAGATTCCCCCGTTGAAAAACCCCCTATCCACATACCCCAGGAAATTTGCGCCGGTTATCGGCGCCCGCGCCAGGTCCACCTCGACCGTGAACGTCCCCAGGTCGGTCTCCATGACGACGGATACCGGCTTCACCGCCGCAACGCAGGCCGGCAGCCACCCGTGGAAGCGCATCCAGTCCTCGAGCCGGTCCGGCCACTCGGATGTCGGGCCCATGCCCGGCCGCATTCCGAAGCCGTGCTCGCCCACCGCGTAAAGATGGAGCTCGGCCGGGACGCCGGCGCGCTTGAGCGCCTCGTAGAACAGGATGCTGTTCTCCATCGGGACGGTCTTGTCCTCCTCGGTCTGGACCAGGAACGCGGGCGACGTGTCCTTGGTCACCTGCTTCTCCAGCGAGAGGCGGCTCACAAGCTCCGGCGAGGGGGTGGCGCCAAGCAGCGATATTCGCGACGCCGCGTGGGCGTAGGGCGGTTCCATCGTGATGACGGGATAGACCAGCGCCATGAAGTCCGGCCGCGCGCTCACGGCGTCAAGCGGGGCGCCGGTCCGGCCCTCGGGCGCGTCGGACAGGGTCCCTGCGCTCGCCGCCAGGTGCCCCCCGGCGGAGAAACCGAGCACCCCGATCCGATCGGGCCTGATCCCGAATTCCCCCGCTCGGGAGCGCACCAGCCGGATCGCCCGCAGGATGTCCCGCAGCGGCGCGGGATGCCCGTACTCCTTGAGACGGTACTTGAGGACGAAGGCCCAGACTCCCCTCGCCGCAAACCAGCGGCCCGGCACCATCCCCTCATGGTCGAAGGCGAGCCGCACATAGCTGCCCCCGGGGCAGACAATGACCGCCGTGCCATTCGCCTTGCCCGCCGCCGGCGCAAAGACGGTCAGGCTCGGATAGTGGATATTCGACACCCGGCCGTCCGCGATTTCCTTCTCCGGGCCGGCATCGGCCTTGAGCCCCGGCACGCCCTCGGGCCATAGGTTGATGATCGCCGGATCGGCGGCGCGCAGGGAGCAGGCGGCGACAAGCGCCAAAAGCGAGCAGGCGGCCAGGCGGAAGGACAGCGGCGGGGTAAACGCGATCACCGCGCCATTTGGAACGGCGGCCGGCCAAGTTCAATGCAGGACTTTCCGCGGCTTTACGGGGACGCTGTCCCCCGCCATAATGCCCCCATGACCCAAACCAATTCAAGCGCGCCCCGTCCGGTGGTGGTCTCCGGCACGCCCATCGAGCTCTGCCAGTTCCTGAAGTTCGGGGGCCTGGCCGAAAGCGGCGGGCAGGCCAAGCACGCGATCAGCCAGGGCCTCGTCCTGCTGAACGGAGTCGTGGAGACCCGGAAGCGCAAAAAGCTGGCGGCCGGCGACAGCGCGACCTACGCGGGCAAGACGATCGTGGTCGCCCTGGCAGGGTCCTGAGCCGTGCCCCCTGCGGTTAGCCAAGACTCACCGCACATGAAAGTCTCAGCGGCCAATGCGCCCATAAGCCTCCTTCACAGCGACCAGCGACGGCTTCGGGTTGAAGGGATACGCGATGTAGGCGGGGGAAATCTGCGGCCAGCAGTCCGACAGGCTCCACAAAAATATCCCCCAGCAGTCCGGCTGGCCGCCGTACAGCTCGATCCAGAACTCGGACGCCTCGGAGTGCAGGCGCTGGGACTTGTCGATTAGGTCCTCAAGCGAGGACGGCTCCTCCCATCCGCGGGCCTTGATGCTCTGCCAGATCGTCTGGAGCAGCCCCCGCTGGTCGAGCCGCGTGCAGTCGGAACCGTGCGTCAGGTACTCCTCGTTCCAGATCGGCCAGCGCTTCTCCGCGCTCACGAAGCGCTCGATCACCGAAATATCGGGCATGCCCATGTGGCCGATCTCCGTCACCATCCGCGGCTTCTGGCCGACGTAGAGCTCGGCCTTGTACGACTGGCCGTGCGCCCAGAGGTGGCAATCGCCCTCGAGCGGCGAGTTCTGGTCATAGACCGTCGGCGAATAGGGCGAGGTGGGGACATAGGGAACGAACGGGGCATGCGCCCGGACGACGTCCCTGAGGATTTCCTTGCTGAGCCGGTTGTTGCGGTAGGTCGGGTAGTTGAAGCTCATGTCGGCCAGGACGTCGTTCTCATTGTCCCCGAACCAGGCCACAAGGCAGGGGTGGCGCCTCAGGCGCCTCACCTGGAATTCCGCCTCGCGCCTCACCTCGTCGAGGAAGGCCGTGTCCTGCGGGTAGCAGCCGCAGGCGAACATGAAGTCGTGCGTCACGAGGATGCCCAGCGTGTCGCACAGGTCGTAGAACGAATCGTGCTCGTAGATTCCCCCGCCCCAGACCCGCAGCGCGTTGATGTTCGCGTCCTTCGTCGCCACGAGGAGAGCCCGGTACCGCGCCTCGTCGATCCGCGCGTAGATCGCGTCGACGGGGGTCCAGTTCATGCCCTTCAGGAAGATTTTCTTGCCGTTGACGGCGACGATGAAGGAGGTGGTCCCGTCCGAACCGGACTCCTGGATCAGCTCCACCGTGCGGATTCCGAATCGGCCGGAGCGCCGGTCCCGCTCGACACCGCCGCGGCGCAGGACGGCGCCGTAGTCATAGAGCGGCTGTCCGCCATGGTTGTGCGGCCACCAAAGCTTCGCGCGCGGTACGGTGAAGCGCTCGGCGCTTCGCCCGCCGACATCGACACAGGCAAATTCCAGCCGCCTCACCTGCCCTGCCACCGTGAGCTCGACCTCGACCGGCCCAAGCGCCCCGTGGTTGCGGCGGACTTCGACCAAAGCCTCCACCTCCGCAGTCCCGTCGGGACCAACGGAAAGGGTGCGCACATGGACGTCGTCGAGTTCGACCTCGTCCACCAACAGCCAGGACACCGGCTTCCAGATCCCGATCGTCACGAGCCGCGGGGTGATATTCCAGCCGTAGCAGGACTGAGCCTTGCGCACCTGGAGCCGCAGGGGATTGCCGTAGCCGCGCACCTCCGGGGAGGGCATCCGGTCCGGGGGCGAGACCGGGGAGGCAAGGCAGACCTCGAGCCGGTTCGCACCCGGCTTGACGTTGTCAGTCACGTCAATGCGCAGGGGCGTGAACATGTTCCGGTTCGCGCCGACCTTCGCGCCGTTAAGGTAAACCGTCGCAAAGACGTCGAGCCCCTCGAAGAGAAGATGCAGCCGCTGGCCGGGACCGGGCTGCGGCGGGGTGACCTCCGCCCGGTACCACCAGTCCCACTCCTCCATCCACCGGCAGTTGTCGTGGTTCGTGCCGAAGAAGGGATCGGCGATGATCCCGGCGCGCTCGTAGTCCAGGTGTACGTCGCCGGGGACGCTGGCCGCCACCCAGCGGTCGGCGAGCGGCAGGGCGGAGCAGCCCACGCCCGCGCCGAGCCAGGGCTCGGCGTGCATCACCTTCCACTCCCCCGCCACCGGCAGCACGGTTTTCATGTTTCCCAACAAGGCCGCGCGGCGACCGCTTCCGGGTCAAATCCAAACTGGCGCCACGCATCCCCGGCATGCCCCTGGAACACGGCTCGACGGCCTGTTTTATTTGAGTGTTTTAAAGCACACTTTCCGCTCGAATTGCACGAACGATGAGGATCGAGGCCCTACTACTGGCAGGATCGGTGTTTCTGATATCCAGCTGCGCGACCGGCTTCGGACCCGACGCTTTTTGTCCGCAATCGGTCCCTGTCTCCCGGGAACCCGTCACCACGGACGCGCTCGGCGATGTCACGGTTACCGCTGGGGCGACCCATTTGGGACAAAACCTCAGCCCCGGGAGCTTCCGACTCGCGCTCATCGAGGTGATCAGGCGCTCGAACCTCCTTGGAACAGACGCAGGGAATGCAATCAAGGTGGATGCCCGCATCTACGCAGCCAGCTTCCCGGCCACGGGTCTGTCGATGAGCAGCTCCCTGGGTGTTCACTACACGGTAACCGGCCCCGATGGAAAGGTTCTGCTCAACAGGGATGTCTTTTGCGAAGGCAAGGCGACGGTCGGCGAGGCGTTCATCGGCTCGGCCAGATCCGTGAAAGCGTTCCAGTCAGCGATCCAGGGCCATTTCACCCTGTTTCTCGACGCGTTGAAGGATGGCCTGGTGCGATAGCGGCAGTTTTGCTTGTTTTTTAGGCAATATTGCCGTTATGTGTTTCCATGCACACCGCGTTCGAAGTGGCAGAGATGCCGGCCATCCAGGCACTCGAGGCTATTCGCGCCGGCCTTCCCGCGCGCGCGTTTGAAACGGTGGCGGCGGCGCTGGATCTTTCCGTCGATGAGCTTGCCGCAACGCTCGGGGTCTCCCCGCGGACGATAAGGGACCAGCGGATGAAACGCGCCCGGCTTTCGCGCGAGACCACGGAAAAATTGGTCCGGATCGCCCGTATCCAGAACCAGGCCAGAAGGGTTTTCTCCACCAACGACGCCGTCTCCGGCTGGCTCAGCTCTCCCTCCCCCGCCCTTGCAGGATCCCGGCCCATCGATCTCCTGGACACGGACCTGGGCTCCAGGGAAGTCGAGGCGGTCATCAACGGCATCGCCTACGGCAACGTAATGTAGCCGCCCGTGCGCCTGCACCGAATCGCGCTGGCGCAGCTCTCGTCGACCGCCGCCGACGCCTTCAGCGGCCGCGGCGGCCTCCACGGGAAAGGGCGGTGGCACACCCCCGGGCATCCCATCGTTTACGCCGCCCAGAGCACGGCGCTCGCGATGGCCGAGATCCTGGTCCACCTCCAGCGCTCGAATGCCATCGAGGCCTTCACCCGATGGGAGATCGAGGTGCCCGACAGGCTGATCGCCGCCGCCCCGGATCTTCCGGGCGGATGGAGGCAGAACACCGCCCTGACCCAGACCTTCGGCGACAGCTGGCTGGCCTCGCAGAAGTCGGTCGCGCACCTCGTCCCGAGCGCGATTGTCCCCAACGAGATGAACTGCCTGATCAACCCGGCCCATCCCCGGTTCAGCCTCTCCTGGGTCGTCTCCGGGCCCCACCCGTTTGCCTTTGATTCCCGACTCACCCGGCCGTAGCGCGGCCCGTCTGGGGCTCTGAGGCGGCTACTTGACATCGTAGCATTTTGCTACAACGAATTACACATGAGCACCATCCCGCTTCGCATCGATACTGATTTGATCAACCAGGCCCGCGCATCAGCCGCATTGATGGATCGCACGCCAACAGCGCAGATCGAGTTCTGGGCGAAGTTGGGTCGCGTCATGGAGGGTGTCCTAACCCATGATGCCATCGTGACCGTGAAGGAGGCATCGCGAGTCAAGAATCTCGACGAATTGATCGCCATGGCTTCCACTCCCGAGGGAAAAAAGCGGGCCCTGGCCGTGATTCACCGCCACAAAGGCCCGACATACAGCATTGATCCAACTGAGCCCGGAGTGGTGATGGAGTCCCTGCCTGACGGATCCAAGCGCCGCGGAAGGTTCGTAAACCGCCGATTCACGGCCATGGCGGCAGTGAAGGCGAAATGAGCGCGCCGATCCTCGTTGTCCTGGCAGGTCCCAACGGCGCTGGGAAGTCCACTTTCTACCGCGCATTCCTTCGTGAGTCGGGCCTCCACTACCTGAATGCCGACGACATCGCCGCCAAAGTGGGTCTTTCGGTCGAGAACGCCACCCGTGCCGCCGACGCCCTCCGGGCCGAATTGCTCACTGTGGGGCAGTCGTTCATCACGGAGACGGTCTTTTCCGACCCGGTCGGCGCCAAGATTCAGTTCATGCGGGACGCCATTGCGATGGGCTACTCCGTCACCCTGATCTATATCGGTTTGTCCGGACCCGATCTTTCCGAAGCACGGGTGATCCAAAGAGTGGCCGGAGGAGGGCATGACGTTCCGTCAGAGCGGCTGCCGCGTCGCTACGCGCAGTCGCTCCTGAATCTTCGGGCCGCCTTGGAATTCGTGCCGAACGTGCGGATATTTGACAATTCATCCGACGAAGAGCCCTTCCGGCTCGTGTATGAAAGGGATGCCGGCCGCGCCGGCAACAGGGTTAATCCGCTCCCAAGGTGGTTGGCGAAGGTCCTGGCCTGGGCAGCCGCGCCCGTAAGGGCAAAGGCTGGGCCAGCCTCGGGGTTAACCGGAGAGCGTCCTGGGTGACGACCCAGTTCCGCGCCGAATCTGCGCCTGCAGCGCGTCCACATACTTCGGCCACTCATGCAGGGTCTCCGGGTCAAAGTCGGCCCCGTTCGGCCAAACCAAGGTGTGCCACTGGCGATCCAATCGAACGCGGGCGAAAACTTCCTTGTCCCTGAGCGGCGCGAACAGCTCGCCATCAAGGATGGGCCGAAAGTCGATTACCTGATTCGTCCCATCGTCAAAATGCACGCGCAGCGTCCAATCGCCAAGAATCTCAAAGGCGGTAACCTTGAAAAGGAGGTGTTCCATCTTGGTCGTCATTGCAGAGGCTCAATTGAATCAGGGGCCTTTCCCGAAGCTAGCTTTTCCCAATCGCGAAGCAACTCCGCCTGGTGAAGCTCAGCCCACGCCTCCACCAGGCGCCGCTGCCTCTGGGGAAGCGATCCGGCGATCATTCCCACCGGCTGGATGGCAAAGGCTGCCAAATGATCCTGGTACCTCGCGTGAAAATGGGGTCGATGATGGCGTTCGCCCTCTTCGAAATACATTTGTATCACTATCCCGTAAAACCGGCAGAGTTCTGGCATACGGGGAGATAATGGCAAGGCACCCACATACTGGATCGCCCTCCTTGCGCCCAACCGCACGGCGATACACCCTGCGGGCACATGCCGCACACAAACGGGAACAAGCCGACCCCCTCCTTCTGGCGCCGTCGGTTGATTGAACCCATCGGCCGCCAGCTGACCCAGGGCGTCTCGCCGCAAAGGATCGCGCTCACGTTGGCCGCAGGCAGCGCGGCCGCACTGTTTCCCATTCTGGGCACGACGACCCTCCTTTGCCTCATCCTGGCCGCCGCGCTCAAGCTCAACCAGCCGATCGTCCAGGGCATCAATGTCCTGTGCAACTTCATCTGGCTCCCGGTGATGCTCGGTTCAATCCGACTGGGCGAAATGATCACGGGGGCCCGCCGCTCGCGACCGGATCTCACCGCAATGTCCGCGATGCTCCGGCGGCATCCGGGCGAGTTCCTCCACAGCTTCGGGGCCACGATGGCCCACGCCGTATTCGGCTGGGCGGCAGCCGCCCCGATCTGGGTCGCGGCGGTTTACTTCCTCACGCTGCCGGCCTTGCGCGCCGCGACGCGACGGAACGCCGCAGCGTAAGACGTGGCCAGGCCTCCTCAGAGGGCCTTGAACTTGCGGGGTGACCGTTTCTCCACGAATGAACGGAGTTTGGGCATATCGTTGACAGCCTGGCCGCCGACGAGAAGGACAGGCTCCTCGGTTGCAATTAGTGGGGCGAAATCCTCAGGCGGCCGCGGATCGGCTTCAAATTGTGGCGGCGGCATGGGCTCGATCGAAGTCAATCATCCGGACGGATCGTCGAGACGAGGCAATGGAGTTACGCAGTTGAATCGCCTCCGGATCTTCCAACGACATGATATGACCCCATCCGCCGCCCCCTGGGATTGACCTCGCCCGTCCCTCACCATGCTGTGAGCCATGGACGAGCCGCCCCGGGCGATCAAACGCCGTGAATTTCTTCGCCTCGCCGGCCTGGCCGCCGGTGCCGGAGCACTGGGCCAGTCCGCCTGGCTCCGGGCCAACCCCGCGGCGCCGTCCCGGGCGGGGGACATTTTTGCCCGCCTGGCCGGCGAGCCCGCCCTCAGGTCGGAGGTGCGCACCGAACACGGCGGTCCTCGCCTTTTCGTCAACGGCGCCGAGGTCTATCCCCTCATGGCCACCGCAACCGCGCTTGTCACCGCAACCGGGAACTTCGCGAAGTCCGGCGTCCACATGTACAACCCGATCGTGGGGCTCGGTGCGGGCTGGCGGGGCCCGGGCGCCTACGACTGGACCCTCATCGAAGTTTTCCTCGCCCGGATGCTGGAGGCCGACCCCGAGGCCCGCTTCCTGCCCCGCCTGCAGCTCGACGCCCCAGGCTGGTGGAAGGCGGCCCATCCGGAGGAGTGCATGAAATACGCCCTCGACGGGCCCTCCGATCGGTATGACGTCATCAAGACCCAGCGCCTCCCGGAGTCCGAGGGCGGCTACCACTTCGGCCAGGGCGAGGATCTTTGGGCCGTCTCGTTCGCCTCCGAGAAGTGGCGCTCCGACACCGCGGACGCCGTGCGGTCGTTCATTGCCCACTTCGAGGCCACGCCCCTGCGCAGCCGGATCGTGGGCTACCACCCGGTCACCGGCCAGACAGGCGAGTGGAACTGCTGGGGCGCGGAGCAATTGCCCGACCTGAGCGGGCCCATGGAGGCGAGGACCGGCCCGGCGCCCGCCGCCACCGCTCGCCTCACCACCACGGCGGGCCTGCTGCGCGACCCGGCGAAGGAGCAGGCAGTGATCAGCTACTACGCGGCGCTCCACGAGGTCGTGGCCGAGACTGTCTGCTTCTTCGCCAAGGTCGTTAAGGACGCCGTCAGACGGCGCCTCATCTGCGGCACCTTCTACGGCTACCTTCTCGAGCAGGTCGAAATCCAGGAAGGCGGCTACCTCGAGTTCAGGAAGGTGCTCGCCTGCACCGACCTCGACTACCTGGCGGTCACCTACTCCTACCAGGGCAAGAACGGCTTCGATGCCTTCGGCTCGCCCACGATGCTCGACGGTGGCTGCAACGCCTATGGACACTCCCGGGGACTTGGCGGCACCGGCGCCTTCCGGGCCTTGACCGAGTCCATCCGCCGCAGCGGCAAGCTTTACCTGAGCGAAATGGATCCGAGCACCTACGTGGACAAGCATCCCCTCAAGGTGGTCGGCGGGGACGGCGGCCCCGGCTCCGACACCGTCAAGGGCACTCTCCGGATCCTCGACCGAGACCTGGGCCAGATGTTCACCCGCGGCGCCGCCGGGTGGCTCTTCGACTTCGGCTCGGTCAACTCATCCCCCCAGGGCTGGTATTCCACGCCCCTGATCATCGAGGAGATCCGCCGCTTCGCCGACCTGGGCCGGCTCCGTCCGCGATTGGACATAAGCCCGGTGTCCGACGTCGCGGTCGTCGCCGATGACAAGGTGTTCACCGCGACGCAGCACTGGCTGGCGGAGAAGCCCTGGAGGAATTTCGGCATGGGCTACAGCGACTTCATCAACCACTGGTTCCTGAACACCCAGTCGCAGGGGATTTTCCGCCTGGGAGCCCCGGCCGACTTCCTCCATCACGAGGACCTCACGCGCGCCGACTGCACGCGCTACAAGCTCCTGCTCGCCCTCAATGTCTTCAAGCTTTCGCCCGGGCAGGTGTCGGCCTGGCGCGAGAGGCTGAAGGACAGCGGGGCGATCGTGCTTTGGGTGTACGCCCCGGGCTATATCGCCCCGGACCGGCTCGACCTGGGCCAGATGGAGACCCTCACCGGGATGCGCTTCTCGGTGCTTCCCGCACCCGGTCCGATGACGATCGCCACCGAGGGAGCGGCTCCCCGCCTGCGTTTCGGCGTTGCGAGCGACCGCGGCCCGCGCTTCGTCATGCGCAGCCCCGGGGCCGAAATCCTGGGCCGGTGGGTCGACAACGACGAGCCCGCCTTCGCCCGCATCAAGGACGACGGCTACACCTCCGTCTACGTGGGCACCGGGCCCGTGCCGATAGCCGTCCTGCGCTGGCTCGCGACCGAGGCGGGTGTCCCGCTCTGGAGTTCCCGGTCCGACATCATCTATGCCACTCGCGACATCGCCATGCTGGTGGCCACCGAACCGGGCCACCGCGTCCTTTCCCTTCCGCACCCCCTCATGCCCGTCGACGGCGGCGCTTCCTCCCGCCACCACACCCTCGAGCTGGAGATGGGCGAGGTGCGACTCTTCCGCAAGGCGCTGGAGAATTAGGAACCCGGAAGGCAGGGCCGGCGCAACCGCCGCCGGCGCCTCCTCCCCTTCCTAGCTTTCCTCGATCTCCGGCGCCTTGATCGCGGTGAGCAGCCGATCGAGTTCGCCCTGGGTCGGGTTGCGGATGGAAAGGACGGTCACAACCGCCTCGCCGGCAGGGAGCATGACCTTGGTCGGCGTGTCCACCGTGAGGCCGAGCAGCACGGCGGCCAGGGGTGAATTGTGCGGCAGGCATTCAATCCCGGACTCGGGATCGCTTGCGGTCTCGCCGTGCGTGGTCACGAGAAACGTGAAGCGGTGCCTTCGCCTCGCGGGCACGTCCTGCTTCTCGATCACCGCCACATGCCCGAGCTGCAGCGTGTCCGTCGGCTTGGCGAGCCACGTGGCCGGATCGACCTCGATGAAGGCGTTGCGGGCGACGAACCGGTCGAGCGCGGTCATCTTCTGGTCGACCGCGCGAATGGCGTCCTTGGCCGCCTTGAACCCGAAGTTCTCCCGCAGGTCGCCCTGGCTGTGCGCCTCGACCTTGTCCTTCACCAGCTCGACCCGCTTGCGCTTGAGCGCCTCGAACTCCTCGGCCAACACGCGGTTGTAGCCCGGCCGCACGTAGATCGTGGTGGCCGTCGGGGACGGGGGACGGAAGATCTTTTTTCGACGCAATGACATGCAGGGGGCCGCTTCCTGATTACTGCCTGACGGGGGCGTCCTTAGCCCGCATATTTCATGAAGGGGCTTTTGGCGGATCACTTTTGAAGGCCTGATCGGTTTTCGCGGTTTTGGGCCTATTTTGCGCATAGCAGCGGCCCATTTCTATATAAGATGCGAC